>DIGC01000020.1:0-2670 GCA_002419445.1 Caryophanales bacterium UBA5732
ACTTTGATATATGAATCCATACCTTAAAACCCTAGAAGCGCCATAAAATAACCATCATCGTGATAAAAATAATAATTTGCCAGTAATTGCAGATGGTAAAGCGGTTTTTCCGCTTGCTTTCAGCCACTTCAAATCCTTTCATTATTTTTTTGACAACCGGTTTTTCATTATGAGAAAGTTTTAACACGAAGAACGTTTTCTTATTATAACGATAATTCAAATTTTCCGGAGCGTTAAGTTGGAGATAATATCTAACTCGGTGGTAATCATGACGACCAATATTTATCAGCCAATAATATTCGATTTTTTTTTGTTTAAAATACAGGTAGACACCTGCGGTTATAACAGTTAATCCAATTACCAACAAAAGAAATAACAGATTATATGCCAAATCACTATAGATTATAAATACAATTAGCATCAAAAAGACATATATTGATGTAAACAAATTGTTATAAATATGAAATCTCCAAATCGAATTCACGACGAAATATAACAAAATAGCCGAAAATAGAGATTTTAAAATAATATTAAATTCCAGCATTCTTTAAACCTCTCTTTCTTTTAGACAAACGGTCTTACTAAAGCCAACAATTCTTCAATACTCAATTCATCGGTAACTTTTAAAACCGGCACCTTCACATCATCAAGCCATAAAAGGTGTTGCTTTCTCGAACGAATATATTCGGGATTGGTTTCATAGTTAGATACCCATTCTAAAAAATCAAGATGTTGTTGGTACAGATCCCCACCGGGAAGAACTCTCTTGCCAAAACGCATTCTTTCCCGTTTCTCAATCCTTTTTATTCTGGTTTCGATATCAAGGTTGATAAACACAAACAGATTTATCTGATGCTTAATGTCGTCACCTAAGCCAACTAAAGAACCAGAAATGACTGATTTATTACTTTTCTTAAGTTCCCTCAAGATTGCGCTTCTCGCTTCTTCATCAGTTCTTCTTTTTGTAAACGGCGGATCGGTTTTTTCCCAGACCCAATCATCGACATCAATATGATGATACGCGAATTTCTCGGCTATTATCCTAGCTAAGGTTGTCGAACCTGATCCCGAAGAACCAAATATGTTGATAATCTTATGTTCCATAGTTCACCTATTTTGCAAACATTATTTTTTCACTATTAAACATTTTGTTTAGTAGACCGACGAAGATAACCAGATAAACCAGATTGGCAATTACGGTTATCAATGTATAAATCAACGCATTATCAGAAAATGTCATAATCGCTTTTAAACTTTCTACACTATTATATATCGGTAGAGCAAATAAAAATAGACTAGGATTAGTAAATCCTCCAAAAGATGTTCCAATTGCGATAATAATCGTTAAAATATAGATTGGTGCGATATATGATCCTGCCTCTTTAACTGATTTAGAGAAAGCCGACAAAATCGATATAATTCCAATAATTACGAAAATCGTTGAAAATAAAACAAGTAATATTAATAAATAATCATTGAAACCATAAATCGAGATATCCGCACCTTCGTAATTTATTAATTTAGGTAAAGAAAGAATTATACCTAAAAATGAAGATACTGCCGATAATAATGCTAAAGCGGAAAGACCCAAAATCTTGCCTAAGGCTAACTCTCTACGTTTTATCGGCGTTATGAGAATCGTTGCGATAGTTCCTCTTTCTTTTTCACCGGCGATGGCTTCAGGACCAATACTCATCGCTCCGGAAAACAAGAACATGATCGTCAGCATCGGCAATAACTGACCAAAGATCGTACCCATAATTTCACTGTTATTAAAAGGAGTTTGACTCTGATTTAGCAAAAAGAAATTGGTGTCACCATATAAATCATAGCTTAATTCAGTTTGATAAGTAGTTAGATAACTACTAAATCGGGCATAAGCATTACCTGACTTCGAGTCATTAGGGTTAAAATAAAGATAAACTTCAGGTTTTTCGCCTACACCACTATAACTTTCAATATCTTCTGGAAAAACAATTAAAATCGACCAATCTTTATCATCAATTAAGGTTTGATATTCAAGAATCTCTTCATTTGTTATTTCGACAACATTTATTGTCGTATCATCTTCTACTTCACTATAAATATCCGAAAATCCCGAAGGTAAATTCAAAACGGCAACGTCTACTAAAGGAGTTTCTGAATTAATCATCATACTTCCCATAAAACTGTAGATCATGTAGATTAAAACACCAGGCATTAAGATAACCATAATCACTAACCGACGATCTCTGATTACTCGATCCCATTCTTTTTTGAAAATTGTCAAGATATTTTTCATCATTTCACCTCTTCATTAACTAAAGAAAAGAAAATGTCTTCTAAACTATTGTCTTTAGTGAGATTTTCAACTATATCGGTTAATTTCAATTTACCATCTAAGATAATTCCTACTCGATCACAAATCTTTTCAACCAAAGAAAAGATATGAGTAGAGACGATAATTGTCTTTCCCAATGCTTTTAATTCAATTAGAAAGTCAGTTACGACTTTAGCGGTTAAAACGTCCAATCCATTTGTCGGTTCATCAAAGATGATGACTTCAGGATCATGAATTATTGATATGACGATTTGGACCTTCTGTCTCATTCCCGAAGATAACTCCGCAACTTTAACTTCTTTAAAATCATCAATACCAAATTTATTAAATAACTTTTCTTTTCTTTCTTT
>DIGC01000020.1:2860-5639 GCA_002419445.1 Caryophanales bacterium UBA5732
CCTAATAACCCATATATCTCGCCGGAAAAAGCTGTAAACGACAAATCGTCAACCGCTACTTTATGTTTATTAGTTGTATTATCGATTTTCATCTGTTTTTTTGAGAGAGTAAAGGTTTTAGAAATATTCTCGACTCTAATCGTTTCTTTCATCGCGGATTCCTCTATTTCAAGTATTCTTAATATTAATATCTTACCAAAAAAAGACAACTTTTACAATTCGTAAAAATAAATAAAAAAAAGTCTATTTCTAGACTTATTTTTTTATCAGCTGATTAAACTTTATTTGTTTAATGCTTTTTGTGCTTGTTTGCAAAGATTTGCAAACCCAGTTGGATCTGTAACAGCGATATCCGCTAACATTTTGCGGTTTACTTCGATATTAGCGACCTTTAGCCCATTGATTAATCTTGAATAACTCATTTCGTTTAATCTAGCTGCGGCATTAATTCTAGTAATCCATAATTTACGGAAATCTCTTTTTTTCCTACGGCGATCTCTGTAAGCATATTTAAATGAATGCATAACTTGTTCTTTAGCAGTTTTAAATAGAATATGCTTAGCACCAAAATAACCTTTTGCTAACTTGATAATTTTTTTACGGCGGTTTCTTGTTACGAAACTCCCTTTAACTCTTGGCATTTTTCTTTGACCTCACTTTTTATAGGTATGGAACCATATGTTTGATTCTTTTTTCGTCTGATTTAGAGACAATCTCAGTATTTCTTGACTGACGATTTTGCTTTGGTGATTTATGGCTCATCAAATGGCCTTGAAAAGTAGATGGTCTAGATAATTTACCAGTACCAGTTCTTTTTAATCTTTTCTTAGTTCCTGAATGTGACTTCATTTTTGGCATGATTAACTTCTCCTTTTTCTTAATTATTTTTTTGTTGGGTTTAATACCATTGACAGAAATCTTCCATCATGGGTAATTTTATTTTCTAATTCGCCTAATTCCGTGCAACCAGCTAGGAAATTATTTAAAACTTCTT
Organism: Caryophanales bacterium UBA5732; assembly: GCA_002419445.1. Lineage (GTDB taxonomy): Bacteria > Bacillota_I > Bacilli_A > Izemoplasmatales > Hujiaoplasmataceae > UBA2289. The sequence goes on from DIGC01000020.1 coordinate 3,855, forward strand.
TGCCTTGTTCAACTAAGGCTTGACCGGCTCTATAAGGTAAACGAACAGTAACTTTAAGCTTATTGCCTTTTTCTAAGAATTTATTTGCACTTTTTAATTTTGTCTCAAAGTCATGAGTGTCGATAACTGCAGTCATTCTTATTTCTTTAACTTCGACTATTTTTTGATGTTTCTTAGCTTCTCTGGCTTTTCTTTGTTGCTCATAGCGAAACTTGCTATAATCCATCAATTTACAGACTGGTGGTTTAGCAGTAGGTGCGACGCAAACTAGGTCAAAACCTTGTTCTTTCGCAATTCTGTTTGCTTCTTGAGAACTTTTTTCGCCAAATTGAAAACCATCCGCACCAATTAATAAGACTTGCTTAAAGCGAATTTCTTCATTGATCATATTTGTTTCTTTTTTTTCCGGTTTTTGATTGTTATAAATGATACTAAAACACCTCCAAGGTATAAAAAAATGAGTACCAATAGGTACCCACTAATTACTAAAAATAAAATAAATTATTTACTAGCATTAACCTATTGACTCGATCAATCAGGTGAGAAGCAGGTACTTCTACTTTCTATTTTTTAACCGTAATGATTATAATATATTTCGGGCTAGTTGTCAACTATTATTTCCTAATAAATTTTCTTGGTCTTTCTAATATAATTTTCTTTGTTGATTTGGTATGCTCTAGCAATCGCCAACGATCCGTGAGGGACGTTTTTGTCAACGGTTGAACCGGCTGCGATAATTGCGTTATCTTCAATTTTAATCGGTGCGATTAAATTGGAATTACAACCGACGAAAACATCGTTGCCGATAATGGTTTTATATTTGTTTACTCCGTCATAGTTTACGGTAATTGATCCGCAGCCAAAATTGACGTTATCACCGATTTCCGCATCGCCAATATATGCTAAATGCGAGGCTTTAAAAGTATCTCCGGTTTGTGATTTCTTAACTTCCACGAAGTTACCGATTCGGTTATTTTCTCCAATTATTGCACCATCTCTTAAATGAGCGAATGGCCCGACAACAGAGTTTTTCTTAACTTCAGAGTTATAAACTAGCGAATGTTTACAGATGACATTCTCACCAATCACGGAGTTATGAATTTCCGTATTAGGTCCAATTACAGCACCATTGGCGATATGAGAATTTCCGGTTATATAAGTATTAGGATGAATCACGACATTTTCATCAATCACGACATTTTGTCCAATTGTAATGGTATCTGGATTTATCATCGCCACACCAGAACGCATCAGCGCTTTGTTGATATTATGTCTAAGAATCGTTTCAGCTTTACTTAAAGTATAAAGGTCGTTTACACCCATCGCTTTGTAAGACTTTTCTAAAAGGTATGTTCCGACTAAATAGCCTTCTTCTTTCATAATTTTGACAATATCAGTAAGATAATATTCTTTTTTTGCATTGTCATTTTTAATCTTTTTTAAAGTTGGCACTAAGAATCTGTTATCAATAATATAGATACCGGTATTAATTTCATGGATTAATTTTATTTCTTTTGTTGCATCATTTTCTTCGATGATGGCATTCAAATAGCCAGCCTCGTCACGGATGATTCTTCCATATTCAAAAGGTTCGTCAACGATTGTGCTGACAACAGTTAAATCATGTCTAAATTCAAGATGTTCATGGATTGCAAGTTTAATTACAGAATCATCGATTAATGGCATATCACCAGGAAGAATGATGGTATAGCCTTCACTATCGGTAATTAAGTCTTGAGCACAGATAACCGCGTGTCCGGTACCTAATTGTTCTTCTTGAACAGC
>DIGC01000020.1:5764-8113 GCA_002419445.1 Caryophanales bacterium UBA5732
GTCTTCATCCTTGTCCCTTTGCCAGCTGCGAGAATAATAGCGTATTTTTTCATTTTTTCCCTTTAAGCGTAAAAAACAGCCTATTCACCCTTCTCTTTATTTTTTATTTTATTGACAATATCATTTATGATTTCGTCAACTAACTCATTAGTTTTTGCGGAAACTGAAACTCTGATCAGCGGTTCAGTCCCACTGGCTCTAACTAAAACTTTTCCATCACTAGATAAAACATTTTGATAATGTTTTACTAATTCGATAATTTTCGGATCAGATGCGATGTTTTTATCGATATTCTTGATGTTAACCAATTTATCAGGATAGTAAATAACTTCTTTTTTTAAATAAGAAAGTTTAGTTTGATAGTAATTTAAAATTTTTAGTAAATACCAAGCGTTTAAAACCCCATCACCAGTCTTTAGCAACACTTTATTGATGATATGGCCGGAATTTTCACCACCAAGAGTGGCTTCTTCCTCGTCTAAAGCTTTAAAGATATACTTATCGCCGACATCAGTTTGAACAACTCTAATACCTAAATCACTAAGCGCTTTAATTATACCCAAATTACTCATCTTTGACAAGACGACAATATTCTTATTTAACAGTTGTTGAGATTTAAGATATTTAGCCATAATATATATCAACAAATCGCCATCAATAATTTCGCCTTCATCGTCAACGACCAAGATTCGATCGCCATCGCCATCAAAGGCAATTCCTAAATCTAATTTATTTTCAAGAACCAAAGACTGTAATTTATCTAGATGAGTACTTCCGCACTCAGCGTTGATATTTATTCCATTCGGTTCATTTCCAATTACTGAATACCTTTCAACAAAATTAGGAAGAGTTTTTAAAGCCGACTTGATTGTAGCGCCATTGGCTAAATCAAGGCCAATGTTTAAGTTCAAAGTCATATCAAATGGTTTAAACAATTGATAATATTCATCAAGAATTGTCGGAATTGTAATTTCTTTTCCCGGCAAAACACCAGATAAATCAATATCGTTATCAATCACTGCTTCAATTAATATTTCATCTTCCGTCAAAGACTTTTGTCCTCGGTTGAAAATCTTAATGCCGTTATCAAAATATGGATTATGACTAGCAGTCACCATTACCCCGAAACAGTCGTTTTGGATTGACGCAAATGCTAAAATTGGTGTCGCATAGACACCAATATCACAAACATCAATTCCGGCCAAAAGCGCGCCTTTTATTATATTTTTAACAATCACCTCGCCTGAGATTCTCGTATCTCTAGCAATAATAATTTTATTAGTTTTATTCAGGAAAAGATGTAAACTCTTTCCAACTCTAAAGCTCATTTCTTCAGTGATAAAATCATAGGCTTTGCCTCTGATTCCATCTGTTCCAAAGTATTTCAAATTAACTTCACCTACTCCACTGTCACGGATTTAGCTAAATTTCTCGGTTTATCAATGTCGAGCTTTAATTCTTTAGCCTTATAATAAGCAATTAATTGCGTTGGTATGACACTTAAAAGCGGTGTTAAATACTCATGAACATCAGAAAGAATAATATCGTCAGAACAGTCAGAAACTTTTTCCATAGAAATGATGATTGTCTTCGCTCCTCTAGCTCTGACTTCTTGAATATTCGACCTCGTATTATGATTGATATTCATTTGCGTAATAATAGCAATGACCGGAACATCCTTTTCAATTAATGCGATAGTTCCATGTTTAAGTTCCCCAGCTGCGAAACCTTCAGTTTGAATATAAGATATTTCCTTAAGCTTGAGTGCCGCTTCTAAAGATGTATAAAAATCAATTCCTCGACCGATATAAAAACAATTTCTCTTCTTAAGACGTTTAGCAACTAAAGTTTCAATATATTCTTTTTGATCAATAATCGCTTCCATCGCTACTGATAATCGCGATAACTCAAACCCTAAATCAAAACTTTCCTCTTCAGCCAAACAATAAGCTAATATTGCCAGAATTGTGACTTGCGCAACATAAGCTTTAGTTGAAGCGACGGCAATTTCCGGACCGGCATAGATTTCTAAAGCGTGATTTGCTTCTCTTGCAAGCGTTGAAGTGATGACGTTTGTAATCGTCAGCACCAGATATCCCATCGTTTTAATATTAACTAAACACGCTCTTAAATCAGCGGTTTCTCCAGATTGCGAGATTAAGATAAACAATGCATCTTTCTCTAACAATGGTGGATTATATGCAAATTCGCTGGCGATAAAAACCTCAGTGGGAATATTAGTCATTTTTTCAAAATAATATTTTCCAATGAATCCAGCATGCATGGAAGTTCCAGCTGCTAAAATGTAAATTCGTTTCTTTCCATTAAACAAGGCTCGTGTTTTTTGAT
>DIGC01000024.1:0-1226 GCA_002419445.1 Caryophanales bacterium UBA5732
CGATAAATCTTTTTTTCTTTCGTCAAAACATCAAGGTTTTTAGTTAAACTTTGAAAATCTTTCTTTTTTGTGAGCTCAAGCTTAGCAGCTATAGCCATTAAAGTCCTTTCTTTGTAAGGAGCTTTTTTAATTAAATTGTATATTGATTCTTTCATAAATAAAATCTCCTTTCAAAAAGAAAAAAAGAACACGCAATGTGTTCTTAAATAATGACTAATGCTAAAATTGCAAAAACCGCAAATGCTATTGATACGCCAGCGGTCAGTCTTGCAATAAACAACTCTGATCCTCTTTGCTTTTGGTTTTTGAAAAGGTCTGATTTTTCACCAGAAAATGTATTTTTAACATCATCTTTAGATTCTTGAACCATTACTAAAGTGATTAATATAAGAGATATTGCGAACAATATCCAATGTAACCAAGTCATAGTCTACCCTCCTTGATTTTTCTAAATTATATTCAGCGTTACTATTATACCATAAAAAAATGTTTTTGGAAGAGCCAAAAACATCTTTTTTGTATTATCGAAGGTTATAGAACGATTCTAAACCTTTATATTCAGCAACATCATCTAGTTCTTCTTCAATTCTTAATAGTTGATTGTATTTAGCAATTCTATCAGTTCTAGAAAGTGATCCTGTTTTTATTTGACCAGCATTTGTCGCAACAGCGATTTCAGCAATAGTTGTATCTTCAGTTTCACCTGAACGATGAGATACTACAGCTGTGTAGCCAGCACGTTTAGCCATTTCGATAGCGTTGAAAGTTTCTGTTAATGTTCCGATTTGGTTTACTTTGATAAGGATTGAGTTTGCGATACCCATTTCAATACCCTTAGCTAACTTTTCAGTGTTGGTAACGAACAAGTCATCGCCAACTAATTGGATTTTTTTGCCTAATGCATCTGTCAAGGCTTTCCAACCTTCCCAATCGTTTTCATCAAGACCGTCTTCAATAGAAATTATCGGATATTTTTCGACTAGGCTTTGATAGAATTCAACCATTTGGTGAGCATTAAGAGTTTTTCCTTCGCCTTTAAGTTCATAAAGCTTTGTTTGTTTGTTATAGAATTCTGAAGCAGCTACGTCCATTGCTAAAACGATGTCTTTTCCAGGTACAAATCCGGCTTTTTCAATTGCTTCTAAGATTACTTTGATTCCATCTTCATTTGATTTAAGGTCTGGAGCGAATCCGCCTTCATCGCCTACTGATGTGTTAAAACCTTT
>DIGC01000024.1:1271-4091 GCA_002419445.1 Caryophanales bacterium UBA5732
ACAGGCATAATCATGAATTCTTGGAAATCAACGTTGTTGTCAGCGTGTGAACCACCATTAATGATGTTCATCATTGGCGTTGGCAATTGTTTAGCGTTGAATCCGCCAAGATATAGGTAAAGTGGTAAACCAACATAGTCGGCTGCAGCTCTTGCGACCGCCATTGAAACACCTAAAATAGCATTAGCGCCTAATTTAGATTTGTTTTTTGTCCCGTCCAACTCTAACATAATTTTGTCAATTGAAGTTTGGAAAGTTGCGTCATAACCGATAAGGTTAGGAGCGATAACTTCATTAACATTTCTTACTGCTTGTAAAACGCCTTTACCAAGGTATCTAGTTTTGTCTCCGTCTCTCAATTCAATAGCTTCGTGTTCACCGGTTGACGCTCCACTTGGAACAATAGCGCGACCAAAAGCTCCTGATTCTGTAAAAACTTCTACCTCAATAGTTGGATTACCTCTTGAATCTAATACTTCTCTTGCATAAATGTTACTAATATTTGGCATTTAAACCATCTCCTTTTTTATTTCTAATATATATTAATATGTTTGTTTAACACCTAAATAAGTGCCTATTCCAAAAATAAAAATAGTTAACCATAAATTGATATTAAAACCTGTAAACAGATTACTAAATATATTTTGTAATACAATCCAGTATAACCTGTAGTCAAAAACTAATTCAGGAGCATTATTATCTATTACAAAAGTAAAGATGAATGGTAAGAAATAGATAATTATAGCCTGTATTATCAAGAAAAACCCAGTAAATACTATATAAACAATATGAGGGAAGTCATACTGTTTTCTCACTAACTTACCGATTTGCATACTGCTTAAGAAAAACAGGATTCCTGCAAATGATATTCTAACATAAGTGCTAATATAATAATCAATAAATCCTAATAAAAATCCAAAAAGGATTGATAAGATTCCGCCATAAAGGATTACAAAGAATAAATCCTTTAATTTCAAATACCTTAAAGATGTATCAAATCTGTTATTCAATGATAGATACCCCAGTCATTGCATTTGGTTGATTTAAGTTAAGCAATTTTAACATCGTTGGTGCGATATCGCCTAAACTTCCTGATTTACGTAAATGCACAGATTTATCAGTTACTAAAAATGGAACTAAATTCGTTGTGTGTGCAGTGAAAACAGTACCATCATCATCGATCATTTTTTCACAGTTGCCATGATCAGCAGTAATTAATGCAATACCACCAACTTCTTGAATTTTTTCAACTACTTTACCCACACATTCGTCAACTGCTTCAACAGCTTTAACAGCCGCAGGAATCACTCCAGTGTGCCCAACCATATCGCCATTAGCAAAATTTAAAATCACGACGTCATGAATTCTTGAATCTAATTCTTTTAGAACTGCTTCAGTTATTTCATAGGCACTCATTTCTGGTTTTAAATCATATGTTGGTACTTTAGGTGATTGAATTAATACTCTTTTAGCGTTCTTAATTTGTTTATCAACGCCACCATCAAAGAAGAATGTAACATGGGCATATTTTTCAGTTTCAGCTATTCTCAATTGATTTAATCCTTTTTCGGCAATATAATCACCAAACATATCATTTAAGTCATTGAGCTCAAAAGCAATCTCACCGGAGACTGAATCCGAATATTTCATCGTTGATATAAACATGATATTTTTTGGACCATGATCTGTATTTAAATGTTCCAAAGCTTTGGGATTTGAATATGCAGTGGAAATTTGAATTGCCCGGTCAGGTCTAAAGTTCATAAAAATAATGGAATCATTATCTTTTATCAAACCTTTTTCATCAACCACAAAGGGAATTACAAATTCATCGTTAACGCCAGCTTGATAAGAAGCTAAAACACCTTCTCTAGCGCTTTTATAATGTTCACCAATTCCGCATGTCATTGCGTCATAAGCTTTTTGAATACGTTCCCAGTTCTTATCTCTATCCATGGCGTAATATCTTCCGGAAACAGTAGAAATTTTACCATAATTGATTTCTTTCATGTAGTTTTCTAAATCATCGATGAAGCCAACTGCTGATTGTGGACCGACATCTCTACCATCTAGAAATGCATGAATATAAGTTGTTTCTACGCCGACTTCTTTAGCGGTTTTTAACATTTCTTTAAAATGTAAAATGTGAGAATGAACTCCACCATCTGATAACAAACCAAAAAGATGAAGTTTTGAATTATGTTTCATAGTATTCTTAAAAGCAGCTAAATAAGCATGATTAGTTTTAAATAATCTTTCTTTAGCAGCTTTATTAACTCTCGTTAATGATTGGTAAACTACTCTTCCAGCTCCGATATTCATGTGTCCAACTTCTGAGTTGCCCATTTGTCCTTCGGGCAAACCAACAGCTTCACCTGACGCTTCAAGTAATGTATGCGGATATTCAGCAAATAAATAGTCTAAATTTGGCTTCTTTGCCAAACTATATGCATTGCCCGGACCAGCCTTTGTCATTCCGATGCCGTCCATAATAATTAATACTACTGGCTTTTTCAAAATAATCACCTCAAGTTTCGTTTAACCAAAGTAATTATACTATATTTCCGCTTTTTTTTAAAGACATATGACTGAATTGTAAACACTTACATCTTTTAAAAAGATAAAACCAAATGCGACTATTTTGATATAATAAATATGAGGTGATAATATGCCATTATCAAAAATTGAAAAATTAAGAAATATTTTAATTAAAAAAGTTGATCTAGGTAAAATTAATTACGCTGTTCCAGACCTATGGAATGCCTGGGATTATCAAGGGGAAGAAATGAGAAAATTACCTTCTCAAGAATTGCTGGTGAA
>DIGC01000024.1:4177-7120 GCA_002419445.1 Caryophanales bacterium UBA5732
GGCGGCGATTGGGTAAGAAAATCAGTCTTGTATTCGACAATGATTAGAACTTCTTCCGCTTGGGACCATGACCGAAGTTATTCTTTGGATATTGAAAACTTTAATGGATTAAAGGAAACGGGTACTTTTGTTAAAATGCTAGCTCTTCTTCCTCTATTAAAGAAAATGGGTGTTGACACGCTATATTTATTACCATTATCTCGATTTTCCTTAAAAGAAAAAAAGGGAGAATTAGGTTCTCCTTACGGTGTCGCTAACTTTTTTGATTTAGACCCAAACTTAAAAGACCCAATGACAGGAAAAATGATGACTCTTGAAGAAGAATTTCAAGCTTTGGTAGAAGCTTGTCATATCTTGGACATGAGGGTAATTATCGATATTATTCCTCGTACCAATGCTGTGGAAAATGATTTAATTAAAGATCATCCTGACTGGTTTTACTGGATTAAAGCTGATGAAATGCATTTATTCAGAGTACCTTTTGTTAAAAGCCTTGAGAACACCCTTCCGCCTGATGCAAAATACATGGACCAAGTTTATGAATGCGATGATGTTAAACGTCATATTAAAATGTTTCAATTTGATCCAAAAACTAAAGATCCTGTCTTGTTTGAAGAACTGGTCGTAAATTCAACTAATCTTTTAGAAGATATTGAAAAGAAATTTAATTTAAAAATAGCTCCTGCTTTTTCCGATCATATCAATGATATTCAACCGCCTTGGACAGACGTTACTTTCTTTAGAATGTTCATGGATCATCCTAAAGAAACTAAGAAATATTTAAAGTCTATCAATACGCCACCATATATTTTATTCGACACAATTAAAGCTAACATTTTCCCAGGCGAAAAACCTAATATTGAGTTATGGGACACTTTAAAAAACATCATTCCGTATTACCAAAAGACCTATGGAATTGATGGCGCAAGAATTGATATGGGGCACGCTTTACCTAACGAACTTTTAGCCATGATTATCAAAGAAGCTAGAATAATCGATAAAGACTTCGCTTTTATTGCTGAAGAACTAAACCCTGATAATGCGCCTAAAGCTAAGGCTGCCGGATATAATATAATCATAGGTAATGGTTTTTGGATGGAACCGAGAATTTGGGAAAAGAAACTCCATAAATTCGTTTATGGGGCTAAAGATATTGCACTACCAATGTTTGCCTGTGCAGAAACTCATGATACCGCAAGAATTGCCGGTCGAGATGGCGGAAGAGTTTTAGCGAGAATGACATCTACACTTAATATGATGCTACCGAATCTTGTTCCTTTCATCAACAGCGGACAAGAGGTTTATGAAATTCAACCGATGAACACTGGAGTAGACTGCACTAGTGAAGATAAATTCAAATTACCGGCTAATGATTTATTCTATGGCAAATTAGCTTTATTCGATAAATATGCACTTCACTATCTTGACCATAACCGTTGGGAGTTGGCAGATCACATTGAAGGGATTAAAAACATTAGAAACGCTTGGTTAAATCAGATAACCGATTTAAGTTGTTACGAACCGATTTACTTTAATGAGTTCGATTCCCCGGCTATCGGAGTCTCATATTTTGATAAAGTAACTAATAAGTGTCTTTTAGTTGTAGCTAACAGTAATGTCTATAATGAATTCAATGGAAACGCTGATATTCATAAATTAAGAGAAAAAGCTAAAAACTACAATAACTTCGGTAAATTACTTTATTCAACTTATGAATTTGGTAGAGATTATCATGATTTTGCTCCTGATGGAAAAGTATTTTTCCATTTAGGTGCTGGTGAAGTAAAAATAATTGAATTTTAAAAAATAAACCGAGCAATTTCGCTCGGTTTTGTTATATTTTATAGTTTTCAAATACTTTGATTAATCGCAACAACAAGATGGTATAAACAAAAACTTCTAATGGTGTCTTAATTATTCTCAAGGGTAATTGTGGTAAAAATGTTGCACTTGAATAAAGAATTGTTACCCAGAGTGGTGTTAAAATTAACGTTACTAAAACCTGTAAAATAATCGTGATAAAAATTAGTCTCTGGTTTTTATCGTCTTCGTTTCTCTTAAAGTAAAGAAAAACATATCCTGAAAGGACTCCAAGAATTCCTAGTCCCAACATAAAATAGATAATCCATGGGCTAAAGCTCATATCTACTGAAAGACGATTTTCAATGATTTGGATGATATAATCAATTTCAATTAAACCCCAAATCCCCAAAGCCAACATCACAGTCATTAAAGAAAAATTCATATATAAGAAAAATCTCTTACTATTTATCTTCAAATTATAAATTAATCCTGGAAGCACACCATAAAGTATTGCATTTAAGGTGAAACCAGGGAAAAAAGGTCCTGAAGCGAATCCGTAAATCATCATATACACAAAATAACCTAAAACATCCTGAATAATCGCTGCCACAAAACCAACTCTTGGGCCTAAAATAACAGAAACGATGATTAAAGGTAAATACCCGATTCCAAAACGAATAATGGTGGAATTAGGCGGATAAGAAATCGATACGAAATTTGATAAAACTATTCCGATAGCTACCATTAGAGCCGCAAAAATTAATGTTTGTAAACTGATTTTTTTCATATTTAGTCCTCTATATCAAAATTGATAATTCCTTGATTTGTTAACCTCAAAAATGCATTAATCTTACTGAACGGCTTTGAACCAAAGAAACCTCTATATGCAGATAAAGGCGACGGATGCACATTCTCGATGATGAAATGACGATTGTTTGTAATTAAGTTTTTCTTGCTTCTTGCGTAAGAACCCCAAAGGACAAAAACCATTGGTTCTTCTTTCTTATTTAGAAGCGAAATAACATGGTCAGTAAACTTTTCCCAACCCAAGCTTGCATGAGATAGTGGTTGGTTATTTCTTACCGAAAGTATTGCATTAAGTAGTAAGACTCCGGATTTAGCCCAATTAGTTAAATCTCC
>DIGC01000024.1:7237-41736 GCA_002419445.1 Caryophanales bacterium UBA5732
TTAGTTTGTTTGTATGAAGTCAAACAAAAAGCATTGAATATCTGCTCTAAAGGAGGGTGACAGCTATACGCTTCATACTCCTTGTTAACATCATTCAATAGCTTTAGAAAATATGGTTTTTGGACTTCTTCTTTTAGGTAAGAATTCCAATCATTATTAAATAAATTATTTGCGACTAGCACAATTATCTACTTTGCAACCTGAGCAACTAACATCTTCACAACCCTCAGGTTTTTCGATTTTTTCGTTTAGTTTATATGACCAAAAATATAATCCTACTATAACCACAATAATCGCTATAGCTAATATGTATTCCCACACTTTAATCAACCTTTCTTACAATGTCATTGACACTGTCTAACAATTCAGAAACTTTTCTGACAGAATCTTCTAAGCTCAAGCCAATAACACCGGCATAGATTTTCAGTTTTGGTTCTGTTCCAGACGGACGCAAAACAAACCAAGATTCATCATCCAGATAATATTTTAGAACATTTGACTTATCTAAGTCAATCGTTTCAACTTTATTATTAATATATCTTTCGGATAACTCAAAATCTTCAATCTTTACGATTGGGTGATTGTTAATCTTAGTTAGCGGATTATTGCGGAAAAAATCCATAATTCTAGAAATTTGTTCCTGACCTTCTTTGCCTAACAAATGAATATTCTTTAAACCTTCGTAATAATATCCGAATTCTTCATAAACTTCTAATAATTTATCATAAAGAGTTTTATTTTCGTTTACTAAATAGTAGTTAGCTGCTTCAGAAATCATTAAGATTGCTTGCAAGGAGTCTTTATCTCTAACTCCGTCATCTATAACATATCCATATGATTCTTCATAGCCAAAAACAAACTCACGATCTTCACTTTCTAAATACCTAGCTTGTTCACCAATAAATTTAAATCCAGTTAAAGTCGAGATTACATCCATTCCGAAACTTCTGGCAATCTTGGCACCTAAATCACTGGTAACTATAGTATTAAAAACCACACCTTTGTCAGGCAAAATATTCTGTTTTTGTTTTTCGTTTAAAATATAATAAATAAGCAAAGCTCCTGTTTGATTTCCACTTAATAAAATATAATCAGCGTTATGTAAAACAGCGATTCCTAAACGGTCGGCATCAGGATCTGTAGCTATTAACAGCTCAGCTTTAGTTTTTTTACCCAATCTTATCGCATATTCAAAAGCATCTTTTTCTTCAGGGTTAGGCACCTTAACTGTCGGAAAGTTAGGATCGTTTATCATTTGTTCTTCGACTGGAAAAACATGATATCCTTCTTCATTTAGAAGTCTTAAGCCTAAATATCCGCTTGTACCGTGAAGCGGTGTAAAAACGATTTTAATCGGTTTTGGTGTGTCTTTGTTAATGGTGATTGATTTCACTAAATCTAAATAAGCTTTATCAATATCTTCATCGATGTATTCAATTAAAGACTTCTTTTCTAATTCTTCAATTGACTTGGTTTTAATCGCAAAAATGTCACCGGTGTTATTAACGTATTCGATAATTTGATCTGCATAACGCGGTGTATATTGGCAACCATACTCATCATAAATTTTATACCCGTTATAATTTGGTGGATTATGACTTGCTGTTACGACAATTCCTGCTAGAGCATTTAAATGTCTAACAGAAAAAGATAATTCTGGTGTCGGTCTTAAATCAGTGAACAAATAACTCTTTATTCCGTATGCTCCTAATACTTTAGCACTTTCTCTTGCAAATTCCTTTGACATATGGCGATTATCATGAGCAATCACAACGCCACGAGATAAATCTTTTTCCTCATAAGTATGAATCAAATATTGAGCAAGACCATTATTGGCTCTTCTAATTGTATAAATATTTAAACGATTAATCCCAGGGCCTAAAATTCCTCGCATTCCCCCGGTACCAAAAGAGAGGGTAGTATAAAACATATCCTCTAGTTCTTTTTCTGATTTAGTTTGTAATTCCAAATATAAATTATGATCTAAATCTTTATAATTAAGCCACTTAAGATGCTCTTCTTGCCACATAAATTTTACTCACCCTTAATAAATATAATCTACTACTTTTTCTCTTCTTGGTTTAGCTGCTGGTGCTTTTCCTTTTGGATAGCCTAAACAGATTGCTAAATCATGTTCAAAACCTTCGGGAATTTTCAATATTCTGTCAATATCAATTTTAACGGCTTTATGGTATAAATATCTAGTTTGCCCAATAATACAAGAGCCATAACCTAAAGACTTAGCTGCAATAGCGATATTTTCGATTACACAACCGATGTTGACTTCAGAGAAACCCCCTATTTTTGAACTTAATACTATTACACAAGGAGCGTGATAAAAAATATGAGCTCCTTCATCAACGTTGATACCGAATCTTACCATACCTTCAATAGCCATTTTATTAACTTCGTCTATTTTTTCTTTGTTGGTAATAACGGTTAAATGCCATTCTTGTTTATTTCTTGAGCTAGGCGCATAAATGCCGCATTCAATGATTTGTTGCAGATCTTCTTCAGGAATAGGTCTGTCCTGATATGATCTAATGCTTCTTCTTGACATAATTGTTTCAATAGTAGCGTTCATCATTTACCTCCAAAAGTTAGAATTTTTTAGCATATTAATTAAAATGTTATTCTAAAATGTTAGTGAATAAAAAATCAACATCGAATTTTATCATCTTTTCAGCTTGTTCTTTGTCATTCACGACACCAGTTATGACCTTTAGGCCAACTAAATGTAGATTTTTGATATAATCTCGTTTTAATTTTTGGTGGTCTAGATATAAATTTATACCATGTTTTTGGCAATAATCTAAAGTATCATCATCAACTAAACGAGCGTGGTAATATAAAACATTACCAGGAAAATTTTTCTTTAAAACTTGCAGGTGCTTTTTGTTTTCAGCAATTAAACTGAAGTTTTCTTCGACTCCTTGTTCTCTTAAAAAAACATCTAGGCCATTAATTGCCTCAACATCAAGGGAATCTTTAATTTTTATGAACATAAATTTTCGGTAGGCTTTGCAGATTGATAGATAGTCTTCAAATTTAGGGATAAAAACAAATTCGTTTAAATCTCCAGTTTTACGATCAACTAATGCAAATTTCTTCAACTCATTATAAGAGAAAGAAGGTATGTCTAGGTTTAGCATTCCATATTTAAGAAGACTGTCACAACCAGTAACAATATATAAATTATCTTTAGAGACTGAAAGCTCACAACTTATGCCATAATAAGAGCGATTTGCCGCAGCCAAAAAAGAAAAAATCGTGTTTTCAGTTTCGATGCCGCTTAATCCGTTGTTAGCTACCATCCCGCGAAAATATTTATCAATTTTTATCGTATTCATCTACTTCACGCCTTTTTACTTTTTTTTACTACTTTATTGTAACACTATTTCAATAATTAATGAATATAATATTTAGAAAAAATGGTTGTTTTGATATAATCTATTTGGGAAAAAGAGGTAACCGACAAATGATGCGTCAAAAACTAGGAATTAATTTTACAAATTCAGAATACAGTGTCGTAAAAAAGAAAAATTATCTACCATTTCTAATTCTATCGATATTGGCCTTAACATCAATTTTGATAACAGCTGTTTTTCTAATTATCTGGCTGTTTAAACTTCCGATTGAAATCAATGGAGTCACTCGCGAATTTAATGATCCTGAGTATCAAAATTTTATAAGTCTATTTTTTATTATTTTCATCATATTAATATTAATTTCATCAATTTTGGCATTAATATTTAAAATCACAAAACCGAAAGATTATATTTTTATCAGCAAAGATTTAAATTTCAATAAACTTTATGTGATTAATAATAAGTTTAAGAGTAAAGTTTTCTTAAACGACAAGATGGTCATTTTCTACAATGAACAAGATAACTCAGTTCAAAAATTCACTAAAGCAAATGAGATTCAAGAAATCAAAAACAAATATATTTTTTGGGACTGTTGGGATGATATAAAAGATTATAAAATCCTTAATAGAACAAAAAAAACAATCCTTATTTTCAACAAAGAAAAACAAGGAATTGTTTTGAATCATCGCTATTATTTTAAAGGCGGCAGTAGTTATTATCCAGAAAAAATAATGGAAATAATCACCAAAAAAACCAATACCAGTAACTCGACCTTTAGTATAAATGCTTATTTTTTCACTAATAACAATCGTCAAGTAAATTTAAAACTTCCTGAAAAAGTTACCAGAATATTAAACGAAGAATTTTAGTTTATTTGGTCTAGCATCGATAAGATGCTATCAGCACCTTCATAAAATTCACTTACCTCGTTATCTGTGACTCGAATTATTGTTGGAGTGCCATTAACGCCACTATCTTCAGAGATGTGAGTAACATCTGTCACCGTAACAAAGTAAATAGTTGTATTTTTAGCTCGGTACAGAGTGTCCAGTAATTCTGCTTTTATATTGATACAAGCCCCACAATAAGGGCCGTAATAGTAAATATAATAATCATCTTGCGGCATATTTAATTGGTCTTCCGGCAAGAGAATGAATTGCCCTTCAAAGTCATCATAATCAACGTCAAGATAGGTTTTATCTGTAGTAGCGGTACTGCAACCTACTAATATTATCATTAAGAATGGTAATAAAAATAGCTTAATTATTCTATTCAATACTATCACAATCCTTTGCTTTTATTACCGTTGAAATTCTCTTATAAATTAAAAGGACAATTATGCTATTAGCTGCTCCTTTTAAGAGATTAAACGGGATGTTAACAGAAATAATGAATTTAAACATACTATCAAATCCATAGACATTCAATAATGCATCAGTATCTAAGCCTAAGTATAAATTTGCATATAATGGCAACAAGACATAGATGTTTAAAACGACAGCTACAATTGTCATAGATACTGTACCAACAGCAAGCCCAATAATGGCTTGTTTTTTTGTTTTGTGGCGGATGTAAATTAGACTTGCAGGTATTACAAACGCAATACCCATAGCGAAATTAGCGAATTCGCCCACATAAGCAGTATCAGAAGCTCCACCCAAGATTATGTCTAAAAGGATTTTAATTGCTTCAATTGTAATCCCGACAACGGGGCCATAAGCAAAAGCCCCTATCATCACTGGAATTTCCGAAAAATCGAGTTTATACGGACCAGCGACTGTAAAACTAAGTAACATTAACACAAATGCTAAAGCTCCAAAAATACCAATTACCGATAACTTTTTAATATTGTTTCTTTTCTTCATTTTACATTTCTCCTCCAAAAGAAATATCCGTAAAAACGGATATTCTTCAGGCGACAAAAAAAGTCTTATTTTCTTCTTCCATCCAGACTATACTGTCGGTTTAGGAGTTACACCTAATCATGCCAAAAGGCTCGCGGACTATAACCGCCGGTAGGGACTCTCACCCTGCCCTGAAGTGTTTTTAACAATTTAATTATATTATATTTTTAGGTAATGTCAACTCGAATTATATATTTTTTGCAATCGCCCTAACTAAAGAACCATCAATGCTTTCAAAACTCAATGGTAAAGCCAATAAATAGATATGATTGCTAAGTTTATCGAGATTAGTGAGGTTTTCTAGAAGATAGATTCCGGATTTCAACAAATCCTTATGCATTCTGTAATCTGACTCTTTAAAATAAGCGAAAGTTGGTAAATCAGCTCCTAAAAGGCTAATATTATTATCTTTTAGGAAAGTAAAAAGCTTTGGATCAAAAGTGATATAGTCATAATAACTCTTTGTGTTGAATTTTTGACTATGTTTTAAGTCAAGAATCAATATTCGTTCTTGGTATCTTAGCTCACAATATTTTTCTGCTAAGTCTTGAGTGGAAACTACTCCTTCTATGACCAAAGGGCGAATAACATTCGCCTTACCCATGAATTGCTCAAACTCCACAGGTTCTTCTTTAGCGAACATGTGATTTTTAAAATCAATATGCGTACCGATGTGCATGTTTAAATTAAGCTGGTTTAGATTATAACCGTCTTCAGTCAAATTCTTAATTTTAGTAATCTCTAAAGTTGGGTCTCCAGGAAAAACAAGATTGTTCTTTTTAATCTTTACTGTCAAATCAATCCATTCACTCATATAAAAACCTCCTATAAAAAATAGAAAAAAGGCTGAAAAATCAACCTTTTAACACTGAATTAACATGCCAAATTGTGTTGGCATAATCTTTAATTGAACGGTCAGAAGAAAAAATACCACTTTTAGCAATGTTTATTAGGGCTTTCTTCGCCCATTGATGTTTATCTTTGTAAGCTTCATTCGCTAAATTAGATGCGTATTTATATGCTTGATAATCCTTTAACACAAAATAACGATCATTATGAACTAAATTATCGAAAATTTCTTTAAATTCAAGACGGTCGACATCTTCAAAGAAGCCATTTACTAATTGATCTAACAAGATTCTAATTTCCGAGTCTTGTTCATAAATTCGTTTAGGATCATAACCGCCAAATTCATAGATATTGTTTACTTCTTCGCTTGTCATACCGAATACGAAAATATCATCTTTTCCAACTAATTCATTGATTTCAACATTAGCACCATCAAGTGTTCCTAAAGTCAAAGCGCCATTCATCATAAACTTCATATTTCCTGTGCCGCTAGCTTCTTTAGATGCTGTCGATATTTGTTCGGAAATATCCGCAGCCGACATGATAATTTCTGCGTAAGACACATTGTAGTTTTCAACAAAAACTACTTTTAAATATTTATTGGTATCTTTATCATTATTGACTTTTTTAGCGATAGTGTTAATCAGCTTTATAACTTTTTTTGCAAAGTAATATGTCCCAGCTGCTTTAGCACCAAAAATATAAGTGTGAGGTACAAAGTTATCTCTAAAATCTTGTCTAGCTTTTAAGCCGTTGTATAGACTCATGATATGAAGTGCGTTCATAAGTTGTCGTTTATATTCATGAAGCCTTTTTACTTGAATATCAAAAATTGAGTTTGGATCAATTTCGATATGTTGTTCTTGGAATATTTTGTTAGCTAAAGCTTGTTTTTTCAAGAATTTAACCTGGAGAAAGTTTTCTTGGAAGTCTCTATCATCTACGTAATCTAAGAGTTTTTCTAATTCTTGTGGATTTTTCTTGAAACCATTTCCGATTTTGGAAGCGATAAGATCGGTCAATTCCTTATTCGAATGTAGCAACCAACGTCGATGTGTAATCCCGTTAGTAACATTATGAAATTTTTCCGGATATAGCTCATAAAACTTTTTCATCTCGATGTTTTTCAGGATTTCCGTATGCAATTTTGCAACACCATTAACTGAATAACTGGTAACGATACAAAGGTGCGCCATTTTAACGACTCCATCATTAATAATGGCTAATTCTCTAATTAAATCATCTTTTGCATATCCATATTTTTCTAGTAAAGATAAAGTGAAACGACGATTAATTTCCTCGATGATTTGGTATATTCTTGGTAATAAAGGTCTCATGATATCAACCGGCCATTTTTCTAAGGCTTCGGCTAAGATTGTATGATTTGTATATGCGACAACTTTAGTGACAATACTCCAAGCTTCATCCCACTCCATCATTTCTTCATCGATAAATATTCTCATTAATTCAGGAATAATTAAGGTTGGATGGGTATCATTGATGTGAAGAACGACATAATCAGCGAGATTT
Organism: Caryophanales bacterium UBA5732; assembly: GCA_002419445.1. Taxonomy (GTDB): domain Bacteria; phylum Bacillota_I; class Bacilli_A; order Izemoplasmatales; family Hujiaoplasmataceae; genus UBA2289. The sequence continues at coordinate 14,889 of DIGC01000024.1, forward strand.
TTTAAAGTCCCGTATTTAGCTTTATGTTCGTTAGTAATGCTTTTAATCCCAGCGGCTGAAAGGAAATATTGTTGCTTGATACGCAAAAGTTTTCCATCATATGTCGTGTCATCAGGATAAAGGAACCCAGATATTTTTTGTAATTCATTTTCATATTCAAAAGGCGATTTGTTTTCAGGATATTTCTTTGCAGGTTCGGCATTCCATAATCTTAAATAATTGACGATTCCATTATTATCGCCAACAATCGGTACATCATACGGTACGGCTCTAATCACTTCTGCCGGATGGTAAACCATCTTTGAATTTTCCCAATTAACATAACCAAAGAAAGGAATGTCAACTGACTTTTCTTGTCTTCTGATTTCCCAAACGTATCCATCACCCAACCAATTGTCAGGGCGTTCTTCTTGGTAACCGTTTTTAATTTTTTGGCGGAATAAACCGTAACGATATCTTAGACATTGTCCATAACCTAAAATGCCTAATGAAGCCATCGAGTCCAAATAACAAGCAGCTAGTCTTCCTAAACCGCCATTGCCTAAACCAGGATCAGATTCATAATCTTCAACTTCGTTCAAATCATAACCCATTTCGTTGAAACCAGCTTCACAAACTTCTCTAACACCCAAGTTCATTAAATTGTTTGTTATAAGTCTTCCAAGTAAAAATTCCATTGAGAAATAATAGACTTTTTTCTCATCGCTATTAGCGATTATTTTTTCTGTGTTTAACCAATCTTTAGATATTTCTTCTTTAACTAATGTGCCTAAAATATTATATCTTTCTCTGACGTTAGAGTCAGAAATTTCTTTGTAATAAGTCTTTTTTAATCTTTCTTTAAAGGCTTTTGTAAAACTATCTTTTGTTTTAAATACGCCTACTCTCATATTACCACCTCGATAACGATATTATACCATTTTTCCTCTCCGGTTAAAAACCGGGTATCTATGACAACGGTTACTTTTTAAATGTTTTGATATAAGTCCAAATACTTCTTGGCTGAATCAGCTAATGAAAATCTAGAATTCATCGCATTAATAATTAATTGACGCCAATCGTCAGGACTATTTATGTAAATATTAAAAGCATTATTAAGTTGAAAGAGTAAATCTCTGGTATCATAATTAAAAAACTTGAAGCCGTTTCCGCGTTTTGAGGATGTGTCATAGTTGTCAATGGTATCATTTAACCCACCGGTTTGACGGACAATTGGAATCGTTCCGTATTTTAAAGCTATCATTTGGCCAATACCGCAAGGTTCATACCTCGACGGCATTAAAAATGAGTCAGCGCCCGCGTAAATATATTGCGGTTTAGTTGCGTCATACTCCAAATTCAAACTAACTCGATCGGAAAAACGTGATTTTAATTGTTTCAGTTGTTCAAGATAAACTTCATCGCCAGTACCTAGAATAACAAACTCGACCAAAGGATTTTCCAACATTTGATGCAAAGCCGGTAAAATTATGTCGAAACCTTTTTGTTCCACAATTCTCGTTACCATACCAATTACAAAATATTGTTCTCCGCGGATGATATTCAGCTTTTTTTGCATATCTAATTTATTGATTTTTTTTGCGGAAAAAACATTGACCAGATTATACTTCATCGCTATTTCTAAGTCGTTTTTTGGATTTACATCTTCACTTAATCCATTGAGGATTCCGTAAAAATCTCTAAATCTTTTGTTGATGATTTCCACAAGATTTTTCGAGTAATATTCATAGCGCAGTTCATCTTTATATGTTTCTGAAACGGTCGATATTTTCGTCGCATGATTTAAACCGATTTCAATAAAATTAATTTTGCTGAGACGCGTATATTGAACTGGGTTCTCAATTTGAAGTTTAGTCAAAATATCAATATCATAAACGCCTTGATATTCAATATTGTGAATCGTCATTAAAGTTTTTATCGGACGTTGACGGTTCTTAAGAATCAAAGGCAATAATCCGACATGCCAATCGTGAAGATGGATTATATCAGGATATTCATCAATTGCATCCAAGAAAGAGACAACAGCTAATGAAAAGAAAGCGAATCGATCACCGTCATCCTCATAACCATACACTTTGTCGCGTTCGAAGAAATCGTATGATTCCACAAAATAATATACAGTGTTGGTATTTACGATGCTATAAAGGTTAATTTTATAATTTTTATTGCCATAAAAAATTGAATTAGACACTTTCAGTTCCAATAAAAGATCATATTTTTCTTTAATATGAGGATACAGTGGAAGGATTACTTGAGATTTTTTTCCCATATCAGAATATTCTTCGGCTAGAGAACCGACTACATCAGCCAATCCTCCGGTTTTAATATAAGGATAACACTCCGAAGCCACCTGTAAAATAGCGAGTTTTTGATGGGTTGTAACGATTTGTTTTTTTTCAGAGACATAGATATTGTCTTCTTCACCTGTAACAATCGATCCTTTAAGAACTCTAGTTTCCTTATCAAAAATTGCATATTCTACCACTGAATCAGACTCAATTATAGATTGATTCATAATGATAGAATCTGTAACTTTGGCACCATATTGAATTTTAACTTTACGGCCGATAATCGAATTAGTTACCTCGCCTTCAATTACTGCTCCTGAAGCAATAATTGAATTTTTGACAGTTGCAAAATCACCATACCTCGATGGTGCGGACATTGTTTCTTTTGAGTATATTGGTCTTGAATCTAGAAATATTTGTTTCCTAACCCATGGTAATAGAATTTGCATGTTTGCTTCATACAGTTCGCTAGATGAATTTATGTTGTAAGAAAACGTGTTTATGATAATAGTATGTTTTTTTATGCCTGGAGCGTAATCAAAAACATCAGAAAGATTTCTAAAGGCAATCTGATCGTAGTTTTCAATATATTCAATTAACTTTTTCTTACTTATAATATAGGTTTTCAGTACTTTTCTAACATCGGATAAAACCTCTGTCAAATCAGATTCATTTGCCAAATGTTCTTCTAGAAAATCATAATAATTAATGTTCCAAACCATATTGGCGGAAGTGATTATTACATATTCTTGATTGCTACGGTAAAAATATTCAATATGTTCGTACATTCTTTGGAAACTGATTTCATTTTCAACAGTTAAACTTAAATTTTTGGGAGGTAATATAAAGACTCCGTCATGACGACGACTTAGATCCCATCTATCGCCACTACCGATGTGGTCCGATAGAGAGCGATAATTTCCATATGGAAAAATCGCGACGTTATTAATCCCTGAATTTTTACAGTTGGAAAGTGTAAAATCGATTAAACGGTATTTTCCCCCGAAAGGGATGGCTCCGGGAACCCGATGTCTGGTAAGTTTTTCGAAATTTCCTCTTGAAGTTGCGTCAACGACTAGAAATAGGTCTTTCATTTGATTTCACCTACTTCCAAAAGGTTTTTATCAGTTATAAGCGTGACTTCTTCGGCCTTTAAATAATAATTATCCGGTATCACTAGATCTTGATTGACTATTACTTTCTTGAGATAAACATTTTTACCGATCGTAACATTTGGTAAAACCACGCAATCTTCAATAATAGAGTCGATACCGATGCTGGTTTTATAAGCTATCGAGCTATGGATAACGGTTCCGGCAATGATAGACCCGTCAGCAATCACCGATGATTTGACCGAGCCGCTATCAAGAATCATATGAGGAGATAAATTCAATGATTTAGAGAAAATCGGTAAATCCTTTGAAGAATTGAGCCCTAAAAAATGATTGTCTTCTAATAAATCCATATTTGCTTCATATAATGATTTTATCGTACCGACATCACGCCAGTAATCTTCAAAAACATGAACGGCAATGTCTCTTTTCTTATTTAGACAGTGAGGAATGATATCTTTACCAAAATCAATTAAATCTACTTGATCACCATTAAAAAACAAATCCTCTAAAACTTTTATTGAAAAGATATAGATTCCCATCGAAGCGAGATTGGTTTTTGGGTGTTCAGGTTTTTCCTGAAATGATTTAAGATTTCCTTCACTATCTACTTCAAGGATACCAAAACGAGAAGCTTCCTTGAAGGGAACTTTTGTAGCTGCAATAGTAAAGTCAGCGTTTTTCTCGATATGAGTTTTAAGCATCAAGTTATAATCCATCTTGTAAATATGATCTCCCGAAAGAATTAAAGCATAATCTGGGGAGTGATCTCTTATAAAACGAAAATATTGTTTGATAGCGTGAGCTGTACCTTTTTGCCACAGGACATCTTCTGATTGTGAATAAGGGGTTAAAAATCTAACTCCTCCATCCACATAATCTAGGTCCCATGAAGCTCCTGAGCCGATATAATTCATCAGTTCAAACGGTTCATATTGGGTGACAATACCAATAGTTGAGATGTTTGAGTTAGAGATATTGCTAAGGGTAAAATCAATAAGGCGATATTTCGCCCCAAAAGAAACTGCTGGTTTAGCAATTGTTTTGGTAATATCGCCTAATCTTGTCCCTCGACCGCCAACTAAAATCATCGCTATCATTTTTTTCATGGAAATCACCGGTTCTTAAATTTTATTATTGAAATGGAAAGCGGGGAAATGTTGATAGCGATTGATTGTTTAAAACCATGATTGAATTTATCAATCGTTTTTAAATCGGCACCGTTATAAATATTTGATCCGCCATAAATCTCTTTGTCAGAATTAAGTATTTCTTGATATACTCCCGCTTCCGGAACTCCGATATGAAAATAACTATATGGATTTGGTGTCATGTTAATGACAATGACACAAAAGTTTGATTTGTCTTTACCAAATCTTAAGAATGAATAGATTGATTGATCGTAATTGCTTTGGTCAATCCATCTGAACCCTTCAGGATGATGATCTAATTCATAAAGAGCAGGATGATGATTGTAAACTTGAATTAAATCTCTAACAAAACGGTTAGCTGCGCTGTGCATTGGATATTCCAATAAATGCCAATCTAGTTCTGTCTTGTCTTTCCATTCGTGCATCTGAGCGAATTCTCCACCCATAAAAACTAATTTTTTACCTGGATGGGTGAATTGCAGTCCCATTAAAACACGATAATTCGCGAATTTTTGCCAGTAATCTCCTGGCATTTTGTCAACTAATGATTTTTTACCATGAACAACTTCATCATGAGAAAGCGGTAAAATGAAGTTTTCTGAATAAGCATAAACCATTCCAAAGGTAATTAAATCATGATGATATTTTCTGTATATCGGATCTTTTGAAAAATATCTTAATGTATCGTTCATCCACCCCATATTCCACTTATAATCAAAACCGATCCCGCCGTCTAGAACGCTTTTTGTTAGGTTTGGATAAGTAGTAGAATCTTCGGCAAAAAGGATTACTGAATGATCCTTTTCTTTGATTGCATATGATAAATTTTTCAAAAATTCAATAGCTCCGTAATTAGTACCGACATGCATGTTGCCAAGATAATATAGGATATTCGATACTGCATCTATTCTAAAGCCGTCAGCGTGAAAATATTCTAACCAAAAATAAGCATTAGAGATTAAAAAACTCTTAACAATTCCTTTGCCTAAATCTAGATTGATAGTTCCCCAAACTACATTTTCCCTAATATTGAAATCTTCATATTCATATAAAGGTTCTCCATCGAACATATAGAGACCATGTGCGTCTTTACAAGTATGTCCAGGAACCCAGTCCATTATTACCCCAATATTATTTTCATGACATTTATCAATCAAATACATTAAGTCTTTTGGTACGCCAAATCTTGATGTGGCACTGTAATAACCAGTGCCTTGATAACCCCAACTTTCGTCAAGAGGATGTTCAACTACCGGCATTAGTTCAATATGAGAAAAACCATGTTCTTTAACATAAGGAATCAATAAATCGACAAGTTCATTATATTTATGAAAACTTCCGTCCGGTTTAGTCATCCAACTACCAAGATGAACTTCATAAATTGACAATTTATCTTCGAAATGATTCTTTTGCTTTCTTGATTCAAGATATTTTTCATCATGCCAAACATATCCGTCAATATCATAAACTTTTGAAGAAGTTTCAGGTCGATTATCAGAAAAATAAGCATATGGATCAGCCTTAAAGATTGTTTGTCCATATGAAGTAACGATACAATATTTGTATCTTTCCCATTCGCCTATATTAGGAACGAAGAGATGAAAAATACCAAAGTCATCTTCTTTTTGCATAACATGAGTGCGAGAGTCCCAGTTATTAAAATCGCCAACAATGGAGACGATTTTCGCATGTGGGGCGTAAACTCTAAAATCGACACCCGTGATTTGATTTTCTTGATTTTTAACAAGATGTGAGCCAAATGTTCGGTAAGCTTCCTTTAACTTTCCTTCATTGAATAGATATAAATCCAGTTCATTCATCTCCTAAAAGACTCCCTTCAAGGTATTTTTTGATAATACTATATTGATAGCCTTTGGCTAACAATTTATTAGTCAAATATTGATTTAAAGTTAATTTTTGTTCCTTTTTCAGATATTTAGTTTTTAGATAGGAAATTTCTTTAATAATCAAAGATTCTTCATCAATATCATTTGCTATAATTTCTTTATTACTTGAGAAAACTGAGTTGACATCCCCGTAATCAAAGCCTTTATTTAATAAAAAAGTGATAATCATGTTTTTAGTTTGATAATACGGTTTGTTTTTTGTCGTTCTAAGTTTTTTATCTAGCCAATATTTAATGTTTTCTTCCAGCAAGCTTTGTGCATAATTATTGAGTTGATGATTAATATCCTCTAATGCTATTCCTTTTTTTCTAAGGTCCTCTAAAATCTTTTTTGGTCCGTCTTTTTTAAAGTTGATTGCATCACTTACATAGTTTTCCGCATATAATTGATCGTTAATTAGTTTTAATTTATCAAGTTTAGTTAAATAATAACCAAAATCCTCGATTTTTAGTTTTTCCAAATATGTGAAAATTTCTTTTTTAGTTCTAGGTTTAAACAAAGCATAGTGCAATACTTTTTGATAATTCGCATCCTTATTGATTGCTTCATTAATTTTTTGCATCTGTTTTTGCTCAAATTCTTTACCAACTAAAAGCCGAAATTCAATCACTAGATCTTCAGAAACTTTATATTCTACTACTTTTTCTTCATGAGCAATTTTTACAAGATAATTTTTACCTTTTTGGGTAAGATCAGTAACTTTATACATTCTTTTTACTATTGACAAGGTAAGCGAGAATTAGCGGATCCAAGTCGCCATCTAAAACTTTTTCACCATTGCCGATTTCATAATTTGTACGATGGTCCTTAACCAGAGTATAAGGATGAAAGACATAGGAACGAATTTGAGAACCAAACGCATTCGCTTTGTATTCATTGAATGATTCTAGATAACTATGTTTCTTTTCAAGTTCTAGATTATAAAGTTTACCTTTTAAAACTCTTAAGGCAATTTCTCTATTTTGAATTTGTGATCGTTCGTTTTGGCAAGTAACGACAATATTAGTTGGTATATGCGTAATTCTCACCGCTGAATCGGTCGTGTTTACACCTTGTCCGCCTTTACCGCTGGATCTAAAGGTATCAATTCTAAGGTCTTCTTCATTTATTTCAATATTGATAGACTCGTCAATTTCAGGAATTACTGTCACCGATGCAAAGGAGGTGTGTCTTCTGCTTGATGAATCAAATGGAGAAATTCTCACTAATCGATGGACACCAGATTCTGCTTTTAAATAGCCATAAGCATATGGGCCGGTAATTAAGACTGTAGCTGATTTTAAACCCGCTTCATCACCATCTAAATAATCAAGAATTTTAACTTTAAAATTTTTTCTGTCTGCGTACCTAAGATACATTCTAAATAGCATCTGCGCCCAATCTTGGGACTCGGTACCGCCAGCTCCAGGATGAAATTCGATGATAGCGTTAAACTTATCAAACTCATCATTTAACAAGACTTTTAAAGTCAAATCTTCGTTAATTTTATGAAATTCCTTGATTAAGTTTTTTGTCTCAATTTCATTGATTATTTCGCCTTCTTCGGCCAAAGTAATCGTTAATTCTATAGTTTCATAGATGTCTTTAATTCTCTTATAACTATCCAATAATTCATTGGCGCTATTCATATCTTGAATAATTGTTTGTGCTTTTTGAGTGTCATCCCAAAAAGCAGGAGCCATAGTTAATTGTTCCAGGATTTTAACATCTTCTTCTTTCTTAGCAACATCAATGTTATTATTCAGTTTTTTGAATTCATCAGCTAAATCGTAGAATTCTTTTCTTAGTTCATCAAGAAGCATTTTTAACTCCTAGTTATCGTTTTTACCATGACAATACTTATATTTTTTACCGCTTCCGCATGGACAAGGGTCGTTTCTTCCGACTTTTGTGTCGACTGTTCTTGGTTTGCGTTTAACTTCCATATCCTCTTTGCCGGAATAGGTACTAACTGGTTTTGCGACCTGAACTCTTTCGGTGTTTTGTCTAACTTGGGCTTTTAAAACATATTTTGTAACATCTTCTTGAATATTTTGCACCATCGTTCCAAACATATTAAAACCAATTTCTTGGTACTCTCTAAATGGATTGATTTGGGCATAACTTTGTAGTGTCACAGCTTGCCTTAGTTCACTCATTGAGTCGATATGTTGAACCCAATAGGTGTCTACAACTCGTAAAGTAATAGCCTTTAAGAAATCATTGAATGGTTTTTCTCCAGCTAAAGTTTTTTTACTGACAACATCTTTTTTATAAGTATCAATAACATATTCCAATATATTTGGTTCGGTTTTCAAAAGGTTTTTGTCAATGGAGTTTATCACGAAATACTTATTCAAAGTTTGGTATAAGTCATCGGTATTTTCGTGTGAACTGACTGCTCTTGTCAAAGTTTCTACAATCATGCCGTCAATTAATTCTTCAATTGAGTCTAAAAATAATACGTCAGTTCTTTGCGAATAAATAATTTCTCTTTGTTTTCTTAATACTTCATCATATTGTAGCACAGTTTTACGACGATCAAAGTTACTTCCTTCAATTTGTCGCTGTGCTCTTTGAACCATTTTTGAAAACATTTTAAAGTCGAGTGGCGTTTCAGTATCAGAGCCTTTTTGAGATGTAATCATCGTAATCATCGATTTAAATCTATCGCCGCCGAAGCGTCTTAATAAATCGTCGTCAGCCGATAAGAAGAATCGCGAATATCCTGGGTCACCTTGACGTCCAGAACGTCCACGTAATTGGTTATCAATACGACGAGATTCATGTCTTTCAGTACCAATTACCGCTAAACCTCCAAGTTCAACTACGCCTTCACCAAGTTTAATGTCGGTACCTCTACCTGCCATATTGGTGGCGATAGTAACTGCGAATTTTTGACCGGCATTTGCGACAATTTCAGCTTCTCTTTCATGTTGCTTAGCATTTAAAACATTGTGTTTTACGCCATTTTTCTTCAAAAGAGAAGATAAAAGTTCTGAGCTTTCGATGGAAATCGTACCAACTAATTGGGGTTGACCTAAGTGATGTCTCTTTGTGATTTCTTCAGCTAAAGCTTTGTATTTGCCTTCCATGGTCGCGAAAATCAAATCGTTGTCATCAATTCGAATTACTGGCATATTAGTCGGGATTTCTATTACAAACATATTGTATATGTTTCTAAATTCTTCTTCTTCGGTCTTTGCAGTACCTGTCATCCCAGATAGTTTTTTGTACATTCTAAAGAAGTTTTGGAAGGTAATCGTTGCTAGAGTTGTGGTTTCTTTTTTGATTTCAACGGCTTCTTTGGCTTCTAATGCTTGGTGCAAACCTTCTGAAAATTGACGACCGTGCATCAAACGACCGGTAAATGGATCAACGATGATTACTTTGCCGTCTTGAACAACATAATCAACATCTTTAGTCATGATATAGTTCGCTCTAAGGGCGTTGTTAATATGATGTAATAAAACAACATTACTAACATCGTATAGATTTTCAAGACTAAAGAAACTTTCAGCTCGATGAATTCCTTCTTCAGTCAAAGTTATTGTTTTATCTTTAATATCTAATTCATATTGATCTTCACTTATTCCAATTACGAAATAATTAGCTTGTTTATACAAATCAGCCGTATTTTTTGAACCACCGGAAATAATCAAAGGAGTTCTTGCTTCATCGATTAAAATCGAGTCAACTTCATCGATGATAGCGAAGTTAAGTTTTCTTTGCACGATTTGTTCTTTATAAATTACCATGTGGTCTCTTAAATAATCAAATCCTAATTCATTATTTGTTGAATACAAAATATCGCAGAGATAAACTTCACGTTTTTCTTCGGAACTCATTTCACGAGTGTTTAAGCCTACAGTCAATTGTAAAAATTTAAATAATTCGCCTATTTCGCCCTCGGCTTCACGTCTGGCTAAATAATCATTGACAGTTACAATGTGAACTCCATCCCCAGATAGGGCGTTTAAATATGCCGGCATTACTGCGGTCAAGGTTTTCCCTTCACCAGTCTTCATTTCCGCAATATTTCCTTCATGAATAACAATAGCCCCCATAATTTGAACTTTAAATGGGGTCATTTTCAATACTCTTGTCGAAGCTTCTCTTACCGTTGCGTAAGCATCAACTAAGATATCGTCTAATGTTTTGCCGTTGGCCAAAAGGTCTTTAAACTCTTGAGTTTTACTTTGTAATTCAGAATCTGTTAGAGCTTTATATTCATTTTCTTTATCGAGAACTTGTGCAGCCAGTTTTTCTAAACGCTTCAAAGTTCTTTTGTTGGTATTTAAAAAATCAAACAACTTCGTCACCTCTTCATCTTTACCTTCTAATAATACCATTTTATCGCCTATTATTCAATAAAATATACTTTATCAAATAAAACATTTATTGAACCTTTTTAAAAAATAAAGCATTGGGGAATTTTTCCCCAATGCACTATTTTAATATGCTTTTGCGTAGTAAACTAAATGTTTCGCTTTGTCGCCGCAAACAGGACAAACATCGCCAATAGATTCTTTTTCCAATGGCATACATCTAGATGTAGCTTGAGTATCTTCTTTTACTTTATCTTCGCATTCTTTTTTGCCACACCACATCATTTTAATGTAGCCTTGTTTTTCATTGATTATCCTTTTGAATTCGTCATATGAATTAGTTTCTCTTGTGTTAGCTTTGACATTTTCTAAAGCAATATCATACATTGCTTGATGAATTTCTTTCAGAAGGGTAGGAATGATTTTAACTAGTTCATCTAAATTTACTACTGTTTTTTCGCGATTATATCTCTTCACTAAAACGCATTGGTTATTAGTGATATCTCTTGGACCAATCTCTAGTCGTAGAGGAATTCCTTTCATCTCTGACTCCGAAAACTTCCAGCCGGGAGTTTTATCAGAATCATCGATTGCAACTCGGATATTATATTTTTCTAATTCGGCTTTTATTTCGTGTGCTTTATCTAAAACTCCAGCTACATGTTGCATTACTGGAATAATGTTCACTTGGATTGGAGCTAAATATGGCGGTAAAACTAAACCAGAGTCATCACCGTGAACCATTATTACCGCGCCAATTAGACGAGTTGAAACTCCCCATGAAGTTTGATGAACATATTTAACTTCTCCATCTTTATCTTGAAAATTGATATTAAAAGCTTTGGCAAAACCGGTACCGAAATAATGAGTAGTCCCACTTTGCAAGGCTTTACCATCATGCATTAGCGCTTCAATACTATAAGTATCCACCGCTCCGGCAAATTTTTCTTTTTCCGTTTTTTGACCCATGACAAAAGGAATAGCCAATAAATCTCTACCCAAGGTATTATAAGCGTCAAGAATGTCCATTGTTTCTTTTCTGGCTTCTTTTTCGTTAGCGTGAGCAGTATGACCTTCTTGCCATAAAAATTCAGATCCTCTAAGGAATGGTCTAGTCGTTTTTTCCCACCTAACAACAGAACACCATTGGTTATAAAGTTTAGGCAAATCACGATAAGAAGAGATAATTTTTTGATAATGATTACAGAATAAAACTTCTGACGTTGGCCTAATAATTAGTCTTTCTTGTAAAACTTCACTGCCGCCAATGGTTACTATCGCTGTTTCGGGAGCGAAACCTTCCACGTGTTCAGCTTCTTTTTTAAATAAGGATTCAGGTATAACTAAAGGCATATAGACGTTTTGATGATTAGTTTTCTTTAACTCATTGTCTAAATACTTTTGAATATTTTCCCATAATGCATATCCGTAAGGTCGATATATAATAAAGCCTTTTGCATCTGAATAATCCATTAATTCAGCTTTAATACAAACATCTGTGTACCATCTAGCGAAATCTTCATCTCTTGAAGTAATCGCTTCGACAAATTTTTTCTTTTCCAAATTTCCTCACCTCGATAATTCTTATAAATTATATCATAAGAGTTTCATTTAATAAATTGCTTTATTTACAAAATTGATGAAGTCTTGACTTGAGCCGTATTTGAAGACGTTGCAGTCCTCAAGAACTTCTTCAAATATTCGTCCAATTTCATCTTTCAAAAACTTATCCCAGTCAGTAACTTCCTTATCTTTTATCGAAAGTATCCAATCTTGATGTTTTTCCAATTCTGGATATTTCTTAATGTCTTCTTTATTTTCAATAACTTGTTTAATCAGTTTCAGTTCTTCAAGCAATCTCCCTGGCAGGATTGCCATACCCATAGCTTCTATTAAACCAATATTTTCTTTTTTCACATTAAAGCGACTAGGATTAGGGTGATACATTCCGTAAGGAAAATCTGAATTAGCAAAATTATTGCGGAAAATCATGTAAAAGTTATAGTTTCCCCCATCTAATTTCACAATTGGAGTAACAGTATTATGATCCTTAGTTGTTTTTGCGTAAATATTGATTGATTCGTTATTGTATTCTTGCCAATAAGCAAAAACTTGAGTAGCCAAATCCAAAATATGATCTTCATTAGGCCCAGAAATTCTAATCGCAGCCATTGGCCAATCTAAAACGTCAATTATCATTTTCTTTTTCTTAAAATATTTGAGAACAGCAGCTTTTTCAATTGGAAAATCATATTTGCCGCCCTGAAAATGATGATGATTGAGGATAGAACCTCCAACGATTGGAAGACCAGCATTTGAGCCGATTAAATAATGAGGAAATTTATTGATAAAGTCAATCAACTCCTTAAAAGTAGTGGAATTGACATACATCGGCGAGTGTTCTTTCCTTAGGACAATTAAATGTTCATCAAAATATGCATAAGGCGAATATTGCATACCCCATAAATCTTTTTCATGATTCAAAGTTATACTGACAACACGATGATTGGATCTAGGGGCTAATGAATCGGTTTGATAAAGGCCAATGTTTTCCATGCACAAAGCACACTGAGGATATTTGGTATTGTCGTTGCTTTGGACAATAATATCCAAAGGATCTTTTTCAGGTTTCGAAAGATTGATTGTTATATCTAAGGGCGTGTATTTGCCTTTATATTTGTAACGCAAGTTCTGATTGTTTCTCTCAGTTTTAATGTAATTAGTTGCGATTGACAAATCATGAAAAAAATTAGTTGCAGTTTTCGGGCCAATTTTATATTTTTGATTGAAAAGTCGATTTAACTCACTAGGCCTAGGTAAAAGACAATCGATAATTTGAGCTTCAAAAGCATCTTTATTATTAATTGTTGGCGACAACAAAATGTTATTTTCGATAGCATAATTTATTATGCAATTCATAATTAGGGAAAAAGAAGCATCTTCTACTTCTTTTAATTCCTCATAACAAGTGAGGTTCAATAGTTTTAAAATTCGGTTAACGGCGTAAAATTTGTCGTCTGATGAAAGTAAATTTTTATCTAAACCGTATTTTATTAGTTGGTTTATTTTAACATTAATCATTTTCTTCCTCCAAGTAACCAAATGGATGTTTTTGATGAAAATTCCAAGCCGTGGAGATTATCTCATCTATGCCTTTATTAACTTCCCAGTTTAAGACTTCTTGAGCCTTTTGATTGCTAGCAACCAATATATCCGGGTCGCCAGGTCTTCTCTCGCCAATTTTGACGGGAATCTCTTTTTTAGTTACTGTTTTGGCCGCTTCTAAAACTTCTAGATTTGAATATCCTGATTGACTGCCTAAATTAAAGACGTTAGATTTATTTCCTTTTTCGAGATAATCCAAAGCTTTAAGATGAGCTTTCACCAAGTCTTCAACATGGATATAATCTCTTACACAGGTACCGTCTTTCGTATTGTAGTCATCTCCGAAAATAGTTAAAACCTCTCTTTTTCCTAGAGGAACTTGTAGGACAATTGGAATTAAATGAGTTTCAGGATTATGATCTTCTCCGATAGTTCCGTCACTGGAAGCTCCAGCAACATTGAAATACCTGAGGCTTACATATTTTAATCCGTATGCTTGATCTGACCATTTAAAGATTTTTTCCATAAAAAGTTTACTCTCGCCATAAGGGTTTGTCGGTTTAGTTTCATATTCTTCAGTAATCGGCATTTGTTGGTGAAAACCATAAACAGCCGCAGTTGAAGAAAAAACGATATACTTAACCTGATATTTAACCATTGCTTGAACTAAACGGATTGCCCCAATAACATTATTGTCGAAATATTTAAGCGGATCTTGCATCGACTCTCCAACTAAACTGTAAGCGCAAAAGTGGACACAAGCATCAAATTTTACTTTTGAAAAAATTTCATCCAAGAACTGTATATCGCGAATATCACCATAAAAAAATTTTACAGTTTTTTTAAGTGATTGTCTGTGACCTGTCGACAAATTATCAATAACAGAAACTTCATGATTACTCTCTAAAGCCGCTTTTACAAAATGGCTACCAATATAACCAGCACCACCTAATACAAGAATTTTCATTCATTTACCTCCAAAGATTTTATTGCATCTTGAAAATTTGAAAAGATACCGGTTTTGGGCATCAACTGATATTTAACTCTATTTTTTAATGTCGGATGATTAAAACTTATTTCATAAGCGAAAAGTCCAAGTTCAAAACCCTTGTTATATTCTCCGTACTTACCATCATTATAGATTGGGTTACCATATTTGGCTAATTGCGCTCTAATTTGATGGAATCTACCGGTTTCAAGTTCGATATCAATTAGGGATTGTTCATCGATATTAGCCATAACCTTGAATCTTAGAACGCTTTTCTTACCACTATTTGAATCGGTAATAAATGCGGTTTTATTTACCTCATCCTTTACCATATAATCAACCAATTCAATAGTTTTTCCCACTTCTAATTTCCCGTTAACAATTGCTAAGTACTTTTTTTCAAATTCCAGGTCTCTTATATCTTGACTAAGTCTTGATGCAGCTTTGGATGTTTTCGCAAACACCATCACACCACCAACATTAGTATCTAGACGGTGAACTAATCCCAAAAATACATCGCCTGGCTTATTGTATTTATTCTTAAGATATGTTTTTATTTCCGTTAACATATCGTTCAAATCTAAAGAGCCGGCTTGTGACAAAACACCAGCTGGTTTTTCTACGACGATTATGTGGTTGTCTTCAAAAATAATATTTAGCGTCATCTTTATCTTTTATCCTATATATTGATAATATTTTATCATACTTTGAAGAAAAAAACTAAGCAGTTTAACGCTTAGTTTTATTTTTTATGGATTAACGCGATTTGGGCCTCGATACAGGAATGTTACATCTCTAATGCTTTCGACATCAAAGAATCTCATTAAAAATCTTGTCAAGCCAAATCCATACCCACCATGTGGTGGCATACCAAATCTAAAGAAGTTGAAATAGAAATCTAAAGATTCCAAACTCATATTTTTTTCTAGAGCTTGACTCTTTAACACTTCAATTCGATGTTCTCTTTGTGCACCAGTTGTTATTTCAATTCCTTTATACAACAAATCAAAACTTTTAGTTAATTTTGTTTCAGAATCTAGCATGTGGTAAAACGGTCTAGCAGCGAAAGGGTAATCAATTATAAAAACAAAATCAGCCGCTAAGTTCTTTTTCACATAAAGACAAATTAATTCCTCTTCTTTACGATCAAAATCATACTCTTTTTCGCCAAAATACTTATAATTTTCTTGAATGATTTTCTTTGCTTCAAAGAATGGTATTCTTGGAAATGAGTAATTAGGAACTTCAATGTCTTTTTTATACATTTCTTTATATTCTTCGTTTAGATCGGTATATAGTTTCTTCATTACATGTTTGATCTTTGTTTCTTCAGCGTCCATTACTTCATGGTAGGACTTAATCCAAGAAATTTCAATATCCACCGATGTAAATTCTGTTGCGTGATAAGCTGTATGAGAATTTTCAGCTCTAAACACTGGTCCTATTTCAAAAACGTTATTAAAGCCAGCCGCCATAGCCATTTGTTTATAAAATTGTGGTGATTGAGCTAAATAAACTTTTTTCCCGAAATAATCCAAAGAAAAAACTTCAGCACCCGATTCAGAAGCTGTACCTAATATTTTTGGTGAATGGATTTCAATGAAATTATTAGCGATCCAATACTCCCTCATTGCCATTTCTGCAATAGTTTGGCCTTTAAAGATCAAATAATTTTTATCTAGTCTTAAATCCAAGAAACGATTATCTAAACGTAATTCCTGATTAGATTTGTTTGTATAATCTAAAATGTCGATCGGTAATTCTTCTTCGCTTTTAGAGGTTATTTCGACATTTGAGGGTATAAACTCCATGCCTCTTAATTTAACCTTATCTTGCTTATGAATTATACCTTTAACTAGTATAGTGCTTTCCTTGGTAAGAGAAGAAATTACATCGTTAATTTCTTTATTAGTATCGTTCTTTTCAACTGTCATTTGTATTTTTGATGATGAATCTCGTAAAATAACAAATTGAACATATTGTAAATCACGGATTTTATCCACAAATCCTTGAATTTCGATTTCTTTATCAAAATAATTTTCTAAGTCTTTAAATAAAATTTTAGTCATATTTACCTCTTTTTTATCTTTTAAACAATTGCTTAAATTATAGCATAGTATCCTTCCATATTCAATTAATCTTTATTAATTTTTTTCATCATATTATATGTAAATTATCGTTTACTATTATATAATATTTATTTAGGAGGTTTAGTTATGATGGAAAATAATTACATAGAGTTTATCAACAAACTCGACAAGGAATTGAAAGATGAATGTTTAATGTTTATCATCAATCTTTTTGAAAAAGGCGCATCAATAAAGGAAGTATATGATAATTTTATCATACCAGCGTTGGCTGATTATGAGTGTAATTCTACAGTTGAAGAAATTTGTATTTGGAAAGAACATGCAAGAACTTCAATTATCAGAACGATTCTTGAATCGACATACCCTTATTTGATTAAACAAAAACATGAAAAAATAAATAAGACGGTTTTAGTAGCCTGCCCACAACTAGAATATCATGAAATCGGTGCTATAATCGCTGCGAATTACTTCATTTTAGAGGGCTTTGACGCCAAATACATTGGCGCTAACACACCTAGTGAACAAATCATCTCGGCGGTTAAAATTCTAAAACCAGATTTTGTTGCTTTAAGCATTACTAATTATTACAATGTCGTTGCTACAAAAAAGCTTACGGAAAAACTAAAAGAGCAATTTCCTGAAGTCAAGATTATAATTGGTGGACAAGCAGCTAAAAACGAATCTACTCTTCATCAATTACAATATGACTATCTGATTCAAAATCATGAAGAAATCATTAAATTCAAGGAGGGCATATTATGAAATTAGCCTTTCAAATTGCAAAAAGATTTCTTCTAGCCTCCAAAAGACAAACTTTAGTAATTATTTTAGGAATCGCCGTTGGCGTTTCCGTTCAAATATTTATCGGGGCGTTAATTGGTGGTTTGCAAGATAGCTTAGTAGACACGACTATTGGCTCTAGATCACAAATCACAATCACAAAAACAGATGAACTTATTAGTGACTACGATGAACTTCTCAGTTTGACTGAGAGTTCTTCTAATAATATTAGAGTTATCACTCCGACTATTACAACCAGTGGTTCTTTAGTAAAAGGTGAAAATTCAGAAATTATTGTCGTTAGAGGTTTTGATTATAATACCGCAGACGATATTTACAAATTTTCTGAAAAATTAACCCCCGGAAGTGAATTGCCCAACACCACTAATGAAGTTGTTTTGGGGATAAATCTCAAAGATTCTTTAGGTATTGAAATCGGTTCAGTCGTTACCTTTGATTCAGCTGTGTATGAGAGTCGTAGTTTCACTGTAGTAGGATTCTTTGATTTTGCAGTCAAAGAAATCAATAACTCTTGGACAATTACCACTATCGACACAGTTCAAGGAATCATCAATCAAGGAGATGTTGTCAGCAACATTGAAATTCAACTAAACGAAGTATTTGATGCTGAGGAAGTTACAAAATTAGAAATAGATGAACAAATCTCTGATGAGTATACTATCAGCACTTGGATTAGTGAAAACGAATCTTTATTATCCGGTTTACAAGGTCAAAGCACTTCTTCTTTAATGATTCAAATTTTCGTTATTGTTTCAGTTGTTTTGGGAATCTCATCAACTTTAGCGATAACTGTATTACAGAAATCAAAACAGTTAGGAATTCTTAAGGCTATGGGTATCAAAGATGGAGATGCAAGTTTAATTTTTCTTTTTGAAGGGATGTTATTAGGCGTTTTCGGAGCTATTATTGGAATTTTATTAGGAATTGGTTTGTTATATTCTTTTACAACCTTCAGCGGTACTGACATTCCAATAACTTTTGATGCGGGATTCTTAGCTATGTCAGCGGGAATTGCAATTGCGGCTTCTACTCTAGCGGCTTTAAGTCCGGCAATTAAGTCTTCTAAATTGACTGTGATGGAGGTAATTCGAAATGCCTAGTATTCTAAGTTTAAAGAAGGTCTCTAAGACTTATGGCGAAAATACAAAAAACCCTACAAAAGTACTATTCGATGTCGATTTAGATTTTGAAGAAAGTTCTTTCAATTCAATAATTGGTCAATCAGGATCCGGTAAATCAACATTGCTAAACATAATCGGTTCTTTAGATAGACCGACAAGTGGTGACATACTTTTTAAGAACGAATCTTTAGCTTCTTTGAGCAAAAACGATTTAGCAGCTTTTAGAAATCGCTCATTAGGATTTATATTCCAGTTTCATTATTTACTACCTGAATTTACCGCTATGGAAAATGTCTTAATGCCATATCGTATCTCAAAACGGGAAATTACAAAGGAAGTAATCGAAAGAGCTGATGAATTACTGGAGATTGTAGGATTAGGAAATTTTAAAAATAAACTTTCCACTAATCTTTCCGGAGGACAACAACAACGTGTGGCCATTGCCAGAAGTTTAATTAACAATCCGAGTATTGTTTTAGCTGATGAGCCTACAGGAAATCTAGATAGTGATACAACCGAAAAAATCTATGAATTGTTAAGAGATATCAATAGAAAATTTAAAACTACTTTTATAATCATCACGCATAATCGAACTGTGGCGGAAAAAACTGATCGAGTAATTGAAATTAAAGACGGTAAAGTATACTTAGATATCAGTAAATAATCAAAATAAAAAAGAGGTTAGTCTAGAAAGCTGTGCTTTCCAAAACTATCCTCTTATTTTTATATTTTTTACTATTTCTTAGGTTCGTGAACCACAATTTGCGTAAAAGGAATTTCAATTCCATTAGCCTCGAGAATTTCTTTAATACCTTGTCGAATTTTTCTTTCGGCGTTATATTGTGATTCTGGTAAAGTTTTGCAAACGACGCGAATATTTACAGAACTACTTGTAAGATCTGTAACGCCTAAAACAGTAGGAATTTCAAGTAATTCTGGTAGAATCGTTTTATATTTTGGCAATTCTTGATTTAGTAAGTCGATTGTTTTTTGTATATCTTCGTGATATGCAATTCCAAATTCAACAATAGCCACGGAATCAGCTACAGAATAGTTGATTGGTTCAGTAATGCTGCCATTAGCGAATATCTTGATGTCGTTTTTCCAATTTTGGACTCTAGTTGTTTTTAAACCAATATCAATTACTCGCCCTTTAAATCCATTTATTTCCACAACATCATCAATGTCAAAATGATGTTCGAAAATTATGAAGAAACCAGCAATCAAATCTTTAATAAGGCTTTGTGCGCCAAGACCAACAACTAATCCTAATATTCCCAGACCAGCTAGAGCGGGTATGACATCAACTCCCCAAATTGATAAAATAACAAGGGCGGCAATGATTTTGACAACATAATTAATTAATGAATTTGTGACCTTTAACATTGTGACTCGACGTTTTTGGTTAGGTCCCTCACGCTTGGCAGTTCTCGTTAAAATGATTTTGACAAACTTTAAAATTAAAGATATAACTAGAATTATTATTACAGTAGCTAAAATATCGCCTACTTGTTGTAATATAAAAGCTAATATATCGTCCCAAAATTCTATAAAAAAGCCTTGAAGATCAAAGCCCCATACATAAAGTACTAAAACTAAACCCCCTAGCAAAAAGATTAAAAACAAGAGATAAAATAAGGCTAAAGCAATTTTACTTACATCATCACCTTTTTTCTTGGTGTAAGCTTTTTGTACGAAAATAAATCCAATAAGGAACAATACAATACCTACAGTCACCAAAATGTTAACTGTATTATTAATGAATAATAACATATTATCAGTCCTCCCACGTTAAACATTATACCAAATTCTAAGTTACTTTTAAATAGTTAGAAAAAAAAGATTTCCTTTTCGGAAATCTAATAGATTCATTTACAAAAAAATGGAGCAGGTGAAGGGAATCGAACCCTCATAATCAGCTTGGAAGGCTGAGGTTCTACCATTGAACTACACCTGCTTATTAACGCAAAAATATGATATCACGAAGGCAGGTTTAATGTCAACTGTTATTTATCATTTTTTTCAATTACCCTTAGTTTAGCACTATGTGCTCGGTTATTTAGATCTAGTTCATCTTGTCCGGAAGTTAAAACTTTTCTATTTACTAAGGTGATTAATGGTTTTTCTTCAACTATAATTGCCAAACCCTTAGGAATGTCAATAGTCGATAAATTTCGGAATAATTGTTTACATATCCTATCTTCGAGAGAATGGAAAGTTATAACAGCTAATCTTCCACCAACTTCTAATAAATCAATGGCATTATTAAGTGATTCTTCCAGAATTTCAAGTTCTCTATTGACTTCAATCCTAAGTGCTTGAAACACCTTTTTTGCAGGATGACCTTTCTTATTTAGTTCTTTATTTGGTAATGATTCTTTAATGATATCAACCAACTCAAAGGTGGTTTTTATTGGCGAAATCTGTCTTTTCTTGATGATATTTTTAGCTATGAATCGGGAATACTTTTCTTCGCCATACTCAAAAAATATTTTTAATAAATCTTCGTATTCATAATTATTAATGACTTCGAAAGCATCTGTTTTAGCCGTTTGATCCATTCTCATATCTAAAGGAGCGTCAAAACGATATGAAAAACCTCTTTCAGGCATATCAAATTGAAACGAAGAAACACCTAAGTCAAAAACAATTCCGTCAACTTTTGTTATTCCTAAATCATTAAGACGATTTTTAGCATTAATAAAATTATCATTTATAGCTTGAAAGTTATTATATTTACTCAATCTTTCATTCGCTTTTTCAATCGCAAAAATGTCCTGATCAAAGCCAAAAAGCTTGCCGTTGACTAACTTTTCAAGGATAGCTTCTGAATGTCCACCGCCGCCTAGAGTCATGTCAACATAGACTCCGTTTGGTTTTATATTAAGTAATTCAATTGTTTCTTTCAATAACACTGGAATGTGTTTTTCCATTTTAATCACCAAATTTATTATATCATAAAGGCAAAAGAAAAACGTTGAAATTTCAACGTATCTTTTCTTTTATGCAGCTTCTTTTTCTGGTTTTGGTTCAACAACCAATTTTCCTTTGTAATATCCACAAGATTTACATACTTGATGTGATAATGTTAATTCACCACAGTTTGGACATACTGCCATTGCCGGAGCGTGTAATTTAAAATGTGTTCTTCTTTTTCTTCTTTGTGTTTTACTAATCTTTCTTTTTGGTACAGCCATGTCGATACCCTCCTTAATTTTTTAATTTTGCAAATGGATTATTTTCTTCTTTTTCTTCATTTGTCAGTTCAACTGATTCATCATTATATTTTTTATAAGCCCCTTTAATCATAACTCTCATCGGTTTTTCGATTAGAATTTCTGAAAATATATAAGGTCTTAAATCAATAGTGATTCCTTCAATAATATGTGTGTCGTCATTTATGTAATTAACTGAAAAATTAAGTTGTGATTCAAAATCTAAATCTACAGAAACTTCTTCTAATGTTATCGAACATAACATAACGAGCGTTGTTTTAATATGCAAGTTGAAAACAAATAAATTTTCATTTTGATAATAGTAATACTCGCCATTTACATCAGTGTCCAAAATATCAACTAAATCTTCAATCTCTGGCTTTAAAAGGTTTCTTAAATCGATTCTTTCGTCAATTAAATTGTCGTTTTTTGCTTTTTTAATAAGTTCTTGAATTGTCCATTTCAATCCCATCACCTCATTACAGCACATAAATTATACTTTTTTATCTATCAATTGTCAAGAAAAATATCTATACTTTTTAAGTGAACTAGAAATCATATTAGTTTTAAATATTTCGCAAATAGGTTATAATATATTCGATGTCTATACAAGGAGTGAATATAATGAATAATATCGCACAGATTAAAGAAAAAGTCAATGAAGTTATTGATTCTAGTTGCAATCAAAAACTCAAAGAAAATGATAGCATAAAACACATTGGTGTTGATGAAAACAATACCGTTATAATGATAATCGAAGTCGCCGACAAAGAAGCTAATTTTACAAAACAAATTACTAGAGATATCGCTAAAATCGTTAAGTTAGAGTTGGGTTACACTGGTGTTAAAATTGAATTTACCAAAAGAAAAACTCGCAATAAAACAGCTAAAACTTTGCTGATAGCTTCTGGTAAGGGTGGAGTGGGTAAATCAACTGTTACCGCTAATCTAGCCTATGCTTTAACGCGTTTAGGAAAAAGGGTTGGGATAATTGACGCTGATGTTTACGGAGCTAATATGCCAAAAATTTTTAATGCCACAGACCATAAGTTAATGGGTGATGAAAACGGTAAAATTTATCCATATGAAAAAGATGGCATCCAAATGGTGTCCACAGAGTATTTAGTAGACGAAAAACGGGCACTAATGCTTAGAGGACCGATGTTAGGGAAAGTTTTAAAGCTTTTCTTTCAAGATACTTTGTGGAGTGAAGAAATTGATTTCTTTCTGGTCGATCTTCCACCCGGAACTGGTGATATCATGATGGATTTGAAAAACTTTAGTGAAGATGCTAAAATGGTCATCGTAACAACTCCACAAGAAAGCGCAGCACACATCGCAATTAAAGCTGGTTATGCTGCTAAGGATTTATCTCAAGACGTGATTGGAGTAATCGAAAACATGTCATATTACGAAGTTAATGGAGAATTCCACTATATATTCGGTAAAGATGGCGGAAAAAAGGTTGCAGACGAACTATTGGTTGAATTATTAGCCACTTTACCAATTACTAAATTCGATAAAATTATCTGTGAAGAATCCGATATGGCCGGAATTGTATACTTAAATTTAGCTAAGAAAATCATTAAATTATTATAAATAAAACTCCTCGTTTGAGGAGTTTTATTTTTAGCTAATTTGAATTTTAATTTGTTGAGACAGTAAGAAATCATCATATTTTTGACGATAAGATAATGAGTCTTTATATCTGTTTTTATCTGATAAAATTTTGGAAATTGTTATAGTTATCATGTTCAAAAAATATATGTTTTGATTTTTGATTGCTATAGGTAATACATGATTTATCAAATAATCTTTTAGATAAATATTCTCTTTGTTTTTCATCAATTTTAAAACGTGTAAATAATCAATCTTAGGGTTTATTTGATAATGAAAATCGCTTATTAGATTACAAGTTTCTTTAAACTCATCGATTTTTTCAGATAAAAGGTAAAATCTTGCCTGTAAATATAAACCTAAAAGATAACTTTCCCCCTTAGGCACTAAATGTTTTAAATACACAATTGGATTTTTACATTTTGTTGCTTGCGCAATCAAATAATAATTTCTTTCTTTATCACTAATATGTTTTAAAAGATTATGATTAACATAATCATTAGGAGTGCCTCCTTCGTAAACCAAGAAAATTTCTCTGTACATATACATTTCATTAATTCTAATAATATTTGAATGTTTATTGAAGATATTTATTGCTATTTGGCCAGCCTCAAAAGCTTGAGCTTGTAGGTGTAGGTTACCGTAAATTAAAAATTTACAGTAATTATATAAACCATAGATCATTTCATCGTTGAATAGTCTACTTTCAACGTTTTCAATTACTGTTCTTGCAGTTTTGTAATCCTTGATTCCAATATTATAGAAACTAGAATATAGCAATAAAACACAAAAACCAAATTCTTCTAAAGATTGTAAATATCTAAATGTTTCTGAATAAACTAATCTAGCGTTTTCAGAATCTTCGATCAGCATGTAGTATCCAAGCTTTATAATTTGTAATAAAACCGAAAATTGATACTTATCTATTGTTTCAAACAATTCACGATAACCTTCAATATCACGATAAAAAAACAATTTAATGGATTTTTCCAAGTATTCTAACATTTCTTCTGGAAACGTTATTTTATCCATATCCATTTGCATTCTTTCCATAATAAGATACAGATGTTCCCGGTTTACTACAATTTGGTTATTTTCGATTTTAGATAAGTAAGTATTAGAACAAATTCCTACTGCGACGGCTTCTTGCGTCATTTTTAGTTCTAATCTTCTTTTTCTTAGTGTTTGTCCAATTCCACCATAGTAGAATTGGCTTGAAGCCTCTTTTCTTCTTGCAATTTCGTTAAGCAACATTTCAATCATGTTATGTCTCCTTCTATTTTTTTTGTTAAAAATTTAAATTTTTAACAAAAAAGATTATAAATCAAATTTTTTCAAAAATAAAGAATTTTATATTGATATTTTACATGACTTACAGAGCGAGCAACCTTTTCGTGGCTAAATATAGGCTTTAAAAAAGCCAAAGCATTATAGCTCTGGCATTTTACAATGTTTAATAATTGGGCAATTTTTGCAATTAGGTTTTCTCGCTGTACAAAAGTATCTGCCAAAAAAAATTAGTTTATGATGCAATGATATCCAAATGTCTTTGGGATATAATTTCATTAATTGATTTTCGATGGTAAGAGGCGAGGAATCAATTTTAGCAAATCCTAATCTAATTGAAACTCTAGAAACATGAGTATCAACTGCGATTCTAGGAATATGATGTAGTTCCGCTAAATATACATTAGCAGTTTTTCTTCCTACTCCAGGAAGAGATTCTAAGCATTCTTGACTATTAGGAATGGTTCCAGAAAATTCTTCTAGAATTTTTTTTGCCATTTGATTTAGATTTTTAGCCTTATTCCTATATAATCCTAAATACTTTATATCATTTTCCAAATCGGATATTGAGGCTGTAGCAAAATCATTTAAATCATGATATTTATCAAAGAGTTTTGCTGTAACTTTATTAACAGATTGATCGGTGGTTTGGGCTGAAAGCATTATAGCGATTAAAAGTTCATGGTCTTTTCGATAATTAAGTTCACAACCGGCATTAGGAAACAATTTTGTGATTTCGTTATATATCTCATAAGCTACTTCTTGTTTTTTTGTCAAGATTCAAGAAATTCTTTCAGAACTTGTGATTTCTTTTTGACGGAAGGTTTTACTTTAATATCTTGGTTCACTTGACGTTTCTTTAATAAAACGCTGTCTAAATAACTTACGGAATAACGATTAGCTTTGATGGCTGCGAAAACCGCTTCTTTGATATCATCTTTAGTATATTTGTGTTCATGAATCCATTTTGTAATAATCTCTATTTCAAGCGGCTTAAGTTGCTTTTGAAAATTCTTTTCAAGCAACTCTACTATTTCATCTTCTAAAGTATCAAATTTTACGTTTGAAGTCATCATCTCATCAATAATCTTTGTTTGATAATACTCGAGAATTTTTCTATATGTCAAATCAATGTCAAAACTCTCTTTTTGCTTTCCGTTTTGGCCTTTTATTAAAACGAAATTAAGATATTTTTTTTGCATTAAACCATCCATTAAAGCAAGGGCTTGCTCATCCGTTATTGTCAGTTTCTTAGTAAGAATCTTAGGTGTGACAAAGTGGATATCTTTTGTTTTTAAAATGTTTAACTCCATCAACAAAAACGCTTCGAGTTCAGTCAAACCTAATTCTTTATAAGTTTTCTTCAACAGTCTGTCAAAATCGATTATTCCTTCATTGATCATCTTTTTTAAGATTAATACTTCCATAATCGCATCCTACTTTTCTTTATTATTAGCCAATTTTTGAAGTGCAGCATAAGCGGCATTTTGTTCAGCTTCTTTTTTACTCTTTCCTTTACCTTCACCCATAATAATATTTTCATCCATGTAAACTCTGGCAATGAACTCTTTATCGTGTGATGGTCCTGATTCGAATATTATGTCATACCTTAAACTTCTTTTATCAGATTGTAACAACTCCTGAAGTTTACTCTTGTAATCAGAATCTTCAACATGGAGGTTCTTCATAATTACTGGAAAAACTACTTTTTCAGTGACTTTGTACACCTCTTTGATATCTTTATCGACATATATCGCTCCTAAAAAAGCCTCAAATGCATCTGCTAAAACAGCTGGTTTTTCTTTTCCGCCAGATTGTTCTTCCCCTTTACCCAGCAACAAATAATTGCCTAGATTAAA
>DIGC01000057.1 GCA_002419445.1 Caryophanales bacterium UBA5732
GTGGTGTTGCATCTTCACCGTCTAAAACCAATTGGACGGAAAGCACATTGCCGAACATGTCTTTATATTCGACTAAATGAGGTTTGAACATCACGCCTAAGTTAACTTCAGTAGCATCAGTATAAGAGACAATCAATTCACCTAGAGAATTGATTTCCAAGTAACCAATCCCAACTCCTGCATCACCGGTAATGCTGGTTAAAGAAATTAGATTAGTCCAGGTACTTTCTCCTTCATATTGCCACTGGATAAATCCTTCGGCAATTTGAAAACTAACTTCTTTTCCATCAACTCCAGGAGTTCCGCTAGTTCCAGTTTCCCCAACTAAAGTGTCTAAATCCAAAAGACTTGTCCAAGTAGTTTCATCAGTGTACTTCCACTGTAATTCATCATCAGCTACTCTTAGTTCAATAGCTGTTTGAACAGCACTAGTGTCAATTGGTGCAGTTGTTGCTTGATCGCATCCGACGAGAAAAAATAGCAACATCAATAACATTAAAATCTTTGTTTTCATAAATCTCTCCTTTTCTTATTTTTCCATAAAAATAAAACGATTAAAAGCTTTAATCGTCCGTTTTTAAACCTTTTTAGCGCTTAAAAACAGATTAATCGTTTTTTTAAGCAATGACCATCTAGTAAGGTTTGTTTAGTATAATACACATGGTTTTCTATTATTAAGTTTACGCTTGAAAACAGATATTTTCAAGGGACTAAAATAAAAAAAGATAACATTTTTGTATGTTATCTTTTTTCTCTAAAATCATTCTAAAACAGTCACAACTCGGCTGATGTAATTTATATTAACTAACCTTTCCTATACACTATAAACAAGCTCATGAATATCAGGTGCATTTAAATAAAATTATCAATAATAGGTAAGATAAAACCTCATTTTAGTTCTTTTTACTCTTGCTGTTAAAATGAATTTCGAAATTATATTAATTTCAGATTCACATTTTTTAAAAACCTTAGTTATTAATGAATTACTTACTCCACTTTCTGTAATCACAAGCTGAAACATTTCGTTCAAATTTTTGCTTATTAACATTTATTTGATCTTTACTTTCCCGACCTTTTTCTTCTACTTTTTTCTTTTCAATTAGGCTATTAACATATTTACTCATCAACAAGAATCCTAAGGTTAAAATAAAGGTAATCGTCAACCAAAAAAACAAGACACCAAAGCTTGTATTAAACCTAACAATCCCGTAATATACCCGATTATCAATTACTTGGTTAAAGATCGAGTCTTTGATACTCCAGAATATTCCGCCTATAAGAAATAGCGAAGTTATCGCAATGTTGAATATTTTATGAATATTGTATTTTGTTTTTTTAACAGTTTTCTTCATACGAACCTCCTTAAATCTTATAACTAATTATAACATATGAATATAAAATATTAATAGTTCGCACCTCGAGTAAATAAATTATCATATCGTTTTGTCAGAATCACTTCTTCAATTATAATTAATATGTAGAAAAATGACACATATTACAGGAGGTTGAATATGACAGAATTTTTCCCCGGTTTAATTATCGGTTTTAGAGAAGGCTTAGAAGCTTTTCTTATAACAGCTATCATCATTAGGTACTTAAAGAAATCTAATCGCAATGAATCTATTAAATACGTTTGGCGAGGAGTCGGCTTAGGCATATTATTATCATTACTAATCGGTAGCGTCCTTTATTTAATCGCTAGAGGTTTAAGCGATGTCGACCCAGTCGTTAAACTCTGGGAATCAGGCGCATCAATCTTCGCCTTAGTCTTAGTCACTACCTTTATCATCTGGATGATTAGGAATGGTTCAAGTATGACTAGCGATATTGAAGGCAAGCTAAAGAAAACGATCTCCAATGCCGGAGTATTAATCTTAACTTTCGCTTTTATTGCCAGAGAAGGTGTTGAGATTGCTATCTTTACTTTCGCCGGCAGTTACTCAATCGTCGGAATCTTAGTCGGTATTCTTATTTCCTTAGTTCTAACCGTCTTAATCTTCTTCTCGCTTGTTAAAGTAAATTTAAAAGTGATCTTCAATATTACTTTAATCTATTTAATTTTACAAGCCGGTTTCTTATTAGGTTATGCCGTTCATGAAGGCTTATCGGCGTTTAAAGATTTAGGAATGATCGACGCAATGAACCCAATCTTCACCAAGTTATTTGATCTATCAGGAACCGTTCTTGACAATAAGACCGGCGTTCTAGGAATACCGCTATACGTCGCAACGGGATGGTATTCAAAACCAGAGATTATTCAGTTTGTAATCCAGTATGTTTATACATTAGGAATCTTCGGATATTGGTTATTATATTTGAAGAATAAGCAATAGATATCTCCTCTATAAAAAAAGCACTCTATTCGTTAAGAGTGCTTTTTTATTGGATTATTTTTTTATGGAATTGGAACCCATTTGGCATAAACTGTCATATCTTCTTCTGGCATAACGGTAAAAGTATATGGTTCTAGGAAACTTCCATCATCCAAATACCAACCGTCAAATATGTACCCTGCTCTTGTTGGATCCGTTGGTTCTATAAGTACGGTGTCCATCTTTTCGAAGATTTCAATCATTGGTTCACCGTTATTCAATTCTAGAGTAATGGTTCTGTGATTTACCGCAAAGTTAATCCACCACGAACTATTGCTAGCCCAAGTAGTTGACCAACTAATAGGTTCTGAAACAGCTTCTATATTAATTGTAACATAATAAGCATAACTGAAGATTTCACTACCAAGATAAGTCACTGTGTCAGGGATGAAGAATTCGACTAAAACATTACAATCTTTAAATGCCCTATCATAAATTGTAGTTAAGCTATTTACTTCACTATAACTGAAACTTACTAAATTGATACAATAAGCAAATGCTTCAGTATTAATTATCTCTAGTTGCTCAGGAATATTTATAGTTGTCAATGAAGCGCAATTATAAAAACTACGAGCACCAATATAAGTCACTGAATCAGGTAAAACAATCTCAGATAAAGCATAATTGTTAAAAAATACGTTGTATTGAATCGATTCAAGAAGGCTTCCTGAAGAAAAAGTCACTGTCGTTAAGGCACTATCATTGTAAAATGTAAAATCACTTATCTGCGTTATTAAAGCCGGAATGTTAATTTCGGTTAAGTGCAGGCAATTACTAAAGGCATAAATACCAATAGATGTCAATCCTTCTGGTAAAGAGATATGTTCTAATCCTGAATATCCGAAAGCATTGCCATCTATGGCGGTTAACTCTGAGTTAACTGGAATGATAAATTCCGCTAAACTAGAGGCCTGGTAAAAAGCTTCAACACCAATATAACTGACACTTTCAGGAAGCGTAAAAGACGTTAAATTATAAGCACCGTAAAAAGCATATCCATTGATGTTTTCTAAAATACTTCCACTTTCAAAATTAACTTCGCTTAAGTTTCCACAGGCGTAAAATGCATGACTATCTATTATCGTTACACTTGCAGGAATCGTAATCGAAACTAATCGTTCGTTAAAAGCAAAAGCATTAGTCGGTATTTCAGTCAACATACTACCTGCTTCAAAAACAACATTTTCTAACCGGTAATTGTTAAAAAAGACATAACCTCCCATTTGAGCAACAGATGAGGGAATTGTAATATCGACTAAACTAAGGCAATATGCAAAAACTTCTTCACCTATAATTTCTAAATTGGAGTTATCTTCAAAATTAACTGTTTCTAATACTAAGTTATCTCTAAAAGCAGCGTAATCAATCTTGGTTATCGTATTAGGAATAGTTATACTTGTTAAAGTAGAATTATTCTCAAAAGCAAGTTTTCCAATCTTTGTAACATCATAACTCACTCCCTCGATAGTTATCGACTGAGGAATTACAATTTCACTTAATCCTTCATAAATATAATCAATGATTATCGCTGAATCGTCAGATAGAACCAAATATATAATTCCTCCAACAGTTTGTAAATATTGGACATCGCTTACTACATCAACTTCCTCAAGATTCCAATCATTATCCCAATTAGTCTGATCTACGCCTTCTAAGATAAAAATCTCCAGTAATAAAGAATTACCAGTAAATGCTTGACTACCAACATTTAAAGTTGTTTCAGGAATTACAACGCTGGTAAGTCCGTAACAAAATCTAAATGCGCCCTCACCGATTGTAGATACTCCCTCAGGAATTATAATTTTAGTTAAACCTTGACAGGATTCAAAAGCATAATCACCAATACTTTCTAAACTGCTTGGTAAGATTATATTTGTGAAATCAGCTGCGTTTGAAAATCCATAATCCGGTATTGAAGTAATTCCTTCTTTTAAAATTAGGGTTGACCCATCTAAATCATAGTGGGTAAATAAACTTGTTTTAGTGAATAAATCTTCAAAAACTGCAGAATTTATTTCAATATTACAGCCATTAAACCCTAGCCACAGATTATCCC
The DNA here is from genome assembly GCA_002419445.1 of Caryophanales bacterium UBA5732. Classification (GTDB taxonomy): domain Bacteria; phylum Bacillota_I; class Bacilli_A; order Izemoplasmatales; family Hujiaoplasmataceae; genus UBA2289. The sequence goes on from DIGC01000057.1 coordinate 4,429, forward strand.
CTTCATTAGTTGCACTTGCTATATAAGATGTAGTTACCATTTCTGAGTATATATTAGAATTACTCGTATTTAAATCAATTTCTCCGGAATTATCTATAACAAATAAAGCTAAATGTTCTTCCGTGTTAGAACCAATCATTGTTAGGTTTGATTCTTTGATATCAAACCGGCTATAATTTAAATCATTTAAGAAAAGAATTGTTCCAGCTTCGATATCGCTTTTTTCAATATTGAGAGTTAATTCTATGCCATCATTCGCATCAAAAGCTTTACCTAAAACGCTAATTTCCGATCCGGAAATAGAAATATTGATATATCGAGAATAATGCACTTTGAAAGCATCTTGAATATCACCCTTTATTTCCACATTATCTAATAAGATGTCGTAATATCCAATTTCATAAAGTTCAAAAACATTTGGCGTTACTCTTTCATCAAATTCATAAACTAATTCCAAATCATAGATGTTAAGATTTACTCTTTCGATATCATCAACTTTTCTAGGAGACGACATCGCTTCTTGTTCAACTCTAAATGTTTCATCTATTCCTAAAGGTATGAGTTTATATCCATTACCATATATTTTAAGACCTCTTGTGATGACAATCGTTTCATTAACTTCAATATCCGCCCCAAAATGAATTTCTTCGCAGATTTCTTCTGCTAGAGCTAAAAATAACTGTTCTTCAGTATAAACTGTTGTTTTAATCATTCTTTCCCAGCGAGCGATAAGCGTGATATTTTCATAGACTCTATCACCGTCAAATACCCTGGGACTATTGATGTCTTCACTTAAGAACCAACCTAAAAAATTATATCCGCTTCTTAAAGGCGTAGGTAAAGTAATAGCTGAGCCGTAATCAAGAACTATTTCACTGACAACCGAACCTTCGCTAGAGTCAAAAACGACGGTTACTTGCGTGATTTGATAGTTACTGCTAATGATTAAATCACTGGTCACATTAGTAAAATCCATCTCCCAGTCAATAAAGATATAACCAGGAACTAAAGGGGCAATTGGTGGTAAAGCATCTTCGCCATCAACAACTTCTTGAACCGAAATAACCGACCCATCAAAACCTAAAAACTGAACTAAATGATACACAGTCTCACTTTCAGTGGTTGGCATTAATGTAGTAGTATTACCGGAACATCCGACAAATAAAAATAAACCTAAAAAAATTATAAATATTCTTTTCTTCATATTATTCCTTCCCTTCATTCATAAAAAAAATAAAAC
>DIGC01000049.1 GCA_002419445.1 Caryophanales bacterium UBA5732
GCTCCACAAATTGCACAAATATATTTACAAGAATCAAGGGAATACAATGTAGATATAGTAAATGGTCCTGACGCTTTGGTCGCTAGTTTTGGTTCACAATCACATGATTTTATTTTCGCGCCGACAAATTTAGGAGCGAAACTTTATAACAATTCAATTGAATATGTATTTATAGCTGCTATTACATTCGGGAACTATTACTTAGCCACTGTAACGGAAGAAGATTTCACTATTGAAAGTTTAAATGGAAAAGAAATTATTTGTTTCGGAATGAACGCTACGTCGGATATAGTATTAAGATACATTCTTGAATCAAATAATATTGTCGCTAATATCATATATGTTGATTCTTTAGAAATGGCAAATGCTAGTCTGATTTTGGATAATTCGAAGATTATACTAAGTGCTGAACCAGCACTCTCTTTACTCAAAACAAAAGTCCAAGGAATTGAGACTATTGATTTGCAAAACGAGTACCAAGAAATTACTGGTGAAGGTTCATTTCCCCAGTCCGGTGTTTTTGCGAAAACCAGTCTTAGTGATACTGAAATAAACACTTTTCTAGCAAATCTAGAATCTTCAATCGATAAAGTTAATAACCAGTTTACAGAAACGGCATCATTAGCTCTAGAATTAGAGCTTGGATTTACAGAAGAAACACTAATTTCAGCTATTCCCAGAAGCAACATTATTTATATGACTGCACAAGAAGCGAAAAGCGATTTAGAATATTATTTTAATATTATCTTAGAAATAAATCCTAGTTTAATCGGCGAAAGATTACCGGATATTAATTTTTATTATTCTTAACATAAGGAATAGTTATGAAAAAAGCGGGATTAACAATTCTTTCGATATTTATTATCTTTTTGATTTGGCTTATGTTCGACTTAATAATCGACAATTCTTTACTATTGCCAAATTTCTATGAAGTAATAAAAGCGATGAGTCAAATTTTCAGCGAAAGAACCTCCTTAATCGCAATTTTATCGTCTTTGTTAAGGTTGCTGATTGGGTTGTTTATCGCCTTTATATTTGGCTTTAGTTTTGGCATATTATCTGGCTTAAATAAAAATTTTGAAACTATTATTAATCCAATAGTTACGATTTTGAGGACAATTCCAGTTATCTCTATCACGGTAATCATTTTAATTGTTGCTGGTTTTTCTTTGACACCATATATCATTACGTTTTTAATGATTTTTCCTTTGATTTATCAAGGAATATATGGAGCGATAAAGGGCATTGATCAAGAGTTAATCGATGTCTATAAATTAGAAGATAATCAATTGTTTTCGAGAATAATTCATTGTTATATACCTTTAATTAGCGACGATATCAAAACCAGTCTACTTCAATCTTTAGGATTAGGAATCAAAGTTTTAGTGATGGCTGAATATTTAGCGCAAACCAAAAACTCAATAGGTAACATGCTTTATTTAGCCAAAACAAGTATTGAATACGCTGAGGTTTTTGCTTGGAGTATAATATTAGTTATTGTTGCCCTGATTTTTGAAACGATTATAAATCATTACAAAAAATTAAAAATTCAGAAAAAAGTTATAAAAAATAATATTTAAAAATAATTTGACAACAAAAAATCTTTAAGGTATGATATTATTATCATAAGGGAGTAGCTGACGCCCTAAGCGTGATTAAATCAACAAACATGGCTTTGTGCCTGGTTTAATTTTAAACAGCAAGACTTATGCACAAAGAAACGGTGCATAGGTCTTTTTTTTAGACAGAAAGGAATAATAATGGAATTTTTTAGCAAAACTAAACAAGAACTTTTAAAGGATTTAAAAGTAAATCCAAAACAAGGTTTATCTGACCAAGAGGTATTATTAAGGCAAGAAGAGTATGGATTAAACCAATTAAGAGAGACAAAAAAGAAAACATTATTCATGATGTTCTTAGATCAATTTAAGGATTTTTTAGTAATCATCTTAATTATTGCTGCGGCAGTATCTTTAATTGTTGGAATTGTTGAGGGCGAGGGCTTAATTGACGGTTTAATCATCATAGCTATCGTCTTATTAAATGCTGTTTTAGGTGTTAACCAAGAACAAAAAGCTAATAACGCCTTATCGGCTTTAAAGAAGATGAGTTCGCCAAATGCTAAAGTTATTCGTAATGGAAAAACTATTGAAATTTCTTCTGAACAATTAACGGTTGGAGATATAGTTTTACTAGAGACCGGTGACTTTGTCGCTGCGGATATTCGACTTTTAGAAACAACTAATCTTAAGACTGACGAATCATCATTAACCGGAGAATCAACCCCGGTTACTAAAGATGCGGAAGTTGAATTAGATGATGAAACAGTTCTAGCCGAACGCGAAAATTCAGTTTATATGTCTACATTAGTTACCTATGGTAAGGGCAAAGGCGTAGTCACTAATATCGGTATGCAAACTGAAATTGGTAAAATCGCCACAATGTTAGATGCCGTAGAAGAAGGAAAAACTCCTTTACAAAAAACAATTGATGAATTTGCAAAAGTCTTAGGCATTATCATTATCATAGTTTCTGTCTTTGTTTTTGCTTTAGGTTTTATTAAAAACAACTTTGTTTTTGAATTAGAATTATTCTTAACTTCCGTTGCTTTAGCCGTGGCCGCAATACCTGAAGGTTTAACTGCCGTTATTACTGTCGTTTTAGCTTTGGGTATGCAAAGAATGGTTAAACGTAATGCTATTATTAAAAACCTCTCAACTGTTGAAACATTAGGTCAAGCAACTGTTATTTGTTCTGATAAAACCGGAACTTTAACTCAAAATCAAATGACGGTTAGAAGAGTTTATGATCTAGATAATGAATATGAAGTATCAGGTAGTGGGTATGAGACGAAAGGTAAAATTCTCTTTGAAGGCGAAGAAGCTAAGGTCGAAAACAACCTGGAAAAAATTCTTCTAGTATCATTATTGTGCAATGATTCAAAACTAGAAAGTTCAAGTAAAATTTTAGGAGATCCAACTGAAGCCTCATTGCTGGTTCTAGCCGCAAAAGGTGGTTATGAAGTTGATTTTCCAGAAGAAAAATATCCACAATTAAACGAATACACTTTTGATTCAACTAGAAAAATGATGACTTCAATCAATGAGGTCGATGGGAAATATTTAGTATTAACTAAAGGCGCATCTGATCAACTAATCAAAATTTGCAACCGAATTTCTTCTAATGGTGTAGTAAGACAAATTACCGATGAGGATATTGCTAAAATTCTCGACCAGATAGAAGTTTATTCTAAACAAGCTTATAGAGTATTAGGTTTTGCTTATAAAGAAACAATTACTCCAAAAGCAATGGATTTGGAACAAGACTTAATCTTTGTTGGAATGGTCGCAATGATTGACCCGCCTAGAGAAGAAGCTAAAGACGCTATCGCTTTATGTCATAAAGCCGGCATTAGAGTAATGATGATAACCGGTGACCATTTGACAACCGCTAAGGCTATTGCATCAGAACTGGATATCTTACAAGATGGTGGTTTGGCTTTATCTGGTGAAGAAACAAAAAATATGACTGATGAAGAATTTGAAGCAGCTATTTTAAAATGTGATGTCTTCGCTAGAAGTACACCTACCGATAAAATTAGGATTGTTGAAGTTTTACAAAAGAATGGTGAAGTTGTTGCTATGACCGGTGACGGTGTAAATGATTCACCAGCCTTAAAACAAGCGGAAATTGGTGTTGCAATGGGTATCACCGGTACTGAAGTTTCCAAAGAAGCTTCAAATATGATTCTTACTGATGATAACTTTTCTTCAATTGTCGCTGCTGTAGAAGAAGGAAGAACAATTTACAGCAATATTCGTAAATTTACTATTTTCTTAGTTTCTTGTAATATCGGTGAAATTTTATTAATTCTTTTCTCAATGATTTTTAGTTCTTTCTTTGGTGACCTTTTACCATTAATGGCTATTCATTTATTATGGATTAACTTAATGACTGACTCCTTCCC
>DIGC01000006.1 GCA_002419445.1 Caryophanales bacterium UBA5732
ATCAACTTAAGAAAAGATAAAGTTACTAATTATCTAAAAATCATTAAAAACGAATATCGTTACTTTTTAAGAGAAAGACAAAACAACTACCAAAATCTTTTGGAAAAATTAGAACTTACTAATCCATTGAATCTTATGAAAAAAGGCTTTGCGTTAGTTAAACAAGATGAGGTAATTAAAAAACATATTAAAGAGATTGACCCTAATAAAAATTTAGTTATAGCGCTTAACGGCGGAGAAATAACCTCTAAAATTATCGCTATGAAAGGTGAAGAAAATGAATAAATTAAGTTTTGAAGAGAACTTAGAGAAGTTAGAAACTTTAGTTAAGAAGTTAGAATCAGGAGAAAATAGTTTAGATGAAGCAGTTAAGCTTTATCAAGAAGGTATCGCCCTCGCAAAAATTTGTCATGAAGAGTTGAAAAACGCCGAAGAAGTAATCGTAAAATTAATGGATTCTGAGGATCTCGTTGACTTTAATAAGGAATAATAAATGAATTTACTGGAGATTAAAGGGCCAGAATTTCTTAAAACTTTATCAATAAAAGAATTAAACGAATTAGCTGATGAAATTCGTTCTTTTTTAATTGACAGCATTTCTAAAACCGGTGGACATCTTTCTTCTAATTTAGGTGTCGTCGAATTAACTATCGCTTTGCATTATGTCTTTAATTCTCCAGAAGATAAAATCATCTTTGATGTTGGACATCAATCATACATTCATAAGATTCTGACTGGAAGAGCTAAAGACTTCGATACTTTAAGAATGTATCAAGGTTTATCCGGTTATCAAAAACGCAATGAATCGGTTCATGACGTTTGGGAAGCTGGACATTCCTCTACCGCTATCGCCGCAGTTGCGGGGTTTGAACTAGCTAAATTTTACAATCAAACCAAAGAAAAGAACATCGCCATTGTCGGTGACGGCTCATTGAATAGCGGTTTAAGCTTTGAAGCTTTGAATTATTTAGGACATCAGAAAAACATGTCGCCGATTATCATCATTAACGATAATGAGATGAGTATTTCGAAGAATGTCGGTCGTTTAGCAAAATTGCTTAATAAAACACGAGCTAATAAGTTTTATAATTACGCAACTAAGACCAAGAGAAAATTACCGAAGTTTCTCTATCGCTGGAAAGTTAGAATTGCGAATATGATCCGTGGATTCGCCAACAATTTAACGATTTTTGATGAGTTTGGATTTTCTTATTATGGTCCGATAGACGGTCATGATATTAAAAACTTGGTTAAATTCTTAAAACTAATTAAAAACAAGAATCGTCCTGTAGTCTTACATGTAGTAACTAAAAAAGGTAAAGGCTATCTGCCAGCTGAAAATGATAAAACCGGTATGTGGCATGGAGTTGGTCCTTTTAATAAAGAAACCGGCGAGTTTTTAAATAAAAATAAAGAAAACTTCACGTCTTGGAGTAATATCATTAGTGAGTATTTGCTGCGATATGCCGAAAATAACGCTGATTTCAGAATTATCATCCCCGCAATGATTACCGGATCAGGGTTAATTGAATTTGAAGAAAAATACCCAGATAAAATCATTGATGTCGGGATTTGTGAAAGTTTCTCAGTTTGTTTCAGTGCGGCTTTAGCATTGCGCGGAATCAAGATCTTTTTACCGATTTACTCATCATTCTTACAAAGAGCTTATGATCAAATAGTTCATGATTTAACGCGCCAAGAAGCGAAGATTGTGATCGGAATCGATCGTTCAGGTGTTGTTGGCGGTGATGGCGAGACTCATCAAGGTATCTATGATATCGCTTATTTGAAACATATTCCTAATATTGAAATCGTTCAACCTTCAACGGCTTTGGAAGCTCAAAGCTTGTTGAACTATGCTTTCAATGTTGCTAAAGATTCTGTAGCGATCAGATATTCGCGCAACAGCGTTTTAAAATATGATGGTGAGGCTTTAGAAGAAATCATATATCCAAGTTGGACTCTGAAGAATAATCATGGTAAAGCGAATTTAATTGCTTATGGCGACAATTTCCAAAGACTGGTTGATTATGTTGAAAGTAATAATCTGCCGATAAATTTAATTAACGCTCGTTTCATTAAACCGATGGATTTAGATTTATTAGATCTGTTAATAGAAGATGAATTACCGCTATATGTTCTTGAAGACGTCACAAAAATATCAGGTCTCGGTTCTTCGATATTAGAATATATCAGCCATTTACATAAAATTAAAAATGTCACTATCTTTGGTCTTCCTGATGAATTTATTCTTCAGGGAAATCAAGAAGAAATCTATAAACAGTACCATTTGGATTCAGAATCAATCGTCAAAGAAATCTTAAAATAGGAGTATCTATGCTTAAAAGTTTGGAAGTTAAGAATTTTGCGATTATCGATTATATCAAGCTTGATTTTCATCAGGGTATGACGGTGTTAACTGGTGAAACTGGCGCTGGAAAAAGCATCATTGTTGATGCTATTTCTTTGCTATTAGGAGATAGAGCGCAAAAAGAAATGATTAGTTCTAAAGCTGAAGTGGCAGAGATTACCGGAGAATTTCTCATTGATTCCAAAGCGATAAAAAACATTCTGGAAAATAATGGCATTGATGACCAGGAAGTATTAATAATTAATCGAATCATTTCTAAAGATAACCGTAATCTAGTAAAAATTAACCAACAGAATGCTTCTTTAAAAACTTTAAAAGAACTAGCTGTGTATTTAGCGGACATCCATTCTCAGTTTGACACCTCTCGACTGATTAATCCGGAAAATTATTTATCGTTGATTGATGATTT
>DIGC01000050.1 GCA_002419445.1 Caryophanales bacterium UBA5732
ATTGATTTAGCAATAAGACTTCAATATTGGCTAATGTATCGCTTTTGATTCCATGAAGTCGGGCTGGAATAACTTTTGTGTCATTTAAAACCAAAACATCACCAGATTTTAGATAATCGCCGATGTTTCTAAAATAATCATGCTTGAGATTTAAACTAGATCTTTCTGTAACTAATAATCTTGAATCGCTTCTAACTTCTAAAGGTTTTTGTGCTATTAATTCCTCTGGTAAGTAATAATCAAAATCCTTGGTTCTCATTAAAACAAACTCCCTTGATAGGATTTCTTTAAATGGCGATAAGCTTTTTCGGTAACAACACGACCTCTAGGGGTCCTACTGATAAAACCTTTTTGAATTAGAAATGGTTCATAAACATCTTCTAAAGTTCCAGCATCTTCACTGATTGAAGTAGCGATTGTATCTAAACCGACTGGACCACCATGATATTTTTCAATAATGCCAAGTAGGTATTCTCGGTCTTTATTATCTAAACCTAAATCATCAATTTTCAGCTTACTTAATGCAGTTCTTGTAACATCTAAAGTGATATAACCATCACTTAAAATATCAGCGTAATCTCGAACTCTTCTAAATAACCGATTAACGATTCTAGGCGTGCCACGACTTCTTTTTGCTAATTCGATAATTGCTTGTGAGTCAGTTTTACATTCGTAGATTTTAGCAGTTCTTTGACAGATAACTTCCAAATCCTGATCAGAGTAAAATTCTAATTTATGAACAATGCCAAATCGATCTCTTAAAGGACCAGTTAAGTCGCCAAATCTTGTCGTAGCACCAATCAAGGTAAATGGCGCTAAATCAACCCTTATTGACTTTGCTCCCGAATCTTTGCCCACTACAATATCGATAACATAATCTTCCATAGAAGAGTATAAAATTTCTTCAACAATTTTAGGTAAGCGATGAATTTCATCAATGAATAAAACATCACCAGGTTCTAATGATGTCAAAATAGCAGCTAAGTCACCGGTACGTTCGATAGTTGGGCCACTCAATGATTTTATGTGAACGCCCAACTCATTGGCGATGACTTGGGCTAAAGTAGTTTTACCAAGTCCTGGAGGGCCATATAAAAGGACATGATCTAGAGATTCATTACGCATTTTCGCAGCTTTTACTGCGATTTCGACCATCTCTTTAACATCCTTTTGCCCGATATATTCACTAAAACTCTTTGGCCTTAACGTAACATCGATTTCATCATCGACGAGCAAATCGTTACTAATTATTCTTTCATCCATATCTACACCTCAAATATATTATATCAAATTTAATTTAAAAATCACTTTTTATTTCTTTATAATGTGTTGAATAAACCAATGTAATATAATATAATTAAAAACGAAGTAAGTAACGGAGTGATTAAATGGCAAAAAAACGCGATATCTTATCGAATTACTTCACCGATTTTCCAACTTTTAAAAAATCATATCAAGCCCGTTTGGTTGAGTTAAAACGGGATTTTAATAATGAAAAAAACGTATATGAAGAACTATTAAAGCAAATTAATATTGAGTATGAAGATGATCAAAACTTACATTTAAATAAGTATCTTAATGAAGAATTAATGCATGAAAAACGTAAGAATTTAGTTGATGAAGATTATCATGAGCGCTTCGATTTATTGTCTGAAGAAATCACTGGTATAAAAAATAATCAATCATCACTTATCGATGAAGAAAATAAATTATATCAAGATATATTGAACCAATTTGAAGAGAGAAAACAAGAAGCTTTGGATCGATATCTACAATTAATTCATGAAAGCGAAAGGGAAATTGACGAGTCAGTTGGCGTCCATTATACCTTTATTGAAGATGAAAATAAAAAAACCGGTAACCTTAAAGAATACTACCAAGACATCAATAACTTTTTGGCAAACGATTTACTTAACACCATGGAAAAGGCTAAAAATGCGTTAGATAGTCTAAACGATTCATTAAAAGCAACTAATATCAGTGACTCAAAAGAGCTTAACCAGACTGTCTTAAAATCGCTTGAACATCTTCGAGGAACTCAAATTGGAATCATCTCTTTATTCAAGGATAATTCCAATGATTTGGAATTACAAAGAGAGTCGATAAAAAGAATTTCCAAAAACAAACAACAACCACATTCAGAGTTAAACCAAGAAATGATTAAAAAATATGTGGTGCAAATTCGAGAATTAAACAACGAAAGAATCGCTTTCGAATTAAAAGTAAAAAATGATTTAGATATGTCTTTAAACAGAGTCTATAACCTTATCCTAAAAGCAAACGAGGAACACGATTACAGTAGTTTAGAAAAATATATTCTTCAGAAAGAAATAATCGAAAAAAAGGCAGAATATTTATTACATCGAAATACGACTTTGACCAATTTCACGATCAGTAAATATCAACAGGAAATTAAGAAAATAAAAATTGATTCTTTCAAAAGAAGCGAAGAAATTAAATTAGCGTATTCAGTGCCCATTACCTTCTTACAAAATTCAATTGATACATATTCTAATTTTGCATTCTATTTAAATCAAGGTTTTGATGAGCTTGATAGATTGTTGAACAGTTTAATCGATTTCCATCAAGAATTCTTGGATGTGAAAACTAACTTTGTTACTACTACTTCTAAGGCGTATGAAGACTACAAAATTAATCTAATCGTCAGAATTAATGAAGTAACTGGTAATTTGACAAAGTTGGTATCCAAAATTGACGACGTGTCTTTACAAATCGTCACACTTGAGTCAAGAAACCGACTAGAAGTCGCTGGAATTAGAAAAAAGATTGATAGTCTGGAAATATTAGGCGATTATCAGAAATATCTAGCCTCATTAGAAAATGATGAGTTTTTTGCTATGTATCAACATAACAAAAACATCGAATCAATCCAAGTTAAGTCTAGATATAAAGAAAGCCTTTTAAAGATAAATAATGAAGTTTTAGAACTGAATAAAAATAAGGAATTAGCGGGAGAACACCTCCAATATATGCTTAATTTAAGTAAAGAGGAGGAAGCAATCCATAAACTGGGGTTTGATAAGATGATTTCCCAGCAAGAAGCTTTTTATAAACAACAAAACCAACTTTCCTATTTAATGTATAAAATTGCGAAACTAGAATTAATTGATCAAATTAAAACTACAAATTACCAATATGTTAAAAAGTATTTTGAGATTAGTAGTAAAGAATTAGAAAAAGATCAAGTAAGTTCCAATTCTGTCATTGAATTTGTCCATTACATGCAAAAGCTTATTAACGCCAATAACAAAACTACTTCTGCTTTTAAGCGTTATTTAGCCAATAGTAATAATAATATGTCATATCTGACAATTGTAGAAAAAAATAGAGCGACTTTACACGAACAAATCGATCATCAACTAGAAAAGAAAATTTCAGCTTGTTATCAAGCGGCTAGTTTATATCACCGAGAAAATAACGATATTATTAATCATACTCTTGCCTTGGTTAACGGTTATGTAAATAAGTACAAGCAACTTCTGATCTACAATGAAGATAATAACATAACCTATCAAGCCGAAATTATCAAGTCTCGTGGATATTTTGACGAGGTATCAACACTTATAACATACATCTATAACAAGGTTCTTTACCAAGCTTATAAATATCAAGTTCCTGAAGTAATCGAAAAATTAACATTGAATTACAATGATACTTTGGAAAAATATAATCACTTAGTTTTAGAAGTCTTTGATAAGTTCAAATTAAAAACCAAAACAAGAACCTTTTATAATAAAATTCAAGTCTTTCTCATTAATTCCTTGAAAGTTCTACAAGCATTTCAAGACCAAATAACTAGTACTTTGACAATTATCCGTGACAAAATTAGCGAAAATGATATTTCGTTTATTGCCAACGCTAAAATCCAAGTTATTGAAAATAAGAAAATAATCGACAAAGAATACGATGGTTTGGCTTTCCAAGCAATTAAACTTAAAACAAAGAGAAATAAACAAATTGATGCATTACTAAATAATAGTAATCAAATTAATGAGTCATTTAAATCTCGAGTTAAAAAAATAAATGATGAGTATTTGAAAGAAAAAAATAAAACTACAGAGTTTTTAGCGTATTTAGAAAAAGAAGTTACCAATATTATCAATGATAACGATAAACAATTGTTGAAGATGTTGAAGTTGATTGACAAAGAAATTTTTAATGAAAGAGTTAAGTTTACCAATCAACATAAGAAATACCTCAATTCATTAAGCGCTATCAGATCGAGCATGACTGATGCATATAATAGTGAAGTGAAATATCTGTATGATTTAAACTTCAAACGCGAAGAAGATATTTCCAAGACAATTGTCCTCTTGGAGCAAAAAATTAACGTTCTTCCTGAAGAAAAAACAAATATCATGCAGACAATGGATTTACAAAAGCAAGAATTATTCTTGGAAAAACAAAATGAATTATTACAAAAATTTGCGGAAATTGAAGGCACTAAGTTGCTTTCTAAACCCGATTTGCTTGAACAAATTCAAGCCGTTGAAAAAAGACTTCCTGAAGACTATATCAAACTTTATAAGGAAGTCCAAGATTTGGAGAATGATTTCCTCCAACAATATACTTTAATCAGTGAAAGTCATTATGACACTTATCAAGATTATATCAATAAGCAATTTGCAAATCGTTTACTAATTGAAAATGATAGTAAAATTACCAAGTCTTTTGAATGGCTAAATACCTACCATAAAGATTTATTGACCATCTTTCAATTGAATTATAAAGAATTAATGCAAAAAAGTATTGAATCAAGAGATATAATCAATGAAGAAAAGCGTAAATCAAAAGAAAAGCAAGATCGTATTATCAATGCCTAAGGTGATTTAAATGAGTGACGAAAAGATTCAAGCAAACTACGAAAACTTTGATAACTACAAAGAAATGATCGATAAAGCCCTGGAAGGGGAGATATCGCTTTTTGAACGTTTCGCTGAATCGGTTATCCATCGCGCCAAAAATCACCATCAAGTCACGATAAACAACCTTGAAGAAAGCCGAGCCTCTTTAGTAGACTTAAAGGATCAAGTTAAAGCCTTAAAGCATAGCATCTTCTATCATAAAGAAACTTTAATTATTGATCGCCAAACAATAATTCAAAACACGGAAAAACAAGTTCAAAATCAAAATCAAAACATCTTAGAATTCGAATATAAAAATGCTCAAGATAAAGTTATGAACTATGATTATTTGAATAAAGCTCTTCTGCAATCGTCATTTGACTTCTTTAACGAATTTAAAATGTATTATGCTAAAGACATCATCGATTTAGACGAACTTTATGCTTTCTTGACAGACAAGAATAAAACCTTTGAAAAGATTATCCAAAAATACGAAAATGAAGTTTTGGATTTTTTCACCACTCTAGATAATGAAATTTATGAGATGAATGATAAAATCGCTTTGTTGATGCAGCAAAAAAACAGTCAATTAGATAAAATTTATAACTTTTTTCAAGATGAGACAAATGCTTACATCGACAACCAATTAACTTTTACTGCTGAGACAGACTTGAATTCTCAAGAAATTAAAAAATTGATTAGCGATAAATTAAAGCAGTTCAAATCGTTCAAAAAACATTTAATATCTCAAGAGGGCAAAATCAAAGTTATTCTCCACGAAGAATACTTGACTCTTTACGATAAAGTCTTACAAAAGCTTTTGCAGGGAAAAGGTAATATTATCATGAATGATGCTGGTTTCTTCGACCACATTGATGATAGTTTATACAAGCTTAAAGAACAAATAGTTTTTGCTAAAAATGAGAACTTGGGTTCTTTAGGCCGATTAATTAAAACTTATAATTCTGCAATTAAATATAAAGACATTATTTCCAAATCCGAGAAAAAAGCTAAGAACATGACATACAAGTTTTTGCAAATGAAAAAAGGTGTCTTTTTTGAATATCAGAAAGAATCCCGCAAACTGATATTTCAAATGGAAAAATATTATAAACTATATTTGGATATCTTAAGAGTAGATCCATTCTTAGCACAAATCATCGGTGATAAGGCCACAAAAATCATTAAAGATGAGGTCAATTACTTATCAACTTTAAAAATAAATAAGGAGCATAAGATTAATGTCAATTTTGACATTAAAACTTTGAAATTAAATCAACAAATCAATGAAATCGAATC
>DIGC01000058.1 GCA_002419445.1 Caryophanales bacterium UBA5732
AAGTGGAGTTTTTCTCCACTTATTTTTTTACATTTTTTCTAATTCTAAAACGTTTACTTTACCGATTTCAGTTTTAGGTAATTGTTTTAATTCGACAATTTCTTTTGGAACAGCATAAGAACCTAAATTAATTTTTATAATCTCTTCTATTTTAGAATTATCTATTCTTTGACTTTTATCGTTCCAAACAATAAAGAGTTTAACCATGTTGCCTTTTTCTTCATCTGGAATTCCAATAGCGGCTACTTCACTTATTGCTTCATAGCTCATTAAAAGATTTTCTATTTCCGCTGGTAATACTGAGATGCCGGAGACTTTTATAATTCTTTTTAACCGCTGTTTAAAATGAACATACCCCAACTCATCAATGAACCCTAAATCTCCTGTCAAAATCCATTTTTTACCGTCTTTTATCAGGGTTGAATTTGAAGTTGCTGCTTCATCATTTAAATATCCATTCATCAATGTCGGGCCGGAAATAACAATTATTCCATTTTGATTATTTGATAAAAATTCTTTTGTTTCAACATCGACAATAGCCATGTCAATTCCTGGCAAAGGTTTCCCGACTGAAGTTTGATTATGATTTTTAATAGTGTTTACCGAACTTACAGTCACCACTTCAGTTAACCCATAGCCCTCTAAAAGTCTTGCTTTAGAACCAACCAGTTCCATCGCCTGATCAAAACGTTTTTTTAAATCTAATGCTACATAATCTCCGCCAACAAAAACTTGTTCAATATTTTTAATATTTGGATGTGAAAACTCTGGATGTTTCAAAAGTGCTTCAAACAATGAAGGAACACCAATAATGAAGTTTACCTGGTTATTTTTAACTAATTTTACAGTTTCATCAGCGTTAAATTTTGGCATTAATGTAGTTACTCCACCAAATCGTAAAATGCCATGGATTCCCATGCAAAGTCCAAATCCATGAAACATTGGTAAAACCCCTAACATGTGTTTATTGGTTAAATCATCTATTTCCATAATAAAAGATACTTTACTAGCCAAATAGTTGATAGCGTAATTTGATAATTCTATGGTTTTTGGTTCCCCTGAAGTACCGCCGCTATGAAGATAAGTTGATGTTGCGAAAGGGTCTGTATTTGCCTCTGAAGCTAGATTATGATTATATAATGATTTGAATTTCATTATATTATTGCCATAAGGGATATTATTAAGTTTTTTACGATTCATCATGTGGTACCCAACTTTTTTAATAAGACCAAATTCGTCTACTGGACTAACCAAGATAAACATTATTCCATCTTTAAGCAAATCCTGATAACGTTCAAAGAAACTATCCATTATAATTAAAACTTTGCTATTTGTTGAAGCCATGAATTTTCTCATTTGGATTACAGGGGTCACTGGATGAACCACATGAGAGATTATTCCAAGTTTATTGACTGCATAAAAACTGATGATAGCTTCGAAAACATTTGGTAAAGCCATAGTTATAACATCGTTAGTTTTGAATCCCAATCGATTAACTCCATTAGCGAATAAGTCGATTTTTTCTATTAACTCTTGATAGTTAAGGTATTTTCCCATAAATAATAAAGCATTATTTTGCGGATATTTTTTTGCAGTTTCAACAATTGCTTGGTACAAACTAAAATTTGATTCCATAATTTCCTCCTAGAATCGGTAACCGAAGATATAACCTACTAAGAATATTAGAGCAAATAAAACCACTTGATGAGTCACAAAAATTAGCAATGATTTTCTTCCGGCAATCGAGAAAATGTTTTTTTCAGACATATTAATTGAAGGTATTAGGCTGACTTTATTTGAATAGAATGTGTTACCAATCACAGTGCCTAGCAAAATAATCCCCGTATAAGGAATTATACTAAAATAATCGGCCCCATATGCTCTAACCCCTATAATAATCGCAGGGAGATCTGTTAATTCAAAACTCGTTAAATAATCAGGGTTATAGAATTTTAAAGGCAGACCGGCACCGATAATAATTAAGGAAATAATCAATAAAGCTATTTCATTCTTCACTAATTTTCTTAAGAAATAAATTAAGATGATTGAAGCTGCATATAGGTGAATGATTCCGAAAATAATAATTGTACCGTCAACTATATAATTTAAGCCAATGGTCACTAAATTGATTAACAAAGCTACTATTCCTAATTTCAAACCCCGAGATAAATTGTTTTTACTAAAAGTATAACTAATACCAGAAACCACTAAAAATAAAGTAATAAAAAACAGATGGCCATAGAAGCGAAGATCAGAAATCCAATATTTAGTAGCGATATCATTAAGGAAATTAAAAACAGAATTGTCTATCGTGCGGAAATTACTAAAGAAACTAGGCATAAACATCAAATCATACATCAGGTGATCAAAAACCATCATAATGATCGCAAAGCCTCTTAAAAAGTCTAATTCCCAAATTCTTCTCTTCATAAGTCACCTTCCTATTTTAATTATAAAACATTATATCATTAAAAAAATAAAAATTCCCATTATTTCAATTATTTACCAATAAAATGCATGACTTGAACGTATACATAATAGAAAAGGCTACAACTCTTTCATTTTATGATATAATCTAATCGAGGTGAAATAGATGCAGATTAATTACGAAGATTATATCAATTTATTAATAGAAAAAGATGATGAAGCCTTCCGAATCGTTTATGAGAATTCAAAAAAAGGTGTTTTTTCGATGATTGTATCAATCGTCAAAAATAAAGCAGCTACTGAGGACTTAATGCAAGACACCTACATAAAAATGATTGAAAAAATTCACCAATATAAAAAAGGAAAAAACTTTTATGCTTGGTTGTTGCAGATAGCTAAAAATACAGCTCTTGATTACTATCGTAAACATAAAAATGAAGTTGTTTACGATCCTCAAGAACAGTCATATTATCACGATAGTTTAAAAACTGATGAAAAAACATACTCAGTTTTAGATTTAGTCAAACCATTAAATGATCTAGAAAAGCAAATTGTGCTTTTAAGAGCTGTAGATCAGATGAAATTTAAAGATATAGCTCAAATTGTCGATAAACCGTTAGGTACTGTCCTATGGATTTATAATAAAGCGATAAATAGTTTAAAAAGCTATTTGGAAGTGGAGGTGCAAAAATGAAAAAGATAGAAATTGAAGCAAGAATTAGAAAAGCTGCCATTGAAGAAATGCCAGATATCATCAGTAGAATCAATCTAGATAATATCGTTATTGAACCTAGAAATAGAAAAACATTGAATTTTAATTTCCCGAGATTTATGAAATTAGCTGTCACTTCCATTGCCTTGGTAATTACAGCATTCTTCGTTTATAATTCTTTCTTTTCTTCAGCGATCAATTCAAATACACCGTTGGAATCAGATGTTGAACTTCTTGGTTTCCAAACTGTAACCGGAGCAATTCTACTTGAAGATTCGGATGTAGCTGAACTAAGTTTTACAGATTTTCCTGAAGTCACTGCGTTATCAACAACGATAACTTCAGAAACTATTAATATCAATTCCTATATCGAAGAAATTAATCCTTTTATGCACATGATGGAAACAATCCTTAACACAGACAATACTATTTCCTATGAAACATTTACATCCGATGATGAACTTTATACAAATGCTTTTAGTTATACTTCTTCTGATTTAGCAAAGAAGGAATTAACATTTAAAATTTATTATAATCAAAATGAAACTCAATTGAACGGAGTAATCAAATTTTCCGATAAAGTTTATAATTTTGAAAGCAATAATAGTCAAACTAAAGTTGAAAGCGATGAAAGTAATTATATAGTTGTTACCGATAGTTCGACTGATCTACAACAAAAATTTAACTATAAATTATATCAAAATGGTTTATCAGTTATGGAAAATAATTTAGAAATCTACCGAGTTCAAAAGAACATTCAAGTAAAAACAATGATTTCAAAAAATGGGTTAATCATGAATTTATATGTTCAAAGAAAATTTCTTGATAATCTCGACGAATTTGAAGTTGATTACGAAATTGAAAATGAAGGTCAGTATATAAACGGTCAATTCCAAGTTAATCTGGAGTTTGATCAAGAAGTCAATGATTATAATTATCGCTACGTGTTAGCTAATAATGGTTCAGTTGACCAACCAAGAGGTCCTTTTGGGGGAATGGGTAGAAATAATTAAATAATTTAACACTTTAAAAACATATTACCAATAAAATAAACAGTTCATACGTATATATTATAAGAAACTTATATAGGAGGATTTCAATTATGAAAAAATTTATTACTATTTTATTAGCATTATCATTAGGTTTAGTATTGTTTGGCTGTAGTCAAACAAACGAGGTAGCCATCGAATCATCAGAAGATGTCTTTACCTTACAAGCTATTAGTTCTACAAGTTTATTGAATTATGGCGATTTAAGTGTTACAGAAGCATCTTATGTTCCACTAGCTGAAGTTACTACAGAAGTAACGACTGAATCAGAAGATCCAATCATTACTGAAGAAGTTGAAAACATTGACAAATATGTCGAAATGATGGAAATGTTCTTAGGTGATGAAAACTTAACTGTTGAATCAGGCGAATCTGATAAGGAGTTATATCAATATATGACTACATATACCACTCTTAATTTAAGTGGCGAAACAATTACATACACCTTCTACTACAATGAATATGTATTAGATGAAAACCAAGAGTTAGTTCCTAATACAGAAACTGAAACAACAGAAGGCTTAGTTGAAAGAAACTTCCATTTCACAGATGAAGACGATAATTTAGTGGCAGTAGGTTTAGAAGGAATCTTAATCTATGGTGACGTCACTTATAACATCGAAGGCAAGAAAATCGTTAATAGTCAACAAGAAATTTATCGTTTAAGATCATACACTGATGAAGAAAATTACGTTGTCGTAAATTATCAAAATGATATTACAGACCGTGATAGAGAAAAATTCTTCTTCAAAGTTGTTGAAGCTGGTGAAGTTGTCAATGAAGCTAAAGTTATGATGTTCACAAAGGCAGACCGTCTTCACCTTAAGTTAGAATTTGTCGAAGGCGACAAATCTTCAAGTTACATCTTTAACGTTTTAACTGAAGAAAACATTCAATATATCCATATCACTTATGAAATAACTGATGGCGATGCATATGAAGAAGGCTCAGTAAAACTAACAGCTGAAACAGACCCAGAAACTGGCGAAGTAATTTATAGCTATGACATGTCTCCTTCCAGAGGATCAAGACTATATCAAAATCAATTCCGTCATGGTAATAGATTTATGATGCAACCAGGATCTAACAGACAATAATCACTAATTATTAAATACAGTTCACTTCAAAATGAACTGTATTTTTTTTGGATTTAATGATATAACCCGACTTTTGCAGT
>DIGC01000025.1 GCA_002419445.1 Caryophanales bacterium UBA5732
CAACATAAAAATTGTTAAAATGAAAAATAAAATAATTCTTTTAAAAACTCTAATTGTTTTCTTCACTATCTTCACCCCAAAAATCCTTTATCATTTTTCCTAGTTCTTCCATATCATTACAAACACTTAAGTGATTCCAAAACTTAGGATATAACCTTAAATATTTTCTAGTAGTAAATCGATCATCTAATAAGATAGCCACGCCTCGATCGGTTTTTGTCCTTATCACCCGTCCTACAGCTTGGATTACCTTGTTAAGACCAGGATAAGTATATGCGTAATCAAAACCATTATCAAAGGTAATATCATAATGAGCTTTTAAAATGTTGTTGAATGGGGCAATAGCCGGCAACCCTACACCAACGATTAAGACGCCGCTTAATAAATCGCCAATTAAATCAATCGATTCACCAAAGATACCTCCCATAACAAATAAGAATACTTGGCTAACATCACTGTCTTCTGAAAACAAATTCATCATATCAGTTCTTTCGTGAGTAAACATATTTCTTTTTTGGGAGATGAAATTGACATTCTCAATTTCATCAAGAAGAATTCCTTCTAACTTTCTCAAGTATTCATAGCTTGGGAAAAACACGATATAATTTCCCTTTTTACCGTTAACTAAAGCCTTAGTGGCTTGAACAATCTTCTCAATGGATCTATCTCTATCCTTGTACCTAGTGGAAATATCATCAATTGCCAGTAGCAAAAGATTATTTTGGCTAAAATCGGAAACCAAAGAAATATCTTCCCCTAAATTGGCTGTAATTAAACTTTTATAATAAAACATCGGCGATAAAGTAGCGCTAAAGAAAGTTGCGGCTTCACAGTAATTATCGATTGTTTGATTTAAAAAATAAGAAGCGTTTAAACAGTTGATTGAAATAATGAAATCATCTTCATATTTTTCTAACACATAAACAAAATCATCATTAAAGAAATCATTGATCTTTAAAAATCTGGAAACTTCAAAATAAAATTCTTGCAATTCTTGCCTTTCGAATTTTATCTTATCATCGGAAAAAATTTTATCTAACTTTACCGCTAGTTTTCTTAGGTATAACAATAACGTGGGATTTACTTCTTCTTTTCTAACAAAATCTACTTCTAGCAAAGCTAATTTAGCCGCGGAAAAGACTTCTAGAACTTGATGTATTTCATAACTCGGATCAGGTTTTAAATACCTAGAAATATCCAATGCTTTGACAAACATTTCTTCGGTAATGCTGGAAGAGTACATCTTTCTCGAACGGTCAACTAAATTATGCGCTTCATCACAAAGTAAAATAGGATTGTATTGGTCATCTTCAAAGTATCTAATAAGATGAGCCATAGGATCAAAAACATAGTTATAATCGCAGATGATAATATCAGCGTAGTTACTTAAATCTAAACTTAATTCAAAAGGACAAACAGTATGCTTTTTTGCATAAACTTTAATTTTTTCTTTAGTGAGTAAACTCTCATTATTATAAACGTCTTCTATGGTTTTAAATACGCGGTTGTAATAACCATTTGCGTATTTACAAACCTCAGGATCGCAATCTCTTTTGTCTAAAAAACACATTGAATCTTTAGCGGTAATTTCAATACTTTTAGCTACTAAACCCTTTTCTTCCAAGAGTTTTATAGTATCAATAACCACTTTCTTTCCATCATTTTTTGCGGTGTTATAGAATATTTTTTGACGAGGCTTGTTGATGGCTTTTAAGCCTGCGAATAAAGAAGCTATTGTTTTACCGATTCCGGTAGGCGCTTCTAAATATAGCTTACCGTGGTTTAAAATATTACGATAAATATAAGCCATCATTTCTCTTTGATTAAGCCGGTATTCAGGAAAAGGAAATTCTAAACCAACAATTGATTTTTGTCTAGAACCCTCGTGATTATCAATCACTTCTTGCCAATCGAGGTATCGATTTATTGTTTTTAAAAAATAAGTTTCAAGTTGTTTTTTAGTATAATTTTTTTCGAATTGCAAAGTTTTTAAATCATCAACATTTATATAAGTTAAAAGCACTTTAATCTTATTGAGGTTATTAGTAAATAGATAAATATATGCATAAAGCTTAGCTTGAGCTAAGTGACTTGGAGTGGTTTCAATTTCTAATTGTTCAAAATTGATATGAGTCGATTTGATCTCTTCGATAATGATCTCATCATCTCTTTGAAGAACTCCATCAATTCTGCCGGAAATCAATAAGCTCAGGTCATCTCTTTCATGAATGAATTGACAAACCACTTCTTTTTTGTCGGTTTCTAGGTATTGATTTTGCCAATATTTATGAATTTCCGTACCTTCTTGAGCTCTAACCATTAAGTTTTTTGTGCTTGAGATATTTCCAGAACCATAGAGTAATTCCGCGATATCTTTGACGCTCACTTGTATCTGTTTCATCTTTTCACCTATAAAAATATTATACATTAAAAATAACTAAAAAGCGTAAAAAAAACCAAGAAGACTTGGTTTTTCTTAAAATTTAATATAAAAAGGCAAGAGCGGTAAATTGTTTGACGTAATGATATCGCAAATAGGATATTTTTTCATTGCGTATCTGATCTCTTTATAATCTTTTTGCTTGTCGATGATTATGCGATTACTTTCAATTTTGATGCCATCAAGAGGATGAAAATCTACTCCGTTTTCGCTGTAAGTAAATCCCAGAAATTGACTGGATTTTGAAAACAGATTTAAGTAATTATTTTGGGTCAAAATAGTAATATTATCAGGATATACTTGATAAGAAAAATACGAAGGTGAGGTATTATTTTTACCAATTTTAAATATTTTTTCTAAAACTAAATTGGTTAATCTTTGAGCGACTAAATGTTTATCTTTAGGATTAATATCTTCCGGATCACCAAAGTCAATCGCAGATACCAAATACACTTCATCTTTATCTGAAGTAACTCTAGCTTGAGCTAAACGTATTTTACTTACCGAATAGTCATCAGCTTCAGGGTGATTATACCCCGCGATTTGAATGATAAAAAACGGTATTTTCAAATCATTTAAATCAAACCTTAAACACTTTATTATTGACCTTATAGCCGCTTCATAAACACTATAATACGGATAATCATTCTCGCCTTGATAAAAGATAATCGCTTTAATTTGATGAGGCATGATTTTTTCTTTAATATGTGCATATAGCGGTAAGCGATCTTCTGAACCAAATTTACTAGTTAGAAGTTTGATTTCTTTATGAATCTCAATATCGGAATTGCTCATCCAAGAAAAAATTCTCGAGTTTGTATGAGTACAATTGATAATGCCAATTGGGTTTTTGATAATCTCATGCAGACTCTTGGAAAATAAATAACCTAAAGCGCTAAAATTTTCAAAGTTTTCTTTTCCGGTAATACTCCAG
Organism: Caryophanales bacterium UBA5732; assembly: GCA_002419445.1. Classification (GTDB taxonomy): domain Bacteria; phylum Bacillota_I; class Bacilli_A; order Izemoplasmatales; family Hujiaoplasmataceae; genus UBA2289. Next base: position 3,375 of record DIGC01000025.1, read on the forward strand.
TCATATAATTCCCCATTTTTAGAAAAGAATCTCACGTCTTTATTATCAATTTCTTGATTGTGATAGCTTTCTGCTAGAGGCATATTGATGTTCATTCCTCCTAAGAAAAGATAAACATCACCTATAACGCAGTTATAAATAGTAACTTTTTCTTTTTTTGTGGTTACCGAAAAAGAAAATCCTAAATCCCTGTAATCCATAGCGGGAAATTCAACTAAAAAAGTATCTTGTTTGGTTTTTATAGTTATTTCTTCATCAAGTAACTTAAATGACATTTCCAGATTCTTTTTGCACTTCCCGAAGATTTTTATTGGTTTACCACTTTGGAAAACCATATTATCATTAAATATATCTGCTAATTCAAAGGTGTTCTTCATGTGAGTATAATCCTTCCAGTAATGTTTTTACAAAACTAGGGCATATTATAACAAAAAAACCATCTTAAAGTAAAGACCAAAAAAGATGTTTTAGTTATAAAAAACTTTGATAAATTTCGTTTATTTTTTAACCGATTCTAACGGATTATTTTTAGTTTATATTTATTACCGACTTTAGTTAAATAGTGATTAGTTGAAAATTCAATTGTGTCTTTAATCGACTCGTTAATATCTCTAGTTTTAAATTCCAAAAACTGTTTGGCTTTCTCATTTGAAAAGTTGTGATTTGAGTTTAAAACTGAGACGGAGTAATGAGTAAATAACGGTCTCTTTTTTAAAATGAAGAAAAGAAATTCCGCAAAATAACTCATTGATTTGATAAACCAATAAGGTAGTTTGGTCGTTACTTTTTTCCGATTAGTGAATTTAGCGATACGATCTAATAATTCTTTTACTGAAATTGAGTTACCAGATAGTATGTATCCTTCTTTATCTTTACCCTTTATTGCGGCTTGAATTAATCCATCCGCAACATCCCTAACATCCACAAAGTTATAACCGCCTTTAAGGTAGGCTTTTAAACGGCCTAAAAGATAGTCGGTGAAAACTTGTCCGAAATTTGATAGTTTGTAATCAAATGGACCAATGATACCCGATGGGAATACTACTACTGTTTCTAAGTTTTTATCTGTTTGGTTTAAAAGTAAGTTTGTCGCTATTGCTTTAGTTTTTCCGTAATGACCTTTTACTTTCTTTGGATCTATATTTAAAGGTTCTTCCATTAGTTGATTATTCTTTAATTCTTCAATCGCATGAACGCTTGAAGTATAGACTAGTCTTTTTATTTTATTAACTTGGCAAGCTATGATGATGTTTCTCGTACCTTCTACATTCACTTTAAATAATTGTTTCTTCTTACCAAAACCAATTTCTACCATACCAGCTAAATGGAAAACAACGTCAAAATCCTTGACTACTTCGATTAATCTTTCTGAGTCCAGAATATTTCCATAGATAATTTTGACATAAGGGTCAATTACCGTTATGTCATCGTTTTTCATGACCAAGGCGTAAGTATCGTGCCCGTCATCATATAATTTTTTTACTAGGACATTGCCAATGTGGCCGGTTGCACCTGTTACTAAACATTTCATTTTTTATCTCCTAGTTTCATTATACAACTAAATATTTTATTATTAAACCGTTGTTTACTTTTGTGAGTAAACACTCAGTAAACCATCACAGTTAGTACACAAAAAAGATGGAGTTTTTAGCAAACCCCATCTTTGTTAATATAAATAAATTAATTTATCAATTCCAACTCAGCGAACTGCCATCATAAGTTCCGTCGCCTGATATGGCTATATCTTGCGTCTGTTTAATTTTATCATTCCAGTTAAATGCGGTCGTTCCAGAAGGGAAAGTTACAAGTAAATAATAATCGTCTTCTTCGCCGACAGGGAAAGTTAATGTTGAACCGGATAAAACCCCAGTAACCCATCTTCCGTCAACACCTTCAGGCCAAACCCAAGCAACGACCGTATTACCTTCCAGTTCTGATGAAAGAATGTTGTTAACCACAACTTCGGTAATTACAATATTACTTTTGACATAGCTGTATTGTCTTTCAATTACATAATCATCATAATGAGCTTCGATATCTAAAGTTACAATTGCGTTTTCTTCAGGATGTGATAAAACAACATCTAAAACGCCTTCGAAAGCAACTTTTGTTCCGCCATTAATTGAATAATACGCTTCAGTTGCATTATATGAGTAAACCTTGACAGTTTTAGTTGTTTCAAATGAACCCATTAAGCCGTCGTCGGAAACATAGACTGCAGGTTTTGGTTGATAAGGGTTATTATATACTATAGCTACACCGCTATTTCCAACAGTTCCAGAGATCTCTCCGTTTTCTACAACGAATGTCGACTCGCTAATTTGGTCATGGTAAGAACCGTCCGGCAAATTATAAACAGGTATATTAGTCATATTCTTTGTACCATTTAAATCAACGATAACAACGCCGAATCGGTTTGCATCATATCTTTCATTAAGGAAAAAACCGTTTGAACCACTTAGATATTCTTCTGCCCCAACAAAATAATTGTGAAAGCGATTTGCTTCAGCGACTTCTTGAGATTGCCATAAATAGGACCCGACTTCTCCCATGAACGTATTTGAGTTTGGTCTAGCAAAATATAGTGTGGTTGCGTCTTTTCTTGATGCATGAACCACATATGTTTTTGTAATGTAAGAATCAGGAGTACTTGTTGTTGTGCCAGGTTCGCCGGCATAATTATCATGTGATTCCGCCCAAAGAACAGTTTCAGAGGCGCTGACGCCGCTGATATAGCTAGCATTAACCATTGTAGTGACATTCTTTGAGATTATTGCTTGTCTTATGGTATCGGATAAATTATTAGCGGTAATCGACATGTAAGGAGTATAATCAGAAAATTCACGGTTAGGTCCTGGTGTATTTAATATTTCTCCATAAAAATAAAGATTGTCAATTCCTTTACCTTCAGCGTAAGTCTTTACTCCGTTGATAACAAAGGGCCAAAAATTGCTTGCTAAAGTTCCGTCTTCAGGTGTTTCAATATGTTTAGCCGCGTCAAATCTAAAACCATCTACTCCAGCATCAACATATTCTTTTAATAGTGATAAAACCCGTTCTTGAACCACTAGATTGTCTGTTTGTAAATCAGGAAATCCCCCTAATGAACCTCTAGTGACAGTGAAAATAGAGGCATCAGATGCATAGCCATTGTCTTGACGAATTAACCCTTGATTGTAGATTTCCGTTTCATAAGTACTGACGTTTGTGTTTAAAGTTAAGTTGTCTCCACCAGCTAAATGGTTAGCAACGATGTCGACGATGATTTTGATGCCGAATTCATCAGCCGCTGCAGTTAGAGATTCTAAATCAGCTTTAGTTCCTAAAGAATGATTTTCGGTTGCAATTGAGAAAGCTAGCGGTTGATATAACTTCCACCAAGTCGCACCCCAAGTGGCGATACCAAAAAAATCTTTTTGCGGTTGCATCGGTGAAATTTGAATTGTCGAAAAACCGGCAATTGCAATTTCTTCAAGATGATTTTCAATTACTGACATGGACCAGTTCCAAGCGTGAAGAATGGTTCCGGCTTGAACTTCGCTTGTTAAATAGCCGCTTAGAGCTGTAGGCTCTTGAGCAAGCAACTGCTCTGTTGAAGTCGCATTTAATTCAGTGGTTGTCGATTCTACTCCACTGGTTGTTTGATCTGTGGTAAGTTCAGTCGTGGTTTTTAAATTACAACCATAAAAGGTAAATACTAATAGAGTTAGCACTATTAATAGTAGGCTTTTTTTATACATAATTCTCTCCTTCAATAATCGAAATTATTAATCGTTTTTATTATCTTTATTTTAACATAAATAAAGAAAAATAATAATAAATTAAGCGTTAAAATATATCTTAAAACCGCTTACTTATTTAAAAATAAAAAACTGCCAAATATTGGCAGTTTAATTAAATTGTTTGATACTTGAGGTCAAAAGCTTGGCATACTCCAACACAAGTACATTTTCCGTCATAGGTATTAACGCCTAATTTTAATGGTTTAGAAACTTTAATTGCTTCTTCTAAGCCTCTATCAGCGATTAATAAGCCATATCGTAATGTTGCGTTATTAAGAGCGATTGTGGAAGTTTGAGGTACTGCTCCCGGCATATTCGCTACGCAATAATGCACGATTCCATCGACAACAAATGTCGGTTTGTCATGATATGTAGCTTTTGAGACTTCGGTAGAACCGCCTTGGTCAATTGCGATATCAACAATCACACTACCCGGTTTCATTTTAGCATAATATTCACGTTTAATAATCTTCGGAGCTTTAGCGCCAGGTAATAAAACTCCGCTGATAACCAAATCAGCATCCCAGCAAGCTTGTTCAATATTGTGAGAATTACTGTAAAGCGTTGTTATTCTATTACCATAAATATCATCTAAATATGTCAATTTATCAATATTAATATCTAGAACAGTAACATTAGCGCCTAATCCTACAGCCATTTTTAAAGCATTTTCGCCTACAACTCCAGCGCCAATAATTGCCACATTAGCTCTTCTGGTTCCAGGAACGCCGGAAATAAGAACTCCAGAGCCTCCCATGGTTTTTTCTAAATGTTTAGCACCTTCAACCACGCCTAATCTACCCGCTACTGAACTCATCGGTTTCAAGCATGGCAATGATCCGTCTTCTAAAATAATTGTCTCATAAGCTACTGCTTTAACCTTTTTAGCTAATAAAGCTTCTGTTAAAGTTTGATCAGCTGCTAAATGTAAATAAGTATAAAGGACTAGCCCTTCTCGGAAATATTGATATTCTTCCGCTAAAGGTTCTTTTACCTTTACTATCATTTCTGATTTTTCCCAAACTTCTTTTGCGGTCGGTAAAACTGAAGCTCCTACTTTTGAATATTCTTCATCTGGAAAGCCAGAATTCAAACCAGCGTTAGTTTCAATATAAACCTTATGACCGTGTTTAACATATTCATTGACACTACTTGGCGTTAAGCCAACACGAAACTCTAATTTCTTAATTTCTCTTACACATCCAATAATCATTACCTTCACCTCACTAAATATATTTTAACATAAGGACAAGCGTTTTCATAAACATTTTTATAAAATATTTCGCTTTTTGCGTGAAGCGAAAACCCAAAAGAAAAAAAGGCGTTATCCGCCTTTTAAGTCAAATTATTTACAAGCTATATGGTAAATATTTTCAGCATCTTCCATTGTTAAGGATTTAAAATTACCAAATCTTTCGCCAACATTAACTTTAAGTTTTTCTACTAATTTAGGAATATCTTCTTCCTTCGCACCAATATCTTTAAAACTAGTTGGCATATTCATTTCTTTAAAGAAAGCTTCTAATGCCTTGATACCAGCTTGAGCTACTTTAATCGGTTTATGTTTGTTGTCCTTGATATCAAATACTTTATTTGCTAAACGACGATATCTTTGAATATCTTCCATCAGCGTATAGCGCATATAAGCAGGGAACATTACAGCTAACCCCGCGCCATGAGTAACGTCATATAAAGCGCTTAATTCATGTTCCAATCTATGAGTTGCCCAGTCGCTAATTCTGCCAACGCCTAAGAACCCGTTGTGGGCAATTGTGCTTGTCCAACAAATTGTCGCTCTCGCTTCATAATTTGTTGGTTCTTTCATCACTACTCTAGCGGCTTCAATAACTGAAACTAGAGTCGCTTCGGCTAATCGGTCAACTAAAATGACGTTCTTAGATTTCGTTAAATATCTTTCTAGGATATGGCTGATCATATCAACTATTCCCGCAGCTGTTTGATAAGCTGGTAATGTATAGGTTAGTTCCGGATTAATTATTGCGAAAGTCGGACGGTAAACATCAGAGTTAAGTCCTCTTTTTAACATACCATCGGTTTTAGTGATAACCGATGAGTTAGACCCTTCGCTACCAGCAGCTGGAATCGTTAAGATAACTCCAACTCTTAAAGCCTCTTTAAGTTCTACCAATCGATCCCAGAAATCCCAGAAATCGCCATTATATAAAGCTCCAGCTGCGATTGCTTTTGCAGAATCAATTGCTGAACCGCCACCGACAGCTAGTACAAAATCGACATTTTCTTTCTTACATAATTTAATACCTTCATATACCAATGTATCTCTTGGATTAGGAACAACTCCACCTAATTCTACATATTCTATTCCCGCTTGAGTAATAGCTTCAACTACACGATCAAATAAACCTGATCTTTTAATTGAGCCTGTACCATAGTGGATTAATACTTTTTTAGCTTTATAAGATTTTAATAATTCGCCAACTTGATTTTCAGTTTCTTTGCCAAAGATAAACTTTGTCGGACTATGAAACAAAAAATTATCCATAGAATCACCTCTTCTTCTTAATTATAACATAAAAGCGAGAAACTCAAAAACAAAAATTAAACGTTAATATATTTAAACGATAGTTAATAATTGGTTTGTACTTTTACATGGTCGTGATATAATATATTTCAAAGGGAGGCTTTTTGATATGAAAGATCTCGAGTGGATTAAATCAAGTTATATTGCTCATAGAGGTTTTCATTCCTTAGATAAATCAATACCGGAAAATTCATTGTTAGCCTTTAAAAAAGCGATAGATTATGGCTATGCAATCGAGTTAGACATTCACATCCTTAAAGATGGTAACGTAGTGGTTTTTCATGATGATAACTTAAATAGAATCTGTAAAAAAGATTTGCCTCTGAGCGAAGTAACATATGATCAAATAAAAAATATACATCTTTTAAACACTTATGAAAAAATCCCTTTATTGTCAGATGTTTTAAGTCAAGTAAAGGGTAAAGTTCCATTGCTGATTGAGTTGAAACCTAAAGGAGATTACACTCGTCTATGTGAAGCATTTATGGTTTTAATAAAAGGATATCCAGGGCAGTATGCTATTCAATCCTTTAACCCTAAAATCATGAATTGGTTTCGCAAAAAAGCCCCCGATATCGTAAGAGGACAATTAGCTGAGTATTTCACAGACGATGACACAATTTCAAAATTTACTAAATTTATACTTAAAAGAATGTGGTTAAATCGATTGACTAAACCTGATTTCGTTAATTACGGTTTAAAAGACTTGCCTAACAAATACGCAAAAAAAGCAATTCATAATGGCTTAACGGTGATTGCTTATACAGCTAGAAACCAACTGGAATTTGACATGGTTAAAAAATATTATCATAATTCTGTGTTTGAATACTTTAGACCTGATGAAAAAAAATAGTGCTCTATTCTTATTAAAGAAATTAGAGCACTATTTATTTCTTATTTCAATTAATCCATATCAACGTCAAAATTTTCTAAAACCGATTCTTTCTTGATGATTTTAGCATCGCCGTGTTTTACAAAGAACATTGTAATAAATGACATCGCCACAAAGAATGCTGAGTAAGGGAAAAGAATTCTTCTACCAAATTCATCCATTAACATACCTGATAAAATTGGGGTTAAAATTTGTGCAGTCATCGAGAATGTATAATAGTACCCTGTATATTTTCCAACATTAGGTCCTTTTGCAAGTTCAACCACCATTGGATAAGAGTTAACATTGATGGTTGCCCAGCCAATACCAGTAAGACCGAAAATTATATACATTATGAATGCCGTATCTGGGGTTAAGAAATAAATTGAACCGAAGCATAATGTTAGTAAAACAATGCCCATCAAAATGGTTTTTCTACGACCAATTTTAGTAGCTAAAATCCCAATTGGGATGAACGCTATCAAAGCGGCGCCATGACCAACAAGCGGCGGTAAAGAGAAACCTAATTCTAGAACCTTTGGTGCGTAATCTGATAATTTGGTCATTACGGCATTATAACCAAAGAACCATAAAAACACCGAAGAAAGAATTAAAATCAATGAAATCTTTTTACCTCTTGAAAGTTCTTCGTTTTCAACTGTATTAGCAACTTCCAATTCTTCTTTGTCTAAACCGTATAACTTATCTTCATCTTCTTTTTCTTTAACGAGTTTTGGTTCTTTAACCTTCCATAGGAAGATAGCTAGAAGCACTAGCATAACTATTCCGACCGTAATGAACGCCGGAGCGTAATTGACGTAGGAAAGTTTATCTAGCCTAAATAGAATTAAAAGGATATAAGACAAGATAGCCGCCAAAGAACCCATTAGATTAATAACAGCGTTACCCTTAGATCTTAATGGCCTAATTGTAACATCTGGCATTAACGCTACTGCTGGCGATCTAAATGTTGCCATTGAAACTAAAGCTACGAATAAAATTAACATGAAAACGATAAAATTAGTTGGTGATTTGACGGTAATTAAGAAAGTTTTTTGGTTTAAATGGGTATAAAAATATTCCTTTAAATCAGTGTTGTCACGATCAGTTAATACTCCGCCTTGATAGGTAAAAGCATAACTAAGAATTTCTTCCATACCATTTCTATGGTCAGCACGAAATTCGATATTGTTTACATCGGTTACGTCACCTTCATCGCTACCATCGATTACCTCTAAATAAAAAGTATCAAATTCAGTTTGAGTGATGACTCCATCAACTCTTAAAGTGTCCCATTGGCCAATAATTCCATCTTTAATCGCTACCCATTGATTATAATCGAAAGTTTGATCATGGGTACTGTTGTAGTCTTCAATTATGGCTGGATCCTCAGTTTGAATTTGCGTAGTTTGGTAATTATCACTAAAAGTTAATCCCATGAACGCAAAAGCCGCTATTATTGTTCCGACAATAATGTAAGGAGTTCTTTTGCCGATTTTGGAATTGTGTTTGTCTGACAAACTACCAAAGATTGGTATTAAAAATAAGGCTAAAACATTGTCTAAAGCCATTACCGCTCCAGACCAAGTTTGATTCAAACCAAATTTATCTATCAGAATCTTACTGATAATTGAATCATATGTCTGGTTAAATAAAGAAATAAGAAAAAAAGCTAGTCCTACTAAAAAGACTTTTTTGTAATTCAACTTCATAACTATTCACCTCATTAAATAAAACATTACAAATATTATATCATGTTAAATAATCTCTGTAATGCCGATTTTTAAAAAGGCAAAAAGAAAAGCTCAAGAAATTAATCAAGAGCTTTTTTGAATTTAGTAAAATTTACTTGCGAGATATTTTAATGCTAATTCATTGTATTTTGTTGGTCTCAATTCCAATTCGGTCGGAATATTAAAACCAGAAATAACTTTGAAATAAAGGATTCGTTTAATTTTAAAAATCATCACTAATCCGATCAGAAAGATTAAACCTAAAATTACGTAGTTTAAGATATTAGAGTAAGCGTAGGCGGGCACATCAATTAGGTTTTGAAAGATACCATAGGCAAGAATAAGTGAACCAATCGCAAGAATAAATCCTAGTAATTTAACGAAGAAGGAATTTTTAATATATTCCAAATAGTATTCCATATGGCTGATACTTTTTAATTCGATTTCGTTCATACCTCTTTTTTTAACTTTACGGTTGCTGGTGATGGCATTTCCTTGAGTATAAATAATTAATCTTTTGGTAGTTACTACAACTTGACAAAAATAATCTATGCCTTTAAGTTTAGGAAACTCTTTATAGATTTCTTCATCGTTGCCAATTAAGATATTTTGTTTTATATTATTCTTCATAATTTTCACCACCAACCCTATTCTTAATTTTACTTTAAATCATCTTGTTTTACAACCTGATAACTCTAACTTATAAAGATTTCTGAACAACTTTCGTTAATTCTCCGAAAAGCATCGGTACAAATCCTAAAGCCATTGCGATTATCAATTCTTCTAATGT
>DIGC01000036.1 GCA_002419445.1 Caryophanales bacterium UBA5732
CCGCAGCTAACATATTTAAAAGCAGCTTGGATGTCAGTAAAGATTTTAGGTTTGCGATTGAGAAAAACCAGTTTCATATCATCCTAGACACAGTTAATTTAACCAAACACTGGCTTTATTCTATGGTTGATTTTTTAGAAAAATTAAACAATTTAAAAGGCGCATAAAAAAGCGCTTTTTTTAATGGATAAAACAACGATTTTAATTGAAAAAAATCGCTATTTATTATATAATATAGTATATATAATATAGTATAAGGTGACGCTAATGAAAGAAGTTAAAATTAAAACAGAATACATCACTTTAGGACAATTAATCAAGTACTTGAGTTTAGTTGGATCTGGTGGAGAAGTTAAGTTTTTTATTATGGAAAATCAAATTTTGCTTAATGATGAACCAGAAAATAGACGGGGTAAAAAAATTTATCCTAATGATGTTGTTGAAATTAATAACCAATCTTATCGGATAACTAAATAATGTTTATTAATACTATTTCCCTATCAAATTATCGAGGTTACAAAAAAGCTGATATCTCTTTCGGTAAAAGCGTCAATTTTTTTGTTGGCAATAATGGCAGCGGAAAAACTAATCTGCTCGAGTCAATATATTTTCTCGCTTTAGCTAAATCATATAAAACCGTTGATACTTCTACTATTAAAACTGATTCTGAATTCGCGAGAATAACTGCTAAAATTACTTCAGATAAAGATTTTAGTTCTAAAATCGTAATATCAAAAATAGGGAAAAAAATCAGTATCAATAACAAAGAAATAGATAAATTAAGCGATTATATTGGTAAAATTAAAGTCTTGGCTTTTTTGCCAGAAGACATGGATCTTATTAAAGGAGCTCCTAAAAATAGGAGATATTTTATTGATATGATAATCGGTCAGTTCGATAAAAACTACCTAATTGAACTGGGAAATTATAAAAATGTCCTTAAACAAAGAAACGAGTTACTGAAAATTTTATCTGAAAATCACAGCAAAGACTTTACTTTATTAGATATTTATACTGAACAACTTTCAACAAGCGCAGAAATTATAATTAATTTAAGAACCAGATTCATAACAAAAATAAATGATGAATTAGAGCAAATGTATCACTATTTATCAGCTAATGGTAAAAAAATCTGTTTTAAATACAACCCTCTAATTGAAAGAGACATCTTAATTCAGTTAAAAGAAAAATATCAAAAGGATATATTTTTTAGAACCACTAGCGTTGGTCCGCATCGAGATGATTATGATTTTCTAATCGATGATATATATGCTAAGGACTTTGCTTCCCAGGGCGAGCAAAGAATAATTATTTTAGCGATTCTGCTATCTATAGCTAACATCATAATCAAAGAAAAAAAAGTAAAACCAATATTATTACTTGACGATGTTTTTTCTGAGTTAGATTATTTAAGACAAAATCAGTTAGTTAAATATTTGACCACAGCTGATCTGCAATCTATCATAACCACAACTAATATCAAAGACATCAATAATAGTTTTTTAAACAATTCAAAAATCTTTAGTGTTAAAAATCACTTAATTAGGGAGGACAAAATTTAATGGAAAACAGAGAAAATCCTAAGTACGATTCCAGTAACATTCAAATATTAGAGGGTCTTGAGGCTGTTAAAAAAAGACCAGGAATGTACATTGGGACTACAGGGCCAAGAGGTCTGCACCATTTGGTTTGGGAAATTGTCGATAACGCAGTTGATGAAGCTTTAGCTGGTTATTGTGATCATATCAAAGTAGAAATACTTCCGGGGAACGTCATTAGAGTTACTGATAATGGTCGCGGAATACCTGTCGATACTCATCCAAAAACTGGTAGACCATCAGTAGAAACTGTATATACTACTTTACATGCCGGCGGAAAATTTGATCATAATTCTTATAAAGTTTCTGGAGGGCTTCACGGTGTTGGCGCATCAGTTGTTAATGCCCTTAGCAAGCAAATGATTGTTGAAATTCATAAAGATGGAAAATGGTATAAAATCGAATTCGATCACGGTTTTGTTAAAAATGAGCTAACTTGTTATGGCGATACTGATAGATCTGGGACTGTTGTTACATTTTTAGCAGACCCTATAATTTTTGAAGAATCTCAAGAATATGAGTTTGAAACCTTAAGAACCAGAATTCAACAATTAGCTTTTTTGAATAAAGGAATCATGTTCGCCATTTCTGATTCTAGAGATGAATCAAAAATCATACACAAAGATTATTGCTATCAAGGCGGTGTAAAAGAATACGTTTCTTTCCTCAACCAAGATAAAAAACCAATTCACCCTCAAGTAGCTTACTTTGAAGGTGAACAAGAAAATATCATCGTGGAAATTGCAATGCAATACAACGATGGGTATTCTTCAGATAATATCTACCCTTTCACAAATAATATCACTAACCCTGAAGGCGGTACTCATGAAGAAGGATTTAAAACCACTTTAACAAGGATTTTAAATAATTATGGAAAGAGTTCAAACATTTTTAAAAAAGATGAGTCTTTAACCGGAGAAGATACACGTGAAGGTTTAGTAGCGATTATTTCTATCAAACATCCAGATCCACAATTTGAAGGTCAAACAAAATCCAAACTTGGATCTAGCGATGCTAGGAGAGTTGTCGGAGCTGTAATGACCGAAGGTTTAGAACGCTTTTTATTAGAAAATCCTAGCGCAGCTAAGATTGTAATTGAAAAGGCTTTAATGGCTCAAAGAGCTAGGTTAGCAGCAAAAAAAGCTAGAGAAGCAACGAGAAGAAAATCTCCTCTTGACAGTCTAGGTTTCGCATCGAAACTAGCTGATTGTCGAACAAGAGATACAAACAGAGCTGAAATCTATATCGTGGAAGGTGACTCTGCCGGCGGTTCTGCAAAACAAGGTAGAGATTCTGAATTCCAAGCAATCTTGCCTTTAAGAGGTAAAGTATTAAACGTTGAAAAAACAAGAATTGATAGAGCTCTTCAAAACAAAGAAATTCTTTCAATGATTCAAGCCTTTGGTACAGGTATTGGAGAAGAATTCAATTTAGAAAATTTACGATACAAAAAAATCATCATCATGACCGATGCCGACGTCGATGGCGCTCATATTAGAACACTTCTTCTAACATTTTTATTTAGATACCTGAAACCACTAATAGAAAACGGCAATGTTTTTATAGCTCAGCCACCTCTATTTAAAGTTCAATCAGGAAAAAGCATTCAATACGCTTATCAAGAAAAAGAATTAGAAAAGATTTTAAGTGAATTAAATGGCAAACCAACGCTCCAAAGATATAAAGGACTTGGTGAAATGAATCCCGAACAACTTTGGGAAACAACTATGGATCCTGAAAAAAGAACATTATTACTCGTGAATATTGATAATGCTATTGAAGCAGACAGAATTTTTACTATGTTAATGGGCGACGATACTGAAAGCCGCAAAGAATTTATCAATGACAATGCTGAATATGTTAAAAATTTAGACATATAAGAGGGAGGATAAAATGGAAGAAAACAAACCAAAAATAGATAATATTAACTATGACAAAGTCTCAGAAATAAACTTAACAAGTGAGATGAAAAACTCCTTCTTATCATACGCAATGAGTGTAATTGTGGCGAGAGCAATTCCAGATGTAAGAGATGGATTAAAACCAGTTCATCGAAGAATTCTTTACGGTATGGATGAATTAGGAGTATACGCAGATAAAGCCTACAAGAAATCAGCGAGAATTGTAGGGGATGTAATGGGTAAGTATCACCCTCATGGTGATAGTTCGATTTATGACGCTTTAGTTAGACTCGCACAAGATTTTAGTACTCGTTATCCACTGGTAAACGGTCATGGTAACTTCGGTTCCATTGACGGCGATCCACCGGCAGCGATGCGTTATACAGAAGCAAGAATGGAAAAAATCACTCAGGAAATGCTTCGAGACTTAAGAAAAGGAACTGTCGATTTTGTTGACAACTATGATGGTTCCGAACAAGAGCCAAAAGTATTACCTTCAAGAATACCTAATCTTATCGTTAACGGTTCAAGCGGTATTGCTGTTGCAATGGCAACAAACATTCCTCCACATAATTTGAATGAAGTTCTAGATGGTTACATTGCTTATATCCATAACAAAAACATCGAACTAGATGATATTATGGAATATATTAAAGGTCCAGACTTCCCTACGGGCGGTGTTATATTAGGACAATCGGGAATTTCTTCCGCTTACGCCACCGGTAGAGGAACAATAAGAATTAAAGCCAGAACCGATATTATTGAGATGGCAAATGGTAAAAAACAAATCATTGTTAAAGAAATACCATACCAAGTTAATAAGACCACTCTTATCGATAGAATAGCTGAACTTGCCAAAGAAGGTAAAGTTGAGGGTATTACCGACTTAAGAGATGAATCTAGCAGAAAAGGTATGAGAATTGTCATTGAATTAAGACGTGACGCTAACGCCGAAGTTGTCCTGAATAATCTACTTAAAAATTCTCAACTACAAACTTCCTTCGGGGCTAACATGCTAGCGTTAGTTAATGATAGACCTATTGTTTTGGGCATTATCGACATGATTAAGTACTATTACGAACATCAAATTGAAGTCTTGGTTCGAAAAACTAAGTTCGATTTAGAAAAGGCTCAACAAAGACTTCATCTCCTTGAAGGATTTATTATCGCTTTAGACAATATCGATAATGTAATTAAAATAATCAAGGAATCTTATGATGATACTGAAGTCCAACTTATGTCAGCTTTCAACCTTTCAGAAATTCAAACTAAAGCAATCTTGCAAATGCAATTACGAAGACTTTCCGGTTTAGAGAGAGAAAAAATCGATCTTGAAGTACAGACTTTAAGCAACATGATTTATGATTTACAAGAAACATTAATTGATAAAGCTAAGCAAGATCAATTATTAATTGATGACGCTAAAGAAATGAAAGATAAATATGGCGACGCCCGTAGAACCGAAATCAATCCATTCGGAGATAGCGATATTGAAGACGAAGATTTAATTCCAATCGAGGATGTTATTATCGCTATTACGACTAACGGTTATGTTAAGAGAATGAACCTTGATGTTTATAGATCACAAAACCGTGGTGGTAGAGGAAAAACCGGAATTAATCTAAATCAAGATGATGTTATTGATTCTATCATCTTCACCAAAACCCATGATTACTTATTGTTTTTTACAAACTTGGGTAGAGTTTACAAAATTAAGGGATATAAAATCCCTAATTTTGGAAGAAACTCAAAAGGTTTGCCGATAGTTAACTTATTAAATCTTAATGAAGGCGAAGAATTAGCTGCCGTTATGTCAATCAAAGATTTTGACTCAGGCTACTTATTCTTTACAACAACAAATGGGATTGTTAAAAGAACCGCAGTATCTAATTTTGTGAATATTAGAGTTAACGGTATTCGCGCCATAACATTAAGAGAAAATGATTACTTGCATTCTGTGAGATTGACTGATGGAACAAGAGACATTATTATCGGAGCTTCAAATGGGAAGGCTATTCGCTTCCAAGAAACTGAAGTTAGAGACATGGGAAGAACTGCAGCGGGAGTTAGGGGAATAAATCTCCAAGAAAAAGAAGTTGTAGTGGGAGTTTCTACAGTTACTGAAGAAAGAAGTCAAATCTTAGCAATCACTAAAAAAGGTTACGGTAAGAGAACTGAAGTTGATGAATATCGCTTGCAGAAACGCGGTGGTAAAGGCGTTAAAACCATTAATGTTACCGCTAAAAACGGTGAACTTGCTAAACTTATCTCAGTTGTAGGTGAT
This sequence comes from Caryophanales bacterium UBA5732, assembly GCA_002419445.1. Classification (GTDB taxonomy): domain Bacteria; phylum Bacillota_I; class Bacilli_A; order Izemoplasmatales; family Hujiaoplasmataceae; genus UBA2289. The sequence goes on from DIGC01000036.1 coordinate 5,784, forward strand.
GAAGATTTATTGGCTGTATCTGATAAAGGTATAATCATTAGAACTCCAATTGATAAAATCTCAATTACTAAACGTGCAACTCAAGGCGTTAGAATTATTAATTTAGTTGAAGACCATGTAGTCTCAACAATCGCTATTGTCGCAAAAGATGATGGTGAAGAATATGAAGATTCAGATTCAACTCTGAAAACTTCACAAGTTCAACCTGAGGAAAAACCTTTAAAAATCACTAAAACAGATACTCTGTTCGAAGATGATGATGAAGAGACGATCAACGAAGATAATTCGGTTGATGAAGATGAT
>DIGC01000115.1 GCA_002419445.1 Caryophanales bacterium UBA5732
CTTAAAAATGTCAAATGGATAAACTTAATAATCTAGAAGCAAAAACATGATAAACTTGCGAATGACAAGACATAGAATTTTAGAGATTTGATATATTTTTTCAATTCTTTTTTTATTCATTTTGTATTACAAAGTATTGCAAAAATCTATTTTTAGTGTTACAATGTATTACGAGGTGATAGAAATGTCTATTTCGATTAGAGTTAGTGAGAAAGAATCAAAACTTATAAAAAAATATGCGGAATTAAATGGAACAACAGTATCAGAAGTGATGAGACAAGCAATTCTTTCTAAGATAGAAGATGAGTTTGATATATTTCTTTATGAACAAGCTTATAAAGAGTATGAAGAAAATCCGAAAACTTATACGATTGAAGAAGCTAAGAAAATATTGGATTTTTAATCATGTATAGAGTAAAAATTACTGAAAAAGCATTAAAATCTTTAAAAAACTTAGATAAACAAATTGCTAGAATGATTATTGCTTGGATAGAAAAAAATCTTGAAGGAACAAAAGACCCAAGAGCAAAAGGTAAAGGATTTTCTCATGAAAAGAAAAGTATCTGGCGGTACTGGGTTGGTAACTATAGAATTTTAACTAATATAACGGATAATGAATTGATTATATTAGTGATTGAGTTTGGTCATCGAAAAGATATTTATAAGTAAAATATTTGGTGAGGATATATGAATGATCTAGTGATTAGAAAAGCGACTTATAAAGATGCTGAAGGTAAAGGCTATGTGCATTATAGAAGTTGGATAGAAACCTATACCGGTCTTTTTCCTGATGATATCATGGAAAAGATTAGTCTAGAGCGAAGTATTATGTCAGCAAAAGAACATCCTGAAAACACTTATGTCGCTATTATAGATCATAAGATTGTTGGATTCGCTAGTTACTTAGAATCTAGGGATGAAGATTTAAAAAATGCTGGAGAAATAATGGCGATTTATGTTTTAAATGAGTATAAGAATATGGGTATAGGTAAAGCGTTGATTAAAGTGTGTTATAAAGAATTATCTCATTATAACAGTATTATCCTATGGGTTTTAGAAAGTAATGAACAAGCTATTGGCTTTTATAAATCTGAAGGGTTTATAAAGGATGGTCACACTAAAGTGATATATACTAAGAATGCAGTAAGAATGATAAAAAATTAAGGATAGTATAAAAGAAATATGAACTTTTAGCATCATAAACAGTAAAGTCCATAATGAGGTTGTGCAAAAGTGCGATAAAGTCCATAAAGACAAGACATCAGTACTTGAAGTAGCTTCTAAAAAGTTGGAGATATGGTATAATGACCGTACACTTTGATAAAGAGGGCTTGTTCTCGCTTTGTCGATTATTTCTTGATGTTAAAAAACGTATGAATAAATTTAAGTTAAGTAGAGAAAGGATAAGTATACTCAAAACAACAAAACTATCTATATTGAGTATACAAGAAAAATAAATGTATACAATAACACTAAAAAAAGGTGAAGAAAAACGTATCCTCGCAGGACATCCCTGGGTTTATGCGAACGAAGTAGTAAAAATAGATGGGTATGATGAACAAGGAAGTATTGCAAAGGTTCAAGGGCATGATGGACGTATTATTGGTTACGGGTATATTAACCATAAATCAAAGATTATTGTTCGTCTTTTAACGCGTGACGAAACACCAATTGATAAAACATTATTTTTCAATCGTGTTAAACAAGCTAATGATTACCGCCTAAGTTTAGGCTATAGTAATAACTATAGAGTAGTCTTTGGTGAATCTGATCTACTTCCAGGTTTAATAATTGACAAATATGCTGATTATTTATCAGTTCAATTCTTATCTCTTGGTATGGAAGTTAGAAAAACTATGATAGTAGAGATCTTAGTTGAAATCTTTAAGCCTAAAGGAATTTATGAACGAAGTGATGTATCAGTTCGAAGTAAAGAAGGTTTAGAAGAAGTTAAAGGTATACTATATGGTGAGGTGCCTCAAATAGTAACGATAGAAGAAAATGGTATCAAGTTAGACATAGATATCATCAATGGACAAAAGACAGGATATTTCTTGGATCAAAAAGAAAATCGCGACAATTTGAAATACTACGTAAAGGATAAAACTGTCCTTGATTGTTTTTCTAATGTTGGTGGATTTTCTCTTTGTGCTAGTAAATATGGAGCAAGTGAAGTAACTGCAGTAGATGTAAGTAAAGATGCAATCGCAACAGTTCGTAAGAATGCTGAGATTAATGGCTTTACTAACATCAAAGCTCTACAAGCAGATGTTTTTGAACAACTTCGTCTATATAAAAATGAACGTCAAAAGTTTGATGTTATTATTTTGGACCCACCCGCTTTCACAAAATCGAAAGATACAGTAAAAGCAGGTTACCACGGTTATAGAGATATAAATATGTTAGCATTAAAGCAAATTAATAAAGGTGGTTATCTAATTACTTGTAGTTGTTCGCAACATCTTTCGATTAATTTGTTCTTAGATATGATAAAGGAAAGTGTAGCTGCAACAGGTGTAAATGCCCAACTTGTTGAATTAAGAACACAAGGTAAAGATCATGCAACTTTGATTGGATCAGATGAAGCACTATATTTAAAGGTTGCTGTCTTACACATAATTTAAATCTCAAAGACTAAACATATTTATTCATAATTAATATTTTATTCTTGAGAGCAGGTAAATATAGCATCCATTATAATTTGGCTAATAAATAAGTAACATTATAATCAAAGAAAATATAGAAAAGAGATGATATTAGTGAAAAATATCAGCAAAGAATGTTTACCTGCAAGAAAACATATCAATGCCTTGGTAAAATTGGCGAAACTTTTAAATAAGCACAATTTCGAATGGTCTTTAGGAGCGTCACTTATGCTAAAACTAAGAGGCTTTGATGTTTTTGTTGATGATATTGATGTAATTGTAAAGACGGAAGAAATTACAAGATTTGAAGAAGTCTTAAGAATATATAATTTCAAAAAAGACAATAGCTCTACTAAATATCCCACCAATCATTTTTATGAACTTTCGATTGATGGTGTTGATGTGGATATTATGATTGGCTTTAAAATTAACACAGATGAAGGCATATACAACTTTGATGATACAACAAAGGTTGAAGAAATAAAAATTAATGGAACTCTTGTTTATTTGTCTTCACTTGAGGAATGGCTGAATGCCTATAATGCCATGCATAGAAAAGATAAAGTATCGATTATACAAGAATATCTCAGACACAAATAGTTTTAATAAGTTTTCATTGTTTAATAGTAATATCCGTAAAAATAAAAACTTTCCGCATCATAATAAGTAAAGTCATTGAGTTCAAAACTAATATGAAGTATAGGTTTGATACAATACGTATCAGGCCTTTTTTTGCTTTAATAAGGGCTTTTTCTGAATTATTATGGCTACGAATCATAAATTAGGTAAGTGGATGCAGATAGATTGGAGTGTATAGGGGAATTTCAACACTCATTTTCGACAGTTGTCCTTTTTTAGAAGAAGAACCATCTTCACACACGTCAATAATTTAGCAGGTACTGATTTGTTTTAAAATTCAGTAGCATCATACAAATTTCACTTATCAGCGAAAAGTTTTTCATCTAATTTATGTAAAAAATTATCAAATATTGATACAATATAATAGCAAGATTATTAATATTGCATTTTGGGGGTACTACATGAAGAAAAAAGGTGTACTAAACTTTTTTATGACCAGCTTTAATGGCATGGCTATCGGCTTGTTTTCTACTTTGATTATCGGTGTGATTATTGGCCAATTAAGTAAGATCATTGGATATATACCTAATTTAGATATTGTTGAAACTTCTTTACAAGGGTTATCAAATATTTTAAAATCATTGATGGGAATCGGTATCGGTTTTGGAATCGCCACAGCTCTTAAATTAGAAGGAATTAAACTCATTGTAACCGGTGTTTCCGGAGGAATAGCTACGAGTTTTTATTACGATCCGATGGTTGCTTATTTTACTACGATAACTGTGTATTTCGTATTAGCTTATTTGTTAAAGAAAAAAACAACACTTGATATTATTTTAGTGCCGCTTATTGGCGTTATAACCGCTTTGATTATTGCTAAGTTAATTGGATGGCCGGTTCAAACAACTATGAACTTATTAGGAGATTTTATACAATACGCAACCAATCTACAACCGTTTTTAATGGGAGTAATTATTGCGGTAATCATGGGTATGGCATTAACAGCACCAATTTCTAGCGCTGCGATTGCGATTGCCATTTCCATGGGCGGAATTGCAGGAGGAGCTGCTGTTGTAGGTGGGAGCGTTCAAATGATTGGATTTGCAATCATGTCAAGAAAAGACAATAATTTAGGAACGTTAATATCAATTGCGATAGGAACTTCAATGTTACAATTTAAAAACATCTTAAAGAAACCAATTCTCTGGGTTCCTACGATTTTTGTATCAGCTATTTTAGGGCCGATTTCAACGCTAGTTTTCAAAATTGAGACAAGCTCGATTGGCGCAGGAATGGGAACATCAGGATTGGTAGGTCAGTTTGAAACATTTGGGGTAATAGGGTATAGTTTGAATAGTTTATTGTCAATTTTTGTTTTACACATAATATTACCAATTGTACTAATTTTTATTATTGATTTAATCTTCAGAAAAAAAGGGTTCATCCAACCTGGAGATCTCAAAATATAATTATTTTTTATGGACGACTAAATTTGGTTGTCCATAATTTTTTTAATCCTTTACTTTTTGTGATTTATAGTTTATACTATAAACATAAGTTTGTTAATAAACAAAAGTTAGTGGTGATAAATATGGGTTTAAATGATAACGAAGAAAAAGTGTTGAAGATACTTGAACAAGATCCCTATGTCAGTCAGCAATTCATCGCGGATAAGCTCTCTATATCAAGGCCGGCAGTAGCGAACTTGATATCTGGTTTGCAGGAAAAGGGATTTATTTTAGGTAAACCATACCTGCTAAGGAAAGAAGAATATCTTACTTGTGTAGGGGGAGCGAATCTTGATTATACATTTATTTTAAATGATGAGATGATTTTGGAAACTTCGAATCCAGTAAAATCGAGTGTTTCTTACGGAGGTGTTGTCAGGAACATCGCGGAAAACTTGGCTAGATTAAATAATAAAGTATCTTTAATGTCGATGGTAGGTGATGATTCAGTCGGGGAAAGTCTATTAAAAGATAATAAAAAACTGATGGATGTTTTTGCGACTGATAAAGTTTTAAATGAAAGAACAGGAACCTACTACTCTGTTATTGGTAAAGATGGTAATATGAATGTAGGTTTCGCTGACATGTCAATAAATTTAAGAATGAATAGAACTTGGGTTTTAGAACACAAACGCTATTTGAATTTAGGCTCTTGGATTATCGCTGATACTAATATTACAAAAGATGGTCTCGAAGCTTTAGTTGAATTTGCAAAACTTGAAAATAAGAAGCTTGCGATTGTTGGTGTATCTGGACCGAAAATGAAAAATATGCCAGATGATTTGAAAGGTGTAGAAATAGTAATTTGCAATTTAGATGAGAGTCAAAGTTATTTTATGTCTAAGTCAAACGACATTGAAAATTTTTGCAGATTATGGCTAGTTAAGGGTACAAACAAAATAGTTGTGACTTCAGGAAAAAGCGGCTGTTTTTACGGGAATCAAAATTTTATTAAACACCAAAAAATTTTAGAAGTTCCGGACGATTTAGTAGTTGACGTCACAGGTGCTGGAGATGCTTTTAGCGCTATGGTTATTCATGGTTTATCTAATGGTGAAACCTTCGAAAAAAGCGTCAAATTAGGAGTTATCAGTTCGAGTTTAACTATCCAATCTCATTATTCAGTAAATCAAAATTTATCGATAAATTTAGTCGAAAAGGAGTTTAAAAACAATGAAAACTTATGAAAAGTATTTGGAAATCAAAGAAGAAGTAAAACACGCTTTAATTAATAACATTCCGGTAGTAGCTTTAGAATCGACCATCATTTCTCACGGAATGCCTTATCCAGAGAATGT
>DIGC01000092.1:0-3065 GCA_002419445.1 Caryophanales bacterium UBA5732
TTTTTTTATAAAAATTATCGCTTTTCTAGATGAAGAGATTTCATAAACATGTTATAATGTTTTTGAGGTGATAACTGATGAAAAATACTGAGTATATTAATAGAAGAAAAAATCTATTAGTCGAATTGATTGACGGTTCTTTTGCAATATTAGCTTCTGGAGAAGCGATGCATAAGACTTGGGATCAATTCCATAAATATATCCCCAACCGTCATTTCTTTTATTTAACAGGACTTAAGAGAGAGAATTTTTTCTTATTGCTGGCTAAAGACGGTAATAAATGCTTTGAATATATCTTCATTGAAGAACCAAGTGATTACGCTAATAAATGGTTAGGTCGTCGTTTAACAAAGGAAGAAGTCAGTGATATTTCAGGGATTGAAATAAGTAATATTCTTTATGTTGAAGAATTTAAAGATTTCGTGGCTAATAAAATCTTAACCGATTCAAGGACCGCGCTTTTAAGTTCGACTCCAAAGAATCTTTATTTAGATATGTTCCGCTATCAGAAAATGAAAAAACCAATGAGTTTTACTTATTTAGCTGATATCGTTGATAATTATCCTGAACTTGTGATTAAAGATTTGAATAATATTATCAGCAATCATAGAAGAATCAAATCCGATGAAGAAGTTAAAGAGATTAAACAAGCGATTAAATATACCAAAGCTGGCATTGAAGCTATTCTTAAAAACGCAAAAGCTGGAATTAACGAAGGTCATTTAGAAGCGTTGTTTGAGTACACAATTAAAGTCGCGGGGTCTACCGGCGTTTCTTTCGATACGATTGTGGCGAGCGGGAAAAACGCTACCGTTTTACACTATGTCGATAACAACCAAACTGTTAAAGAAGGGGATTTGGTACTTCTTGATTTAGGGGCATTATCCAATCTTTATGCCGGAGATATTAGCCGGACGTTTCCAATTAGCGGCAAGTTCAACGAAAGACAAAGTGCTCTATACCAATTAGTGCTTGATGTCAATAAAGCGACAATTGAAAAAGTCAAACCAGGTCTTTATGTTAGAGAACTTAATGAGTTTGCTAAAGATATGCTGGCTCAAGGAATGATTAAATTGGGATTAATTAAAGAGAAAAATGAAGTTGATAAGTATTATTATCATGGAGTAAGTCATTATTTAGGTTTAGATGTTCATGACACTGGTACATATTCAGAAACCTTAGTTCCAGGTGTTGTACTTACTGTAGAACCAGGAATCTATGTCGCCGAAGAAGGAATTGGCATCAGAATTGAAGATAATGTGTTAGTTACTAAATCAGGATATGAAAACTTAAGTAAGGATATAATCAAGGAAATTAAAGATATCGAAGCGTTTATGAAATTATAGAGGTCTTATGAGTTACGTTGAAGGTAATATTCAAAGATATTTATTTTATAGCGATGATTCTTCATATTCAGTAATCAAGTTAAAAATAACTGATACTGATAATAAAGATATTGTTCATTTTGAACCCACAATTATTGTTTGTGGGTTTTTTCCTAAATTAGAAAATTCAGTTAATTACCGTTTTTATGGTGAGGTAGCTAATCACCCTAAATATGGAATTCAATATAACGCCAATCGGTTTGAAAGAATGGTTGATAATACTTATGAAGGTTTACTTGATTATTTATCAAGCGATTTATTTAAAGGAGTAGGTAAAAAAACAGCGGAAAGAATTATTGAAACTTTAGGATTATCAGCGTTGGATTTAATCGCTGAAGACAAGCATGTTTTAGATAAAGTTCCTAAGGTCAATGCTAAACTTAGAGATTCAATTTTTAAAGAAGTCGTGCAAAATAAAGAGATGGAAAATACACTCGTTTGGCTTTATAGTTTTGACATCTCTCCGAGAATGGCAATGAGAATATACTCTTTTTATGGCGCTTCAACAATTATGACTATTAAAGAGAATCCATATATTTTAATGGATCATATTGAAGGGATTGGGTTTAAACGAGCTGATGAGATTGGTTTAAAAGTCGGATTTCAATACGATTCGCCTTTAAGAATATCAGCTGTGATTTATTATCTTTTGACTGAGTATATGAATAAGTACGGTGATACTTATCTTGAAAAGGAACAACTTGTTGAGTTTACTTTAACTTATTTAAATTCACATCCAGACTTTTCTGTAGAAAAATCTTTGGTTGAAGAACAACTTAATTCTTTACTTAAAGAAAGAAGAATAATCCAAGTTGAAGATAAAATCGCTCTATCATATTTGTATTATGGCGAGATGAATCTAGCTAAAAAAATCTTAAAAATCACTGACGTTATCAACAACGGTATCGATCAAGAAACCTTCGATTCATTGCTTGAGGATTTCCAGTCTTTCAATGATATAACTTACACGAAAGCTCAAAAAAAAGCGATTTACACGGCTTTGAATAATAATTTTTCAATTATTACCGGTGGACCTGGTACTGGTAAAACAACGGTTATAAAAGGCGTTATCGACGTTTATAAAATGTTACATAATAATCAAGTCAACACTGAATTTATTAAGTTGGCAGCTCCAACAGGTAAAGCTGCAAAAAGATTGTCGGAAGCGACAAATTTAAATGCGACGACAGTTCACAAACTACTCGGTTATGATTTTGAGGGTAACTTTAAATTTGACGAAACCAATGAACTTGAAGCTAAGATTTTAATTATCGATGAAGCGTCGATGCTTGATTCACTGTTAGCGAATAAACTGTTTTCAGCAATTGGGCTGAATACAAAAGTAATTATGGTCGGAGACGCAAATCAATTGCCTTCTGTTGGTCCGGGTGATGTCCTTAATAACTTAATTTCTTCGAAACTATTTAATGTCGTTGAACTTGATGTAATTCACAGGCAGGCTCACGACTCACATATTATTTCCTTAGCGTATGATATTTTAAGTAAGAACATCAATGAAGATTTTTTCCGCAATCATTCCGACAAACAATTTATCAACGCTAATGACTCATTGATTAGTTCGAGAATTATCGAGAAAATTACTCAACTGATTGATGAAGGATATGATTTATTGAACGACATCCAAGTATTGATACCGGTCTATAAAGGCTTTAATGGAAT
>DIGC01000092.1:3091-15258 GCA_002419445.1 Caryophanales bacterium UBA5732
TCGTCAAATTTAAAGAAAAAGAATTTTGGTACAACGACAAGGTCATGCAGCTGGTTAACCAACCTGAAGATAATATCATGAATGGCGATCAAGGAACTGTAATTGGCATTACGCCTAATGATGAGTTGATTGTAGATTTTTCCGAGAATATCGTCAAGTACAGCAAAAAAGATTTAGATAATTTAACTTTAGCTTACACCGTTTCGATTCATAAATCGCAAGGTTCAGAATTTAAAGCCGTTATCATGCCACTAAGTAAAGCTTACACGATTATGTTGAGGAGAAAGCTTTTATATACCGGTGTTACCAGAGCTAAAGAGAAGTTGATTATGATTGGTGATTTTGATGCATATCGACGCGGAGTTTTGGGGATGGACCGCAAGAGAAACACCTTATTAAATTATTTTCTAGAGAATAATTTGAATAGTGAAAAAAATCAGAATTTAAAGATTTCAGATTTTTTGTAATCTGTTTGCAAAAGCGACTTAAATATTGTATAATATTTTAGTAAATCAAGGACGAAGATAAGTAATGGATTTTTCTTTAAAAATAGAGAGTTTAGGGTCGGTGAAACTAAACAAGAAAGATTTATGAAGCTCCTTCTGAGAGGTGTCATGAAAAACACACGTTTTTCTCGCGTTAAGAGAGTTAAGTGCCAGTTGTAATACTGGAATTAAGGTGGTACCGCGTTTAATCGTCCTTTTTTTACAAGGGACGATTTTCTTTTTTAAGTGATGAGGTGAAAGAATGAGATATTTGACAGGTAATGAAATTAGACAAACATGGATTAACTTTTTTAAAGATAAAGGGCATGCGGTTGAAGAAGGAGCTTCTTTAATTCCCAATAATGACCAGACGCTTTTATGGATGAATTCCGGAGTAGCCGCTCTTAAGAAATATTTCGAAGGTCGAGTAATGCCGAAGAATCCAAGAATAGTTAATGTTCAAAAGTGTATTAGAACCAACGATATTGATAATGTTGGTAATACTGCCAGACACCATACTTTCTTTGAAATGATGGGTAATTTTTCAATTGGCGATTATTTTCGAGATGAAGCTATTGAATACGGTTATGAACTTCTAACTAGTGAAAAATATTTTGGATTTCCTTTAGATAAACTATATTTTACTTATTATCCAACCGATCTTGATACTAAAGAAAGATGGTTGAGTTTAGGTGTTGATGAAGATAGATTAATTGCTAGTGAAGATAATTTTTGGGAAATTGGTTCAGGTCCTTGTGGACCATGTACGGAGATTTTCTTCGATCGTGGAGAAAAGTACGGTGATTTTACTTCTGATTCAATTAAAAAGAATATCGAGAATGATCGTTATGTTGAGTTATGGAATATTGTTTTATCGCAATATAATGCCGTTGAAGGTTTGAAAAGAAGTGAATATCCTGAATTACCAAATAAAAACATTGATACCGGGGCTGGTCTAGAAAGATTCGCGTCAGTAATTCAAAACACGGAAACAAATTTTGAAACAGACCAATTCATGCCGCTAATCAGAAAAATTTCGGAAATAGCTAACGTTGAATACAAAGGTCAAAAGGCTTTTAAGGTAATCGCTGATCATATCAGAACTGTAACAATGGCTATTAGTGATGGCGCGATGTTAAGTAATGAAGGTAGAGGTTATGTATTAAGAAGATTACTAAGAAGAGCGGTAAAATATGGAAAACAGTTAAAAATTGAGAAACCATTTTTAGTTGATTTAGTAGACATAGTAATTGATATCTTAAAAGTATTTTATCCTTATATTGTAAATAAGGTCGATATAGTCAAAAAGATTGTCAACGCTGAAGAAAACAAATTCTTGGAAACCTTGCTTTCCGGTGAAAAGAAGTTAAATGAGATCATGGCGACTAGCGAAAAAACAATTAGCGGCCAAGATGCATTCTTGCTTTATGACACTTATGGCTTTCCTTTGGAATTAACAATGGAATATGCTGAAGAACAAGGATATGTCGTGGATACTAACGGCTTTAAGATTGAGATGGAAAAACAAAAAGATCGAGCTCGTAAAGCGAGAAGTGAAGCTGATTCGATGATGGGACAAAATGAAGATTACTTAAATTTCTTTGATAACAGCGAATTTGTCGGATACGAAACCCTAGTTACAAAAGCCAAGATAATTAAAGTCTTTCCTGAGGGACTTGTTTTAGATAAGACGCCGTTCTACGCGACTTCAGGCGGTCAGTTGGCTGACCATGGCGTAATCTTTAATGAAAAGATTAACCTGAATGTCATCGACGTTGAAAAATTGCCTAATGGTCAATTCATTCATAAAACTGATGAGGAATTATCGCAAAATTATGAGGGCTTAGAAGTAATCGCTCAAGTCGATAATAACCGCAGAAAATTAACTGAGTATCATCATTCGGCAACTCATTTATTGTTCAAAGCTTTAAGGGACACTTTAGGAAACCATGTTTCCCAACAAGGTTCTCAAGTAAGTTTTGACGGATTAAGATTTGATTTTAATCATTATGAAGTTATCGCTGATGAAACGATTTTAAAAATCGAGAAGATTGTTAATGAGATGATTAAAGATTCATATAAATCATCAACAAGAGTTATGACGGTCGATGAAGCGAGAAACCTAGGCGCAATCGCTGAATTTGGTGAAAAATACGGAGATAAAGTCAGAACGATTGATTTAAAATACACACTAGATCTTTGCGGCGGGACACATGTTAAAGATCTTAAGGATATCGGGAGATTTGCGATAAAATCAATTTCGTCAATTGGGTCCGGAATCTTTAGAATCGAAGGCCTTGTCAATAAGATGGTCGATACTTTAGGGGATTCTTTAGTAGGGTTAAATCAGGATATTGATAACTTAATCTTGAAAGCTGAAAAAATTCTTTCTTTGGCTAAAGAAAATGGATTAAATATTGAATTTAACTTCTGTAAAAATCAAGAATATTTAGGCAGTTATCAAGACGTTATTAATAAACGTGAAGAATTACATAGAGCTCAAGTCGCTGTCAAAGAGTTAGAAAAAGCATATAACTTATTAGAAAAAAATAAGGCTTTGGATTCTGTTCAAGAATTAAGTAAGTTTACATTTAAAGATAAGGTTATCGCAAGACTTGATAATTTAAACGCTGCAGTTTTAAAACAGTTAGCGGACGATGAAGTCGCTAATAACAAGATCAATTTTGTTTTCTTAGCTTCAGTGGTTGATGAAAAAATTGTTTTTGTCGCTAAAAGTAATTTAAAAGAATTTAACGCTGGACAAATTGTTAAAGTAGCTGCGCAAATTTGTGGCGGCAATGGTGGCGGCAGACCTGATTTTGCACAAGCTGGCGGTAAAGATGTCACCAAAGTTGACGAAGCGATTAAGCATATTAAGGAATTGGTATTATGAAAATTGTTGGATTAGATTTAGGGTCTAAAACCTTAGGTATTGCGATCTCAGATCCGTCTCAGATTATCGCAACTAAATTATCGACAATTACTTTCGCAAATAATAATTTTGAGTATGCAATTAATGAATTATTTGCTATACTAAAAGATGTAGAAATTGAAAAATTTGTATTAGGTCTGCCGAAGAACATGGATGGCAGCATTGGCTTTCAAGCACAATCTTCAATTAGTTTTAAAACTAGATTGGAAGAGAAATTTAAAAAAGATGTCGTTCTTTGGGATGAAAGATTAACATCGAAGATGGCGGAATCGATGATGATTTCTGCTGACTTAAGCCGTAAAAAAAGAAAAACGAAGATTGACTTCGTTGCAGCAACTATCATATTACAAAGCTATTTGGATAGCAGAAAGAGAGTTTAACATGCAAGAATACGATGATACTTTATTTATTACCGATGAGTTAGGAAACGAATTAGAAGCAGTAATTATTATGACTTTTGAATCTGAAGAATTTGGAAAATCATATTTGGTTTACCAATTGAAAGACGATGAAACAGGCGAATACTTCGCAGCTAGTTTCAACCCAGAAGATGGTGAAGAAGGGAATTTAAATCCTATCGAAACTGATGCTGAATGGGATTTAATCGAAGAAGTTTTAGAAAGCTTTTTAGAAGAAGGCGAAGAGGAAGATGAAGAACATGTTCATGATCACAATTGTGACCATGATCATGAGAAAGATGAATAACTATTTATCTTCAATCAATAAAACCTCTGATTCATTGATTATCAAAGAGATATTGAATCAGGCCAATGAATTAAAAACACCGATAATTAGTCAAGAAGGCATCAATTTATTGATACAATTGATTAAGATATCTAAAACAAAAAAGGTCCTAGAAATAGGTACGGCAATCGGTTATAGCGCCATCATGATGGCGCTTAATACCTATTGTTTTGTCACAACGATAGAAAAAGACGAAGAAAATTACAAAATAGCTAAAGAAAACATAAATAAAGCGAAACTAGAATCGAAGATAGAATTGATTTTTGGCGATGCTTTAGCAGTTGATTTGGCTGATAATTACGACTTGATATTTATTGACGCTGCGAAAGCTCAGTATTTTAAATTCTTAGAGCGATTTAAAAAGAATTTAAATCCTCAGGGTTTGGTAGTTTGTGATAATTTGCTTTTCCACGGTTTAGTGGAAAAACCTGAAACTCTCGAATCAAAGAGAATAAAGAGTTTAGTTAAAAAGATTTCTGATTTTAATTCAAATTTATTGAATCACCCGGAATTTGAAACATATATCTATGAAATTGGCGACGGGTTGTCGATATCAATTAAGAAATAGGTGTTTTAATGAGAATTGTTGCGAGACTTAAACAACTTGATGAGATCTTAAAATTAATCAACTTAGAGGTTGATGTTTTTTTGATTGATACACCGCTTTCTGTAAAGAAAATCTCGCTGGATATGTATAATCATCTGGATGAAATCGCTTCATATAAAAAAGACATCTATTTACTTATCAATAAGATGATTCATGAAACGGATATCGAAAGTTTAAAAGACATTCTTGAAGTCGCTAAAAAGCCGGAAATTACCGCTGTTGTGTGCGGAGATATGACGGTCATGGTTATCGCTAAAGAATTCGGGATAGAAAAAAAGATTATCTATCAACCGGGAACCTTTAACACCAATAGTTTTGATAACGAATATTTCTTGATAAAAAACATCAAGGGAATAACAATTTCTAAGGAGATTACTCTAGAAGAAATTGAGAGAATTTTTAAGAATAAAAAAACTGAGTTATCCTTAGTTGGGCACGGATTTATCGATATGTTTTATTCTAAGCGTAATTTATTGACTAATTATTTTATCTATAAAAATATCGAAAAAGAAAACATTAAAGAAAATGATAGTTTTAGATTAAAAGAAGAAATGCGTCCCGATAGTTTGTATCCGGTGTTTGAGGACATGGGCGGGACTCACGTTTTTCGTGATAAGGCCTTGGAGTCTTTTGCGGAAATTGAAGTTTTAGAAAAACATTTAGATGATTTCTTTATTGAAAGAATCTTTATTAATGACGAAGAATATTATGACATCTTAAAAGCTTATCAAGATAAAAATTTCGTCCCCGAATTTTTAAATAAATATCAAGATAAGTATAATAAGGGTTTTTATTATCAATATACCGAAAAATTAAAAGGTGAATTAAGTGAGAACTGAGTTATTAGCTCCAGCCGGCAATTTAGAAAAAGCTAAAATTGCCTTGCTTTATGGGGCGGATGCAGTTTATATCGGGGGTAAACAGTTTTCATTAAGAGCTAGAGCTTCCAACTTTGATTTAGAGATGATAAAAGAGTTGGTTGATTTCGCCCATAACTTAAATAAAAAAATCTACATAACCATGAATATAGTTTTTCATGACGATGATATATTCGGTTTGGATGAGTATTTAATTTATTTAGAAAAAATTAAAGTCGACGCGATTATTTGTTCAAGTATGATTGTCGTTGAAAGAGCGAAATTACTAACTAATCTTGAAATTCATCTATCGACTCAATTTTCGGTAACTAACTCTTCTTTAGCTAATTATTTTTATAATGAAGGGGTAAAAAGAGTGGTTTTAGCCAGAGAATTATCGATGGCAGAGATAAAGAAAATTTCCCAGAACGCTTTAACTGACCTTGAAATCTTCATTCATGGCGGAATGTGTGTTTCATATTCAGGAAGATGTACTTTATCTAATTATACTGTCCTTAGAGACGCAAACAGAGGCGGATGTGCACATACGTGCCGCTGGTTGTATGATTTATACGAAGGGGATAATAAGTTATCCGCTAATCATGATTTTCAAATGTCTTCAAAAGACTTAGACGCAACAGCTTTTGTTAAAGATTTGTTGGCGGCGGGAATTAGTTCTTTAAAGATTGAAGGCAGAATGAAATCTGTTCACTATATCGCGACAGTAGTCAGTGCTTATCGAATGTTGATAGATGATTATTACTCCGGCTGTTTAAGAGATATTAGTTTTTATCAGAATGAAATTAAAAAAGCGGAAAACAGACAAACATCTTATGGTTTCTTTAATGGAGACACAACCATTGAACAACAGCTTTATAATCAAAGAAGCGAAGTTCCGACTAAAGAATTTGTCGGAATAGTGATAGATTATGATTGTGATAATAAGTATCTATTGATTGAACAAAGAAATTATTTCAGCCCAGGCGACACATTGGAAGTCTTCACTCCAGATAAGACTACAATCCAGTTCAAAGTCAAAGAAATCTTAAATGAGGATTATGAGATTTTAGATGCAGCGAGACATCCTTTACAAACAATTTTACTTAAACTAGATATATCAGTACCAAAATATAGTATGATTAGGAAGGTAAAAGATGAATAAACCAATAATTATCGCTGTTGCCGGCGGTTCGTCTTCAGGAAAAACAACTGTCGTCAATAAAATAATGAAGAACTTTCCTGGAGAAAGAGTTGAAGTAATTCGTCATGATGATTATTACAAGGATCAAAGTGATAAAACAATTGAAGAAAGAAGAAAGGTTAATTATGACCATCCTCTATCTTTAGATAACGATTTGTTTTATCAACAAATTTTAGCTTTAATTTCCGGAAAATCGATTGATAAACCGACATATGATTTTGTGGAGTTAAATCGCACTAAAACTACTGTGACTATCAATCCAGCAGAAATCATTATCTTAGAAGGTATTTTAGTTTTAGAAGATGAAAGAATCAGGAACCTTTCGGACATTAAGATATTTGTCGAAGCTGATGATGACACAAGGCTTATTAGAAGAATAAAGAGAGATACGACAGAAAGAGGTCGTACTCTAGAGAATGTTTTAAATCAGTACTTAAGTACAGTAAAACCAATGCATCACGCCTTTGTAAAACCGACTAAAAGATATGCGGATATAATCATTCCCAATGATTACTCACATGATGTGGCCGTCGATATTATTAAGGCTAAAATAATCACTATCTTAAACAAATAATTTGTGATATAATATAACACGTAAAAAAAGGAGTTAAACATGGAAAATACTTATAAATTAACCGAATCTGGTTATGACCAATTAAAAGCGGAATTAGACGAATTAAAAGGTGAGAAACGTCATGCTAATCTTGAAGCTTTAAAAGAAGCGAGAGCGCAAGGCGACCTTTCAGAAAACGCGGATTATGACGCCGCTAGAGACGAACAAGCAAGAATCGAAGCGAGAATTAAAGAGATTGAAAACATTCTTAAAAACTCAGAAATTATTAGAGAAAACAATCGCTCTAAAGTTATTGGTATGGGTAAGACTGTAGTTATAAAATTCTTGCACAATAATTTTGAAACTGAATTTACTGTTGTTGGTAAACTAGAAGCTAACCCGATGCAGAAAAAAGTCTCAAATGAGTCACCTTTAGGGAAAGCTATTATTGGTTCGAAAAAAGGAAAAATTGTTACTTATAAATCAGAAACTGGTCAAGAACTTAATGTTGAAGTAGTGGACGTAAAATAATAGCAACATTTTTCTCTTTTTGATGTTAGGAGTGAATAAATTATGATTGGCATAATTGGCGCGATTGACTATGAATTAAATTACTTTTTTCAACATATGATTATTGCTCGCACCGAGATTATTGCGGATAAGACCTTTTACATCGGTAAGATTAAGAATCATAACGTTGTAATCGTTAAGTCCGGTATTGGCAAGGTTAACGCAAGTATCACAACAACCATCTTAATCGACCGTTTTGACGCTAGATTAATTATCAATACTGGGGTTGCCGGTGGTTTAGCGCCTGTCGAAGTTGGCGATATCATCATCGCTAAAGGCATATCATATTTTGATGTATCTTTGACTGAAATTGATGATGTTCCGTACGGACAGATGGGGACAGATCCTTTAGTTGTAAATATCAGTGCTGAAAATCTCGAAAAATGTAAAAACATCTTTGATAAATTAGGATACAAATATCTAATCGGTAATTTAGTTTCCGGAGATAAGTTTGTGACAAAAAAACGTGACTTAGCGAAAATACAAAAACAAGTTGCCGGAGTTTTAGGCGTTGAGATGGAAGGTATGGCTATAGCTCTTACTGCCTATAAGTTCAACCGTCCATTCGTTTCGATAAGGGGAGTTTCTGATATCATCGATACGCCTGATCAACCGAAGAATTACCGAGAAGTCGTCAAGTCGGTAGCTTCAAAGACTTCGCAGTTTGTCTTAGATTTTTTAGAGGTAGTAGATGAATAAAATAATACTTGATAATAAGGAATTTTATTATCAAGTTTTTTTCAAAAAAACCAAGAACGTTTATCTTAAAATTAAAGCCGGCGTTATTACTGTTTCTGCCCCTAAGAAATATAAGACCAATGATATCGAACAATTTATCATTAAACATCAAGAGTTTGTTTTAAAGCATTTGAATATCGTTAAATCTCCACTGTACTCTTTAGTTAATTTTCCGTTGTTTGGAAGAGTTCATCAGATTATTAGATCTGACGGTAAAGCTTTAAAAATAGAGGAAAACTTTGTTTATATACCTGAAAAATTTACTGATAAGAAAATTGAAGATTTTTATAAAAAAGTTACGGTCGATACGGCAAAAGAATTAGTTGAAAAAGAACTTAAATATTTGTTAAAAGAAATCAATTTTCAAGGCATTAACTTTAAATCTCAATTAATGAAATCTAGATTTGGCAGTTGCAATATCAGGACAAAAAGAATCAATCTCAACAGCATCCTTTCCAGGTTTGATATTAAGTATTTAAGAGCGGTTTTAATCCATGAATTAGTTCATATCAATGAAGCTAATCATCAAAACGGGTTTTATGATCTGTTATTGAAATATGTACCTGATTATCGAAAACTACGTAAGGAATTGAACTTAATAATTAAAACTTATGAAATATAGACTTTATTCAAAATAATAGTCTATTTTTTTTATTATTCATTTTCTTATTCAAACAATTTGCTAAAAAAATAAAAAATAGACATTTGGTGATTAATTAGGTATAATAGAATTGATATTTGGAGGAAAATTATGATTGAGCTGCTCTTTAAAAAGAAATATTTCTATCCAGACGATTATAAAAAGACTGTCTTTGATATTAATTTCGAAGATTTAAAAAAAATAGGAATCAAAAATATTTTTATTGATTTAGATAACACTTTAATTCCATATGACATTCATACAGCCGATGAAAGAACTTTAATGCTTTTCGAGCAATTACATCAATTAGGTTTTCAAGTATTTATTATTTCTAACAATAAAAAAGACAGAGTTAAATTATTCGCAGACATGGTTAAGAGCCGGTATGTTTATAGTGCGCAAAAACCTTTTAAATCCGGATTTAGAAGAGCTTTAAAAAAGGTTGGCTATCCTAAACCCGAAACTGTTTGTTTAATCGGCGATCAATTTATGACTGATGTTTTAGGCGGTAAACGCATGGATTTTTATGTAATAGTCGTCGATGCGATCAAAAGAAAAAGTGAAAAGTGGTATACAAAATACAATCGCCACTTAGAAAAGCAAATATTACAGCGATTAAGGAGAACAGACCAGGATTTCTACGAACGATTAAAATTACAAGAGAAGAGGTAAGCTAATGTCAGAACTGTTTTGCAAAGGTTGTGGAGCGATAATTCAAAGCAAAGATAATACATTACCAGGATTTGTTAGTGAAGATTTGTTAAATTCAAAAAGTCCCACAGAAGTAATATGTCAAAGGTGTTTCCGCATCAGACATTATTCTGAAGTATTTCCTTATACGGTTTCTAATTCAGACTACTTGCAAATAATTGATAAAATAAAATCGGAAGATGCTTTAATTGTGAAGATTGTTGATATCTTCGATTTTTCTGGTTCTTTTGTTCCGGCGATTAAAGAACTTACTGGCAATGAAGATGTGATTCTTGTTGGAAATAAAATGGATTTACTACCGAAGAATGTTAAACCTTCAAGAATTTTATCGTGGTTACAAATTATGTTGAAATCCCAAGGATTCACAGTTTTGGATTCGGTGTTGTTATCAGCGAAATACGGTGATAATTTTGATGAATTAATGGAGAAAATCTATCAATATAAAGGAAATAGAAACGTCTATATTGTGGGATCTTCCAACGTTGGTAAATCGAAGATAATCAATCAGATATTAAGAAGATACTTAGGTGTTGCTTCTGATATTGTTACCGAATCTTTGTCACCGCAAACAACTATTGGAATGATTGGTTTTCAACTTACTGACGGCACTTATATTTATGATACACCTGGTGTTATCAATAAACATCAATACATGCATTATTTAACTCGTCCTTCTTATAAATTAACAGTCCCGACGAGAGAAATTAAACCGATGATCTATCAGCTTAATGAAGGCCAAACTTTATTCTTCGGCGGACTGGCGAGATTGGATATTATCTCTGGTGAAACCGGAGATGTAATCAGCGTCGTTACTTATTTTGCGAATACATTAAATGTCCATCGAACAAAAACAGCGAAGGCTGATAAATTATATGTCGATAAACTCTATTCTTTATTGTCACCACCTTTTAACAAAGAAGAAGACGTTCCGAAATGGATTTATCATGAATTTAGAGTTCGTGACAATCAAAAATACGATATTGTCTTCAGCGGGTTAGGATTTGTGACAATCAGAGCGCCTTTCTGCGTTAGAGCGTATGCACCATTTGTAGTTGGAGTATATACCAGGTTAGCAATTATATGATGTTTGATGATTTGGTTATCGAAATAAACAGATATTTAGAAGAACAATTTCTCCATGATCAAGCAAGACTAAAGCATATTTTAAATGTTTATCGAGTTGCGCTTGAATTAGGAGAAATATTTGGCGTTGATCGAAAAAAAGTAACAATTGCTGCTCTCATGCATGATTCAACAAAAAAAATGACTTTTCAAGAAAATTACACTTTAGCACGTATAATATATACAGAAAAATTAATTCATGAAATTCCTAAGTCTTGTCTTCATGCTTTTTCAGCAGCTGCTTTAGCGAAGGTTAAGTTTAAGATTCTCGATCAAGAAATTATTGATGCGATTGCTTATCACTGCACTGGTAGAAGTGAAATGAGCGTTTTGGAAAAGGTTATTTTCGTAGCTGATTACATTGAAGAATCCAGGAAATTTGTGGATAGTGAAATTAAAGAATCTGCCAAAACGAATTTAGATAAAAGTGTTTATTTAATTATGAAAGAAACAGAAAATTATTTAACAAAACATAATTGGCCGTTAGCGAAAATTACTCAAAAGGCTATTGAAGCTTATGAAAGTCACAAGGAGGAACTTAATGACTGAAAAACTTAAGCGAGTATATGATGCATTATCAGATTTAAAATTAAAGGATATTATAATTTATGATTTTCAAGATTTCTCACCATATTTTGATTATCAAGTAATTGCGACAGCTACTTCTGAAAGACAAGTGCACGCAGCGATAAATCATCTTAAACAAGCATTACCGGAGATTGAAAGTTTTCGGATTGAAGGTGCGACTGATAATCATTGGTTATTAGTTGACCTTGGCGATATTATTGTTCATGTCATGCATAAAGACGATCGTGATTATTATCAGATTGAAAAACTTTTTTTTGAAAGAAAACAAGTAGGTAAATAATAATGTTTGATACTGAATATGATTTATTAGCTCAGTTTTACGATTCTTTCATCGATGAAGTCGTTTATCAGGAATATCTCGATTTAGTCGGTAAATATTCTTCTTTAGGAACGCTGCTTGATATTGGATGCGGAACTGG
>DIGC01000092.1:15427-21928 GCA_002419445.1 Caryophanales bacterium UBA5732
CCGATTTAGAAGATGTCGAATTTGGCTTTACAAATATTTTTAACAGCATTAGCGAAAACGGTGTTTTTATTTTTGATGTTTTATCAGTTGATTTTATTGACGCTTTTGATGGCTATATTGAAGATGATGAAGAATATAACTTTCATTGGGAAAGTCATAAAGGCGAAAAAGAACATAGTATTGTCCATACGATAACAATTGATTTAGAAGAAAAATTTGAAGAAGTGAAAATCTATGAACAAACTCATGAAAAAGAAGCTTATGAACGCATCTTGCAAAAAGTAGGATTTAAGATTTTAGAGATAAAAACGCTCCCTGAAAGAACAATCTATGTTGCCCAAAAACAAGAAGAATCAGTTTAAAAAACCGATTCTTTTTTTATTGAAAAAAGAATTATTCAGGTTATTGAGTATTATTATTTACGAGGTGATGAAAATGAAAAAATATTTAGGCTATGGGATTATTGTCATTAGTTTAATCGGTTTCTTTTATTTCAATAATAAGACTGAAGAAACCACAAGTGTCTATCAACCTTATGAAGAAGTAAACACTAATTTTACGAATAGGGTTGAAGAAAAATATTATGTGGAAATCCGTGGTGAAGTCAGATTTCCAAATGTTTATGAAGTTGGTGAGTTTGAAATTTTAAAGACTTTGATTGATAAAGCGGGAGGTTTAACGGAAAACGCTGATATTAGCGAAATAAACCAAGCTGCTCTAGTCGAAAAAAATAGTCTAATTGTCATCCCTTCAATCATTAAGGATGATTTTTTTGATGACGTAAACACGACCACAGTTCCTACTGAAAAGTACATCTATGTCGATATCAAAGGTGAGGTTAATAACCCAGGAGTTTATTGGGTAAAGCTTGGCACCCGAGTCTTTGAGATGATTGAGATATCTGGCGGTGTAACTAATCAAGCTGATCTGACAAATATCAATATGTCTGAAGCAGTAAGTGACGGAGTGATGATTAATATTCCTAAATTAATTGAACCGCAAAGAATTTACGCTTATATTTCAGGAGCGGTTTTAAATCCGGGATATTATTTTTTAGATGAAGATCCTGTACTAAGCGATTTAATCATCGCAGCCGGCGGTTTAAGCAGTGATGCTGATGAAACCTTAATCAACTTTAATCAACAAATAGCTGATGGCGACAAAATAATCATCGAGGAAAAACTGGTCACAAATAAAATCTATGTCTCAATTAAGGGCGAAGTGGTAAATCCAAATGTCTATTACGTCGATGAAACGATTTCGATAGTGGATTTAATATATTTAGCCGGTGGATTAACTGAAGAAGCTGATGCAGGAAAAATAAATTATAATCAAGTATTGGTCTTAGGAAGTGTAGTGGTTATTCCAGTAATAACCGTTGATGATTACCAACCGATTGAAAATGATAGTGATTTGGTAAATATCAATTTGGCTTCTTTAGATGAACTCCAAACTTTAAAAGGTATCGGTGAAATTTTGGGACAAAGAATCATTGACTATCGAAATGAATTTGGATATTTTCAATCAATAGAAGACATTCAATTTGTTTCAGGAATAAAATCCTCGATTTATGAAGATATTAAAGAATTTATTACTGTGGGATAGTTCCAAATTCATCTTTTTGGCAGTAGTTGTTGTAGTTTTCACATTAAGTAAAACATCTTATGTAGCGATAGTGCTTTTGTTAGTAGTCTTAGTTTATCTTTATCGTGTGAGTAAAAATCTATTAATTTACAGTTTTATTTTGATGATTGTGCTATTTATAAGGTTTGAAACCTTCATTAAAGATGATCTTCCCACTTCTGGAAAAGTGGTGAGTACTGAAGATGATCGAATGATGATTGCAAGTAATGGTGGATACTATTATTTATATTTAGATGATGCGTCAAGTTTTGCGATTGGGATGATTGTAGAATTTAAAGGCGAGAAAATGGTTTTTGATAATCAAAACATCATTGGAAATTTTGATTATCAAACATATCTTTTAAGCAAAAATATTAAAGCCCAGATAAATGTTTCTGAGATTAAAGTATTAGATAAAAAATTTACACTGGAGATGGTACCGGAAGTAATTGAAAATTACATTGAGGATAACTACACGGGAAAGTCAGTTGACTATTTAAAATTATTTATCTTAGGTCAAGATGATTTAGATAGCGATATAATCGAAAAATCTCGTGATATAGGGATTAGCCATTTGTTCGCAATATCAGGGATGCATTTAAGTTTAATCATTGGTTTCATTTCATTTTTATTAAATAAAGTTTATTTGACCAAAAAAACAAACCAAAGAATCATCACGATATTTCTCGTAATTTATAATGTGATAACGGGCTTTGCGATTTCGATTTTACGAGCCTCATTACTAACAATTAGTTTGTTTTACAAGAATAAAGACTTTACTAAAACCGATTATCTAAGCTTTATCATGATCGGTTTTTTGATTTATAATCCATATATTATTCATAATATTGGCTTTGTTTTGTCTTTTATAGTCAGTTATTCAATCATTCTAGGTAGATATCTATGGTCAAGTAAAAACAAAATCTTACAAGTTTTAAAAATCGGAATATTAGCGAATTTGGTCAGCTTACCAATTATCCTTAACTTAAACGGCAGCTTTGGAGCGATGAATGTTTTCTATAATGTCTTTTTTGTCTATTTCGTCAGTTTTATCTTTTTACCGATATCTTTTATATTGTTGGCATCTCCACATTTAAGTGTTTTCTATGAAGGCGTAATCAATTTTTTTGAAGAAGCAATCAATTTTACTCACTTAGCGAATTACTACCTAGAGTTTTCAATCGGTAATGAAATTTTTAAAACGCTATATTGGGTTCTTTTAATTGGAATATTTGTTTTTTACCACCAAAATAACAGAAGATATTTTTTAGTTGGTTTGCTTATCGTCTTATTCGCTTCTGTTTATGGTAATTATTTTATTCCTTTGACATACGTTAGAATTCTCGATGTTAATCAAGCTGAGTCGATTCATCTCCACAATAATTTATGTGATATTTTGATTGATACGGGAAATCCGGATGATTATGATAATGTGATTAATTATTTAAAGAAAGAAAATATTAAAGAATTGGATTTTTTAGTTATAACCCATTTTCACGATGATCATGAAGGTGAAGCTTTAGATATCTTAAATCAAATAGCGGTAAAAAATTTAGTTGTTAACCAATACAATCAAACATATGCAAAATATCCACAAATTATTCTCAAAGAACAAGATAAAATTAGTTGCGGTGACATTAATCTAGTAAATTTGAATGGCTATAACGAGGAAAATGAAAATAATAATTCTTTAGTTTTATACGGTAAAATTGGTATTGATTATTGGCTCTTTAGCGCTGATATTGAAAAATTGGTGGAAGAAAGATTAATTCAAGATTATAATCTTGATATTGATGTACTAAAAGTCGCGCATCACGGATCTGAAACTTCAACTTCTAAAGAATTTTTGGAAAAATTTGAAATAGCTTTCGGGTTAATTTCCGTGGGACCGAATTCATATAAACACCCTAATCAAGAAGTAATTGAAAGACTAACCGAGCAAAACATCGAAATATTTAGGACTGATACTGAGGGGACGATAACTTTTTATTACTTACCATATTTACAGGTAAGAATTATTGAAACCACTATTTTTAACGAAAGGGCAAAATATTACTTAAAAAATTAAGGCAGTATGCACAAAATGCTGATTATTTGATATAATAGATAATATGATTTAGATTAAAGGTTGGTTACTAGAATGAACCGGAATTGTTACCTGCTTTATGGTGAAGACCACTTCATGATAAAAAAAGAAACCGATTTGGTTTTCCAAGAAAACGAAATCGATTTAAGCATGATTGAAGTCTATGATGGTGAAGATGAAGGACTTGATACGGCTGTCACGAATGCGATGACAATGCCTTTTTTAGCTGACAAAAAAGGGGTTGTGATTAAAAACGCAACTTTCTTGATTGCTGATCAGACTATCAGTGATCAAGAAGCTGATAAACTAATTAACTTTTGTGAAATGAAATTCGATCAAACTGTTTTGGTTATTCAAGTTCCAAGCGACAATCTTGATTATAAAGGTAAATTAGCTAAGTATTTAACAAAAAATATCATTACAAAGAAATTTGTAATCAACGATAAAACTTTTGATGTTTACGATTATGTCAGAAAACAATTGGCTAAACACAATTTAAAAATTCAACCTTTCGCTTTAACACAGTTCATTAACCGTGCCAATAGCAATATGGATAATTTGAATAATGAATTACAAAAATTAATCTATTATTCCTATAATTTAGGTGAAATTAACGCTGATATCGTATTTGAAGTAATCAGTAGAGAAATCGAAGATAATATCTTTGACCTAGTAAATTCTTTATTAGAGAAAAACCAAGAAAAAGTTTTCAAAGTTTATTATGATTTGATTGACCATAACGTTAAAACAACCCAAATATTGGCGGTTGTTGCTAGTAAGTTTTTGGAGATTTTATATACAAAAGCCTTAATGAACATCAAATATAACAAAGCCGACATTGAAAAGTTCTTCGGTTATTCTAGTGGTCGGGTTTATTATATGATGAAAAATGCTTCTGAAGTCAGCGATGATATCTTATTCGAAAATATTAAGAATTTGGAAGAACTAGATTATAATATCAAATCTGGTAGAATTGATAAAGACCTAGGTCCTGAACTGTATTTTCTCGGTGGTAAATAAAAAAAAGCCCTTTGGCTTTTTTCTTACATAGCATTGACTTTGTCTGATAAACGAGACTTTTGTCTATTAGCATAGTTTTTGTGATGAATGCTTTTAGTAACGCTTTTATCTATTTTTTTGTAAGCAAAGTTTAATGCTTCGACTGCTTTTTCTTTATCGCCGGTCTTAACTAAAGTTTCAACATTCTTAATCGCTGTCTTTAAAGAAGATTTAAAAGAAGCATTTGCTAAACGTCTTTTTTCGTTTTGAACATTTCTTTTGATTTGTTGTTTGTTATTAGCCATTATTTCACCTCCATTAGTAATCGCGTAAATATTTTAACAAATAAGTGATAAAAAAGCAACTAATAAAATTTATATTTTCATTTATTAATCGGTATTTATTTAACTAAAAATTAAAAAGAATAGAAAAAATTTTTAAAAGTTAAAATATTTCTGAAAATTAAGAAAATAATGTCTTTAAATAAATATTTCAGTTATAATTTAATTAGTGAATAGAGAGGAGATTTTTATGTCAATAATCAAAAGTAATGGGTTCGTCATTGAACAACTTGAAGGCTTAAATAACAAGTTTGTTCTTGCCAATGGTTATGTAGGTTTGACTGGAATTATGGATGAACTATTACAAACCGACAATGCTCATTTAAAAGTTAGCGGACTAACAAAAATAACTCGTAATGGCGAATATTACGTTAGCGTCTTTAATCCTTTCTATGCTTATATTAGTGTAAATGGAGTTATTTTGCATCCAAGTAATATAATCCCGTCTTCTCATGAACAAAGTTTAGATTTAGATACCGGACTTTTCTCAAGAACTACTGTCTATAATGTCAATGGTACCGAGATAAAAATCTACTCCGAACGTTTTTTAGATCAGAAGAATCTCAATTTCCTTTACTCAAAATACATTTTCTTTGTCAGTAAGGATGTCGATCTTGAGATTACTCATGGTATTGATATAGAGATTGATGAAAGATATAAAGACGTGTTTGAAGAAGTAAGTTTTAAGAATGATGGCGATATCATTCTCGAAGCTAATTTAAAGGATTTTGATCATCCGTTAAATATTCTCTATCAATTTGAAAGAAACTTTCGTCACAAGAGTCGTAACAGTAAGATTAAACATCAAGAAACCTATCAATTACGTGCCGAAAAGGACCGTGATTACGAGATTATTAGATTTGTGGGTTTGAGTACTGAACCGCGGAAAAACACTGAATATCTCAAAAACGCCTTAAAGAAGATAAGGAAGAACGGTTATGACAATATCTTTGATGCCAACAAGATTCATTGGGAAAGGCTTTGGAAAAACAGAAGAGTCGAAATTTATGGGAATGAGTTGGTAGAACGTTACTATCAATACAATCAATTTCAACTGATTAGCCACCGTCCT
Source organism: Caryophanales bacterium UBA5732 (assembly GCA_002419445.1). Classification (GTDB taxonomy): domain Bacteria; phylum Bacillota_I; class Bacilli_A; order Izemoplasmatales; family Hujiaoplasmataceae; genus UBA2289. The sequence continues at coordinate 21,549 of DIGC01000092.1, forward strand.
CGCAATGATCAAAGTCTGATTTCTCGGTATGGTTTGACTGATAAGGCGATTGATAATTCGTTTACCAGTGAAATGTATATGTTTAGATATTATTTAAACACCGATTATAAAGCCGCTAGAAGACTTTTAATCGGCAGAATCGCACATCTAAAACAAGCTCAAGATATCGCAAAGAAAATTCATAAAAACGGTGCGCTTTATACTGATAAAGATCAAAACCTTTATCTAAACGCTTTGATTGTAATTAATTTAGTCGATTATATTGAGCGAACTTTAGATAAGAGCGTTTTAGATGTTGGCGGTCTTGAGATGATTTTAGAAATCTCAAGATTTTACATGAGTTATATTGAATTAAATGATAAAAAAACCAATTATCAAGT
>DIGC01000029.1 GCA_002419445.1 Caryophanales bacterium UBA5732
CCTTCGTGGATTCCTTCTCCGATATCTGCAAATTTAAATTTATACATAATTTACCTCCTAGGCTTTGAAAGCCATAATATTTTTGACTTCATAAGCTATTTGTTCTGGACTAATTATAAAGTGTGGTTCTCCTTTTGGAAGAGGGACAGTAATATCAAACCCTGTGAGTCTTCGAGGTGCAGCTTCTAAATATACGAAGGCTTTTTCATTGATAATTGAAATAATCTCAGCTCCAGGTCCAAATGATTTAACTGCCTCATGAACAATTAGAACTCGACCAGTTTTCTTAACAGAATTGATAATTGTTTCATAATCGACTGGAGAAATAGTTCTTAAGTCAATGATTTCTGCATCCACATTTGGAACTAGTTTCATTGCTTTTTCAACTTCTCTCACTAAAGCTCCCCAAGCGATGATGGTGATATCCTTACCTTTTTTTACCATTCTTGCTTTTCCAATAGGTACTTCATACATTTCATCAGGAACTTCTTGTTTAAAAGCGCGGTAAATTCTCTTTGGTTCCATGAAAATCACTGGGTCAGGATCATTGATAGCCGCTATTAATAATCCCTTAGCATCATATGGCGTTGATGGTATGACGAGTTTTAGTCCCGGTATGTGCGCATATAGTGTTTCTAAACTTTCTGAATGGTGTTCTAAAGCCTTCACGCCGCCACCATATGGCATTCTAATTACCAAAGGGAGATTATATTTTCCTCTAGATCTGTTTCTAAATCTCGCAACATGAGTCACTATTTGATTATATGCCGGAAGACTAAAACCAGAAAATTGCATTTCCACTACGGGCTTTAACCCGTTTATAGCCATACCGACAGCACTTCCGACGATTGCAGCTTCGGCAATCGGTGTATCAAACACTCTTTTTTCGCCATATTTTTTTTGTAATCCAGCGGTTGTTCTAAATACTCCGCCTTCGAATCCAACATCTTCGCCATAAACAACTACAGATTTATCGTTCTCCATAGCTTGATCTAAAGCTTCGTTAATTGATTGCAATATTGTTTTATTGGCCATTGGATTTTTCCTCCGATTTCAAGTATTCTTTATAATTAGCTAGTTGTTCTTCCAAATTTGGTGTCATTTTTTCATAGGTATAAGCAAAAATCTCTTCCAAATCGACTTCACCAGATTCTTCGACATGTTTAAATGTATCTAAAACAAATTGTTTATGTTGTTCGTGTAATTCAACGTCATTTTCTTCTGACCAATATTTTTTGTTGATAAGATATGTTTTAAATCTCGTAATCGGATCTTTTTTCATCCACTCTTCAACTTCTTTGTCTTCGCGATACAACTTAGGATTGTCAGAAGTAGTGTGAGGGCCAATTCGATAGGTTACAGCTTCTATAAGCGTTGGTCCATCGCCGTTCTTAGCTCTTTCTCTGGCTGTTTTAACAGCTAAGTACATAGCTAAAGGGTCATTGCCATCGACTTGTATTCCTGGGATTCCATAGGCAACTGCTTTTTGAGCTAGGGTTTTAGATTTTGTTGCTTTATGTCTTGGTGTTGATATTGCATATTGATTGTTTTGAATGATAGTTATCATTGGTAGATCAAATGTAGCCGCAAAGTTCATTCCTTCGTGGAATTCCCCATGAGAAGTACCTCCATCGCCAATAAATACAATAGCGACCTCGTCTTTTTCTTGAAGTTTGCTGGCATATGCAATACCAGCAGCATGATTAATCTGAGAACCGATCGGTACGTTAATTGGCAAAACTCTAACGCCATCATCGTATCTAGATCCTCGTTCATTACCATACCAATAAAGAAAGGCTTGTTCCAAAGTGACACCTTTGTATAACATGGCATTAAATTCTCTAAAAGCTAAAACAAGCCAGTCTTGTTCTTCAAGTGCAGCCATAGGGCCAACTTGAGCGGCTTCTTGTCCAATGTTTGGGGCGTACGTCAACATGCGGCCTTGTCTTTGAAACTGTAAAGCTTTTTCATCAGCAATTCTACCCAAAACCATGGTCTTGTACATTTTTATTAAAGTGTCTTTTGCAATTTTTGGTTCTAATTTATCATTAACGATTTTACCTTCTGAATCCAATATTTGCAGCATTTCGCCTTTTAAAGGATCAAAATTTTCGAATAACATATTAATTCCTCCTTGTTACTTTTCGTATAGATTCATTCTCTTCTATATACTTATATTATATAAGATATATATCTAACAGCGAAGGCATATGCTCATTAAGTTAGCGTATGCTAACCAAGTATCCGGTAATGTTAATATCCTGTAACAAAATCGATTCATTTTCGTGCATTATAAATGAAAAAGTAAAGATCTTTGTGATATAATAAATTTAATGAGGTGATTTATAATGATAGTTGGGAATATCGAAAAGTTAATTGCTAATAATATTATTAGTACTGAAGCTAAAAATGCAAAAATGAAAGTTTTAGTCGGACCAGACACTGGATGGGAAGATTATGTAATGAGAGTCATAGAAGTTGAAGTTGGTGGTTATACTCCTAAGCATTCGCATCCTTGGCCACATATTAATTATATTATCTCCGGAGAGGGAATATTGATGATAGATGGAAATGACAATCCGGTCAAATCTGGTTCATACGCTTACATACCTCAAGATCATTTGCATCAATTTAAAAATGTAGGTAATGAAGTGTTTAAATTCATTTGTATTGTACCTAAAGAGGGGCATAAGTAAGTATTCCTTGGTTTATTTAATGTAATTAATTTAAAAACAGAGAAATTTTATAGTTAGTTTGAGCTCTATATATAGCGAAAAAACAAGCCGAATATTTTAAAAAATTCGGTTTGTTTTTAATTATTATTTAGTTTATTAAATTTATAATCTTAATGTTATCAATAAAATTATATTTGAGCAAATCACTTGAAATTATTTCGAATTCGAAATATAATTGATTCGTAACATGGAGGTATGATTATGAATAAATTAAAAGGAATACATCACGTTACTGCTATTACTAGCAGTGCAGAAAAAATATACGATTTCTTTACTTACATTTTAGGTTTGAGGTTAGTTAAGAAGACAGTTAATCAAGACGACATAAACACATATCATTTATTCTTCGCAGACGATGAAGGCAGCCCAGGAACCGATGTCACATTCTTCGATTTTCAAGGAATAGAGAAGAATAACAAGGGTAACGATGAAATAAGTAGAATCGGACTGAGAGTCAAAAACGATGAATCTATTACTTATTGGATGAAAAGATTTAATCATTTTAAAATAGATTATAAAGGTCCAATTTCTTTGTTTGGCAGAAAATCTCTTTTCTTTGAAGACTTTGACGGTCAAGAATACGCTATTTTTTCTGATCAAGGTTTAAAAGGAGTCGCTGCTGGTTTACCTTGGAAGAAAGGACCTGTTCCAGATGAATATGCTATTATCGGTTTAGGGCCAATCTTTTTTAGAGTAAGCGACATTAATAGAATGAAAATAACTTTAATAAAATATATGGGTATGCAATATAAAAGTACTGAAGACCATTATCATTTACTAGAAATGGGCGATGGTGGTAATGGTGCTAGCGTTATTCTTGAAGAAAGTGGGCTTAGTAAAGCTTGGCAAGGGTATGGCGGAGTCCATCATGTAGCTTTTAGAATTGAAGACAAAAAGGAATTGGACGAGTGGATTGACCATCTAAATAAGATTGGCGCTAGACATTCTGGATTTGTAGATCGTTTCTATTTCAAATCACTATATTCAAGATTGTATCCAAATATTTTATTTGAGTTTGCTACTGAGGGTCCTGGTTTCATCGACGATCAAGAAGATTATGAAATTTTAGGAGAAACTTTGGCTTTACCGCCAAAATTCAGGAATAATCGAGAAAAGATTGAAAAGCTTGTTAGACCGATTAATACTGTTAGAAGCAATTTGATATTGAAAAAGGAGTATTTCAATGAATAATTTAAAAACAATAACCATTTTATTTAGAGCACATAATTCCTTAGAAAAAGCAATTAAGGATGATGTATTAAAATACGGTTTAAACGTAAGCGAATTCGGAGTATTAGAAGCTCTGTATCATAAACAAACATTAAGTGTTAAGGGAATTATTGATAAAGTGTTAGTGCCTAACAGTTCGATGTCATATGTAATTGAAAATTTGGTTAATAAAGGTTATATATCTAAAATCCAATCATTGAAAGATAAACGAAGCTTTATGTTAGAACTGACTAAAGATGGTCGAGAGTTAATGGATAAAGTGTTTCCATTGCATAAAAAAAATATGAGAGCTATCTTAGATGTACTAGATGAAAACGAAGAAGCCATATTACAAAAAGCTTTAGTCAAAATCGGAAAAGCAAGTTTAAATAATAATTAAAATGATTCATAAATTTATAAAAAAATCTAAAACCAAATTACTTATTGTTTTACACGGAACCGGTGGAGATGAAACAAGTATGATTCCAATAGCGGAATATATTGATCATGAATCTTCTATTTTAAGTATTAGAGGTAATGTGAATGAGAATGGCATGTTCCGATATTTTAAAAGAATAAAACCCGGAGTTTTTGATATCGAGAATCTTAAAAATGAGACAAAAAATTTAAAAGAATTTATTGATGATTTTTTAGACAAAAATGGCTTTAAGCTCGAAAACACAAGTGTTATAGGATATTCCAATGGGGCTAATATTCTAGGTTCGCTACTATACCATTATGGTAGAGTGTTTAGAGCAGTTATATTGATGCATCCAATGATTCCAATAAAGAATCATTCCCTAATTAATCAACAATCGCAAAAGATATTGATTACCGCAGGTGTTAATGATCCGTTAGTGAACATTGAAGAGACGAATGAATTGTTTACGATTTTTCAATCAAAAAATGCTGATGTAACTAAGAAAATTTATTCTAATGGTCACAGCGTAAACGAAATAGAATTGCTTGATATTAAGATTTGGTTTAATAATCTATCTATATAGAACGTAAAAAATACTTTAAGAAAATTTAAGCGTTATTAAATACAAAAATTGAATGAAAAGGTCATGTGATTTTTCACATGACCTTTATTCTTTAAT
>DIGC01000097.1:0-896 GCA_002419445.1 Caryophanales bacterium UBA5732
TGCTAAGTGTTGTCTCCTGACTACGCTTGCTTAAACTGCGTTTTGCCTTCGGTTAACTCGCCAAAAAGCGGCTCGGTGCCAAAATGCAAACAACTGCCAACAAATAAAATTCTTTGCCTTACGACAATACAGTTTAAAACTGTCCTTTAGCCTCGGCGTAGTTATCCAACGCTCAAATCCCAGCGCACAAAACTACGCCGAGCGAGGAGGTATATCTCCATTTAGCAACCGTATCAGTTTTATTCAGTGTTAATTAACTCTTTTATTTTCTTGATACTCAGTTTCTTAGGCTTAATTGTTATCATACTTGGGCCAGAGTAGTAACGAATAGATAGCTGATCGGCCTTTTTGATTTCCATTATAGTTGAAACCGGTATTTTGTAGCTGAATCTGGTAATTTTCCTGTTATCTTCTGAATACCCCGTTGTTACAAAGGCGGTTGTTGAATCTGAGGTATGAATATGAGCTTTTTTTGCTGAGATAGTTTTTACATTTTCAAGTTCAATTTTATCAATAACCATTGGGTATGGCTTATTATCAATAATCAGGATTACCTTTTCATCAAGCTCGAAGCTGGAACTGGTTAGATATAAGACATCATAGGCGCGATATGATACATTATGATTTTGATCAACTTCCTTGACGATTGACTGTGTAAAGAAATAGATTGGTGTTCTGCGATCCCGATCTTTGTAATCATATCGTAGTTCAAGTCTTTTGGTTGAGTAAACAATATCATCTTCAGAGTAGATATTGTTATATGTGGAGCAACTTGATAACATTGTACAAACCAGGCCTATTACAATGACATGGTATGGTACACCGAATTTTATTTGCTTTTTCATCCGTAAATAATTAATAAGTTAAACAATATCAGCACTTTATTTTCATTCGTG
>DIGC01000097.1:1005-3201 GCA_002419445.1 Caryophanales bacterium UBA5732
AACTTGGCGTTCTTTGCGGTTTCATTTTTTCATCAGTTTATATTTTCATTATTTCAATTTTTTACCACAAAGGTAATATCTGATCGTTATAATCATGCTAATGTGTGTCTAAAATCCGTCATGGGTGTTTCATTTCAACTAATTATCAATTGTTTACAAGTTATGTTTGCTAACGGTAAATTGTACGAGTAGTGGCAGATTATGTGGTAGTTTCCTGTCAAACCGCTACGCAGTTTAAGCGGGCTATAAGCCTTGATATTTAGCAATTTGCCTGCCATTACTTATACAAAATGTTATGGGCTGGCATTGATTCCCCCTCTTCTATCCTTTTTAAATGACAAAATAATAATTCTCCTGTTTTTTCATCTCTTAAATGCATTCCGTTTCCCTCACAATATTTGTAATATTCACAATCGGCACATATTCCCGTTTTAGTCCAACTTTTATCACGAAAAGCAGAGTATCTATTTTCCCAAACTTCCTTAAAGTTGTCTTTGTAGATATTCCCTTGAATAAAATTCACTCTCAGGTTTGGGCAGGCTGATATTGAACCGTCAGCCAGGATTGAAGCAATATTAATCCCTGCCCGACAAAAAAAGAAATTATCTCTGACGCGCCGCTCATAATTGCCTAAAAATCCCTCACAACCATAATTTAATTTTATTTTTCCTTCTTTTCTGGTTAGCGAGATAAAATCAAATAACTCTTTAAAACTTTTCGATTCTAATTGTAATTCTGTATGTTCCTTAGCTCTACCAATTGGAAAAATCGTAAATATTCTCCATTCTTTAACTCCACTATCAATTAGTAATTCCTTAATTTTATTTAATTCGTTAAAATTTCTTTGATTAACACAAGTAACAACATCATATTTTATTCCAGGTATAGTGGGTAGCAATTGAACTGCGCTTAAAGCAGAAGAGAAACTTTTGGTATTTCCTCTTAGCCAATTATGACTTTCTTCCAAACCATCGAGACTTACAGTAATAGCTCTTAGGCCAGAATTAAGTAAAGATTCTACTCTCTTTTTATTTAAAAGCATTCCATTAGAAACAATGCCCCAAGGAAAACCTCTATTATATAGATTAATTCCTATTTGTTCTAAATCTTTCCTCAACAATGCTTCGCCACCTGTTAGCACTATCATTGTTTCATTGGGATTTACAATTTCGGTAATTTCATCAATCGCTCTGAAAAAATCATTAGCTGGCATATCCTTTATTGTAGAATCTTTTTTGCAATCACTGCCACAATGAATACACTTTAAATTACACCGCAAAGTACATTCCCATAGTATATAATTCAACTTGTGAATTTTACTCTCATTGTCTTTGTACTTTTTAAAAAGATTAAGAGCTAATTTTTTTCGTAACGAAATTTTATTTACTGTCATTTTTTAGGTGTCAACTTCACATTAAATTCTTTACTTGTTTCTCCTAAATACCAATCTCCATCTCCACCCGAAAATTTGGGGTCTTTGAATTCTACAATCGTATCCAAATCACTAAACTCTCCATTGGCGTTCCCGTCTATATCTTGAAATTCTATGTTGTAGGTTTGCTCTGTCGGAAATCCCCATTTATCAACGACGTTATAATCACCATTTGCATCAGTATAGGTGGTATCACCTTCCATTGACACTCTAATATTTTCAATCGGCTGGTCTGTTTCAGATGATATTACTTTTCCCTTAACAATGAATTTTGTTGAAGGCGTACCATATTCATCTTTTGAATCACAGGCAGTTGCAAAACCTAAGATAGTTAACAATCCTGTGATTAAAACGTTGTAAGTTTTTAGTATTTTGATTTTCATAGTCAATATAATTTATTCATTTTATTAGATGTTCATTTTGTGTATTTGGTTGTTTTTGCTTACCAATAACTCGGTTATATATATAAAAACCATATAAATACATCCATTACTAATGGGTATGTATGGTATTAACCCATTTTTAAATCCCAATGTAAAGTTAAAAGAAGAATTACATATAGTCAAGCGGACATTTAATTTTTTTGTAAGTTTTTTCTGATGCATGTTAGTAAATAACCTGCTGTTTTGCTTCCCTGTGCTAAGTGTTGTCTCCTGACTACACTTGCTTAAACTGCGGTTTGCCTTCGGTGAACTCGCCAAAAAACGGCTCGGTGCCAAAATGCAAACAACTGCCAACAAACACTAATGTCTATTAATTTATGT
>DIGC01000046.1:0-2878 GCA_002419445.1 Caryophanales bacterium UBA5732
GATGAAGAAAATTTAACAATTGCTTTCGCTAAAGAAGATATGGGCATTGACTTAGGTGGTTTCGCTAAAGGTTACTTTAGTGAAATCGTCTCTGAACACTTAAATCAGTATAACATTACTTATTTATTAAATCTTGGACAATCTAACGTTTACGCTCATGGAACAAACCTTACTAAAGAAGACGGCTTATTCTATATTGCATTACAAACTCCTTTTAGAGGGATTGATGATGAACCTTATTACGCGGTCGTTAAGCTTTCCGACGGACTAAATTTAGTTTCAAGCGGAAACTATCAAAGATATTTTAAAAATGTCGACGACTTAAATGACGAAACTCTCTATCACCATATCATCGATCCAAGGACTTTCTATCCCGGCGGTGAAGTCATAAGTCTGACTGTCTTATATAATAACGCAGCGATTGGCGACATTTTGTCGACAACTCTTTACTTAATGACTTTAGAAGAAGGCTTAGAATTCGTCAATAATACCGAAGGGTTAGAAGCACTTTGGTATGTTGATAAAGACAATATCGTAATGAGCGATAACTTCGAAGATTATTTAATGGAACCAATTAATTAAAAAAAAGCGCTGAGGCGCTTTTTTAATTGAAAGTCTTGATGGTGTCTGTGAAATTTCCGATAACTTTTTTAGCTAGATAAGCGGTAATCAAACCGGTTGGTACGCTTAAAGCAATCATGTATGGTAACAAATAAATCAGCGTTTCGGTATTTGAGACGATGATAGCCGCAGTGATTTGCCCAACCATATGCATCAAAGACCCAAAGACGGAGATACTATAAATTGATAACTTTGTCTTTTTTATCAGAATCATCGCCAAGATGGCTAATGTACCTCCGGTTATACTAATCCAAAATGAATTAGAAAACAAACCGCTAAAGGTTAAAGCGACAATTAAGATTCTTGTGAAAACCACTAAGAAAGCCGACTTTTCACCGAGAGTCATTAGAATAATTAAGGTAATGACGTTAGCTAAACCCAACTTTACTCCCGGAACTAAAAATATCATTCCTGAGATGGTCGTTTCGACAATTGATAAAACTACAGATATGGAAATCATGATAGCTATAAATATAAGTTTACGTGTTTTCAAAATCTCAAATCCTTTACTTTTTTACCGACAAATACCTGAACAACATGGTAATAGGCCAAAATAATAATGCAATTAAAATTAGAACAAACCATAATATATTAGCGAAAAATTGGATAAAAGCAAAGTTGACATAAATTGCAATTCCGCTAATAATTAAATATCCTAACAAAGAATAGATGAACTGGTGTTTTCTTCTTTTAATAATCTCACTTTTTTTATTCAATTCCGGATAAGCAACTAAAAAATCTTCGACGTCGCCGAATTCAGTAATTGATTTATTAATCGCTTCATCAAGCGGTGTTCCGCCCTCAATTAAATCATCTACTTTTTCTTCAAGACTGGTGGTAAGGATCTCAATCAGTTCTTTTTTATCTTGGTCATTAAAAATATCTTTTAATAACTTACTAACAAAAGATTTTATTTTATTCATCTTGGTCTCCTAACATATTAAACATTATCTCTCTTAACATGTTCCACTCGTTTAACATTTCTTGGAAATAGGCTTTGCCTAAAGGAGTTACTTTGTAGTATCTACGTTTCCCTCCGAAAGTTTTTTCGCCTAAATATGAAGAAATCAACTCTTTTTTCTCGAGTCTTTGTAAAACCGCGTAAAGAGTTGCTTCTTTAATTAAAAATAAATTTTTGGTTCTATCTTTGATGACATTTACGAGTTCATAACCGTACATATTTTTTTCAATTAATAATTTTAAAATAATAGTCTCGATATGACCTCTGATAACATCGCTGTTAATCATAAATACCTCTATTTTTTTAATATGTAACCAACAGTTATTGCTCCTTGCCCAGAATGAGCGGCAACTGCCGGAGCTAGTAAATAATCTTTTATTTCGCCTAATTCTGGTCTAACAGTAAGTACTTTTTCTCTAATGTAAAGAGTAGTTTCGGGATTATTGGCGTGAATGATGAAAACTTCAACGTCTTTACCGACAGTTTCTTCTAAAAACTTTTCAATTACTCTATCAACAGCTTTACTAAAAGTTCTGATTTTTTCGATACTGACGACTGCGCCTTGTTTATCAATTTCTAATAAAGGTTTGATTTTTAACATATTAGCCATAAATCCAGCAGCGTTTGACAAACGACCATTTTTGATTAAGAATTTAAGATCATTAACCGCGAAATAAATCTTGTTATTATCTCTAATAAATTCTAAATCCGCTATAATCTCTTCAATTGATTTTCCGGCTAAATAATCTTCATGCGCTTTAAAGATCATCGCACATTCAATATAACCTACACTCTTTGAATCAAAAACATGAACATCGACGCCTTCAACCATATTCTTAGCCATTACAGCGTTATCATAAATCCCGCTCATTTTTGAAGAAATAGTCACAAAAAGGATGGTGTCGTAACCTTGATCTCTTAGAGTTTCATATGCTTCAAGCATTGTTCCCGTTGAAGCCATTGAAGTTCTTGGCAGAATGTTTGGATTTTTATCAAGCATATCATAAAATTCCGGAGCAGTTAATTCTTCATAATCAACAAATTCTTTATCACCCATTATAACCATCGATCTAATTATTTTGACGTCAAAGTCATAATTTAGATAATCAATAGATGAGTTTGTACAAACCATTAAACCTAATTTTTTCATATAATAATCCCCCTTTATCTTTACTATTTAATTATAGTCTATCTCGAGGAAATGTCAACACGGGGGACAATAAATTACTATCTACTGCTTTTTTTAGAAATGGATAAACTAACTTTTTTTCCTTTAAGTTTTTTGTTTTTGCAATT
>DIGC01000046.1:2900-8036 GCA_002419445.1 Caryophanales bacterium UBA5732
ATTGCTATATCTTGAATCTCTTTTGGATTGATTTTAACATTTGATTTTACGAAATCTAAAACATCAGAAACTGTCAAACTTTCATCTTTACCAATACCGATATGGAAACGTACTTGATCTTCTTTGTTACGACCGGTATCTTGAGTATTGAAACTTTCATTGATGTCTTCGATATTTCGATGATTAGTCTCTAAAGCATTCAATTTTTTAAGTAAAGCAGCGATTATTTCATCTTCTTTAAGATTTTCGGCTACTAATTGATTTAAAACAACATATTCTTTTTCTAAAGATTCATTGTTGATGATTTCTTTGATTTCTTCGATAAATTTAGAAGATTTAACATCGATAACTTTTTCGTATGTTGGAATACTGCGTTTTTTAATTTTTGTTTTGGTGAGTCTTTCGATTTCATCGATTTTCCTGACTTCGCCTTTAGAAACCAAGGTGAAAGAATAACCGACGTTACCAATTCTTCCGGTTCTACCGATTCTATGGATGTAATATTCAGCTTTTTCCGGGACATCGAAGTTGAATACAGCCTCAACATGTTTAATGTCTAGGCCTCTAGCTGCGACATCGGTCGCAACCAAAACTTCGATTACTCCGTTATGAAACTTGTTTAAAACATCTAGTCTTGTGGTTTGTGGTAAGTCGCCATGGATCTTATCGCAATTGATTTTTCTTTCAATTAGTTCTTCAGTAACTTTATCGACTTGTAACTTGGTATTACAAAAAATCAAAGCTAATGTCGGACGGTAGATGTTAAGTAAACGATATATCGCTTCAGTCTTATTTTCTTTTTTAACTTTGTAATAATATTGTGAAATGTCTTGGTTAGTTAACTCAGCTCCTACTGAAGTTACTAATTCGGGATTAACTAAATATTTTTGTGCTAAATCGACAATTCTTTTTGGCATTGTCGCTGAGAACATTAATGTTTGTCTATTTTCCGGAGTATATTCGAAGATTGTTTCAATATCTTCGATAAAACCCATTTTTAACATTTCATCTGCTTCATCTAATACCAAATATTTAATATTAGAAAAATTCATGGTTTTTCTCTTCAAATGATCGATTATTCGACCTGGAGTACCAATGATTATTTGTGGTTTTCTCTTTAATTCCGAGAATTGTCTCGTAATTATTTCGCCACCATAAACATTGACAATTCGGCAATTGTCGATGTATTTAGAAATATTAGTTAATTCCGCTTTAATTTGCACGGAAAGTTCTCTCGTAGGTGTAATGATTAGAGCTTGGATGTCATTGCTTGTAAAATCGATCATCTCTAATAAAGGAATACCGAAAGCTGCGGTTTTCCCTGTTCCGGTATGGGAATTACCGATAACATCTTTTCCCATTAATAATAATGGAATTGTTTGTTCCTGTATCGGTGTTAAATTAACAAATCCCATTTCAGTTATTGCTTGTTGAATTTCATTTTTAATTTTCATTTTTTCTCTTTTCTTGAAAAAAAATCAACATTTAGTTGATTTTTTAAGTCTCTAAATCTATTATTCTAATTCCGTTTTCTACTAAATATCTTGCACAGATACCTAAACCTTTTACACGCATGCCAGTAAAACTACCATCATAGATGTTTTTATAACCACATGAAGGTGAACCATCTTTAAGAATCACACAATTAGCATTAGCTTCGTGCATGATTTTCAAGGTCTTCTTTGCTCCTAACATAAACTGTTCGGTAACATCGATACCTTCTTGATTGATTACTAATCCACTCTTTTGGATTTCGCTTGGAATTCTTGGCGTTTTTAGTCCGCCTAATTCTTCAGGGCAAACTAAAACAACTTCTTTACCTTTTAAATAATCGATAACTTTAAAGTTAAGATTATTCTTCCCATTGTACTTACAATTTACACCAAGTAAACAAGCACTGACAGCGAATATTTCTTTTTCCATATTATTCAAATGAATCAATATCGATTTTTATCTTTTTCCCTTGTTTAGAAGCGGCGGCGTAAGCGATGGTTCTAATTGCATTGGCGATTTTTCCGCCTTTACCAATAACTCTGCCTAAATCTTCTTGGTTGACTAGGACTTGGATTGTAATAGAATTTTCATCTTCTGAAAACTTTTTAACTAACAAGTCTTCTGGATGAATAACTAATGGCGTAACCAAGTCTAATACTAGTTTTTCAAAATTAACAGCCATTATAATACCTTCTACTTGCTATTCTTTTCAGATAAAAACTCGTTCATAACCCCAGCTTTTTTAAATAAACTTCTTACTGTGTCTGTAGGTTGCGCTCCAGCGTGTAACCATTTTTTCGCTAATTCGTGATCAACTTCAAAGGTAGCTGGTTGCTTAGTTGGTTCATAAACGCCAATTACTTCCAAATATCTACCATCTCTAGTCTTTCTTGCATCTGCTGCTACGACGCGATAAAAAGGTTTCTTGTGAGTACCAAATCTTTGTAATCTTAATTTAACCATAATAAATCATCCTCCTAAAATAAATTTCCTGACAAATTATAACAAAAAAAATATAGCCTGTCAAGCATTTTTTATTGACAGGCTATAATATTTTTTAAATTGAAAAATTTAGTGATTCCATCTCTTGTTTTGAAGCTTCAATTTTTTTGACTAAACGATGATTTTTCAAATTGTTATAAAAATCCTCAAATTTTTCTTCATCGATATATCCAGTCAAATATTTTAAGTTGTCATTAACATAAGTTACATTGACATTAAACTCTTTAAGCTTGTTGACAATCTTTTTGTTGCGAAAGTACACAATTATTCCTTTTCTTTTAATCATTGAAAAACCTCTGTCTATTTATAAATTACTTTCTAATTATAACATATAAATCAAAAACCACCAAATACTTATGGCTGAATTTCTTTATTTTTTTACGCTTAAGTGATATAATAATTTTTGGTGATAATATGTTGTTAAATAAAGATATAATTATGGACGGTCATCCAACTTTACGACTTAAAGCCAAACTTGTTGACCTACCATTATCAAAAGAAAACTTAAACACTTTAAGAGTTATGATGGAGTACATTGAAAATTCTCAAAATGAAGAAATGGTCGAGAAATTCCAATTACGTCCGTCAGTTGGTTTAGCAGCTCCTCAAATAAACCAATCTTTAAAAATGTTTTGTATGAAAGCTCTAGATGAAAACTTCGAGGACCTTCATCAATACGCTGTCGTTAATCCAAAGATTATTTCTTACTCGGAATCATTAACTTATATACCCGGCGGAGAAGGTTGTTTATCCGTCGATGAAGAAACGACTGGTTTAGTAAAAAGACACCAAAAAATTAAAGCTAGAGTTCATTTAGTTAATCTTGAAACCGGAGAAACTAATGAAACGATTTTGAAACTTTCAGGGTACCCAGGAATTGTATTCCAACATGAGTATGATCATTTAATGGGAGTATTATTTATCGATAAGTTGTCTGAAAGTTTGCCTGATATTGAACCAATTAAATTTTATGTTGAAGAAGAGTTGTAAGTTATTACAACTTTTTTATTTATAGTTTTTTAAGTCCGGTTTTCAATGGCCGAATTTAGAAATAAATTTAAAAAAAATATATTCCCCGAAATCATATCTAGTCCATCTTCTAATATGTTATAATTTGACTAATTATATTAATTTATCAAAATCAGATAGAATAGCAGGCGAATTTTATGAATTATAAAAATATTATCGCAAAAATGTCAATTGATGAAAAAGCAGCTTTAATGTCAGGTAAAGATTTTTGGACTACAGTTAATATCGATCATCTTGGTATACCCAGTATTTTTTTATCAGATGGGCCACATGGCCTAAGAAAACAAGCTCTGTCAACTGATCATCTCGGGTTGAATGTGGGAATTCCTTCAACTTGTTTTCCAACATCCGCTACAGTGGCTAATAGTTGGGACCCTACATTAGGCGAAGAAATGGCTAAATATTTAGGTAAAGAAGCGGTTGCTTTAAAAGTGCACGTGCTTCTTGGGCCTGGAACTAACATTAAAAGAAATCCACTTTGTGGAAGAAATTTTGAATATTTTAGCGAAGATCCTTTACTAGCGGGGAAAATGTCAGCGGCTTATATTAGAGGAATTCAATCAAACGGAATTTCTGCTTGCTTAAAACATTTTGCCGCAAACAATCAAGAATTCAGAAGAATGGCAATTAACTCCATAATTGATGAAAGAACTTTAAGAGAAATTTACTTGAAACCTTTTGAGATTGGCATTAAAGAGGGTAATCTTAAAGCGCTAATGTCATCATATAATATGGTTAATGGTTTTTACACTAATGAGAATATCCACTTAATGAAAGACATATTGAGAGATGAATGGGGATTTGAAGGAGTCGTTGTCACGGATTGGGGTGGATCGAATGACCATATTAAAGGGTTAATCGCAGGAAATTCTCTAGAAATGCCGTCCAACAGTTTTCAAACAAGTAAAGAAATTCTCGAAGCCATCAAAAATAAAGATATTGATGAAGCCGTTTTGGATGAAAATGTCGATCGTTTATTGACTTTGATTTTCGATACTGATAAAGCAATTGTAAATAATGACATTTCATTTGATGTGGAAAATCATCATTTATTTGCACAACGCGTTGCGGAAGAATCCATGGTTTTACTTAAAAATGAAAATGATTTATTGCCTTTAAATAAAATAGATAAAATTGCGGTTATTGGCGATTTTGCTCAAAAGCCAAGATATCAAGGAGCTGGTTCTTCTATTGTCAATCCAACGAAACTCGATAATACTGTCTCTGTAATTAATGAATATGAAATTAATTATGTGGGTTTCGAACCAGGTTACAAGAGATATGGCAAGAAGAGTAATAAACTAATCAATAGAGCTCTCAAATTGGCTAAAAAAGCTGATGTTATTCTTTTGTATCTAGGATTAGACGAGTTTAGCGAAGTTGAAGGCATGGATCGCAAAAACATGAAAATTCCCGCAAATCAACTTGAACTTTTTAATCGACTGAATAATCTAAACAAAAAAATTGTCATTGTTTTATCTTGTGGCAGTGCTATCGAAATGGATTTTGCCGATTCTGCAAACGCAATACTTCACACCTATTTAAGTGGTCAAGCTGGAGCTAAAGCAGTTTTAAATGTTTTGACAGGAAGAGTTAATCCAAATGGAAAAT
>DIGC01000022.1 GCA_002419445.1 Caryophanales bacterium UBA5732
CATTTTCTTGTGTTCTTTATCACGCATGACTGAAAATAAACATTTTATGTATTTTCCCGCAAACACTGTTTTCGCGCTTTTAATTAAAGCTTGGATTCCCCCGATGTTATGGGCGCCATCAATAACAACATTTTTGTTGAAAAATTCAAATCTACCAGGCCAAGCCGCAGTCCTAAGACCTTCATAGATGTCGTTTTCACTTACTTGAAGATGATTTATCACCCTTAACAACCTGATAGTTTCAATCGCTAAAACGGCATTTTTTACTTGATGGTAGCCAGTAAGATTTAATAGGTAATTATTTTCAAGATAGCGGAATTTAGTTACGTCTTTAACGTCAATATCAGTAACCAAATCAAAATTACAAATTTTTAACCGACTATTATGTTTCGCAGTGACTTCATAAAAAAGCGGAAAAAGATGGATATTTTCGATTGCCGTTACTAAAGGAACATTATCTTTAACTATTCCCAATTTATTTAAAGCGATTGATTCTAAAGTATTCCCTAATTGTTTCATATGGTCATAAGAAATATTTGTAATAACTGATATTTCTGGAACGATGACATTTGTCGCATCCAATAAACCGCCTAAACCAACTTCAATAATAGCGTAGTCGACTTTTTGATCGCGAAAATAGAGAAATGACATCAACGTCAAAACCTCGAAGAAGGTTACTGTTTCATCATCTTCGAGCATTTCTTCGGTCAACGGGTATAATTCATTGGCATAATGAACTAAATCGCTATCAGTGATGTAATCATCATTAATGCCGATTCTTTCATTAAATTTAACTACATAAGGTGAGGTATAGATCCCTACCTTGAAACCGGCTTGGCTTAAAATCTTCTTTAAGTAAGTTGATGTTGAACCTTTGCCGTTTGTTCCTCCAACATGAATTGATTTAAAACTTTTTTCGGGATGGCCAAGAATTTCTATAGCTTTTTCCATCCGCTTTAGATCAAGTTTAGATCCAAATCTTTTAATATTTTCAATCCAAACTTGAGCTTCCTCAACAGTTTTGAACATTTTAATTCATAAGCTCCTTTAAGCGATTATTGACTTCTTTGTAATTTTCTTGATATTTCAGTAACTTAGCCTTTTCTTCATCAATTTTGCTCTGAGGGGCTTTTTGGGTGAAGCCAGGGTTATTTAGCATTTTATCGCAACGGATAATTTCTTTTTCTAACATTTCTTTTTGTTCGTTAAGTTTAGTTATTTCTTCTTCTACATTAACTAAAGAACCAAGTGGTATATAGATTTGAACGTCCGCAAGTATAAGCGAAATCGAATTATCGATTTTTTCAATTTCTTCTGCGATAACTAGTTTATTAGGGTTCAAAAATCTCTTGATGTATTGATCGTTATCATTTAAAAAATTAATGTTGTTTTTGTTGGTTTGAATCAGGATGTCGATTGGTTTTGACCAGGAAACTTGATTATCGTTACGAATTGTTCTAATTCCTTTTATTAATTCAAAGAACCATTCTTTTTCTTGCGTTTCTTCATAAACTAGACCATTATTTTTTGGCCAAGAACTGGTCATGATTGATATTTCATTAGTTTTAAGTTTTTGGAAAATCTCTTCAGTTACAAACGGCATATACGGATGTAATAACTTGATGATATTAGTTAAAACATAAACCAAAACGCTTTTTGTGGAATTTGTTTCCGATATTTTAGCCATTTCTATATACCATGATGCAAAATCATTCCAAGTAAAATTGTAGATTAGTCTTGCGGCTTCACCAAATTCAAAATTATCAAAGAAATAATCTACTTGATCAATTAATTTATTCAGTTTTGTAAGAATCCATTGATCAGGGAAAGTAAATTCCTGAGGATTAAGCACGATTTCTTTGCCGATGACAGCTTCAGTGTTCATGACTGTGTAACGACTGATATTCCAAATTTTATTGATATAATTCCAACTGGAAAGTACTTTTTCTTCTTCGTATCTTAAGTCTTGTCCAGGACTTGAATTAGTGGTAATGAAATATCGTAGAGAATCAGCGCCATATGTGCTTACCACATCAATTGGGTCAACGCCATTTCCTAATGATTTTGACATTTTTTTACCGTCTTTATCACGAATTAATCCATGAATCAAGCATTCTTTAAATGGTGATTTGCCAGTGAATTCCAATCCTTGAAAAATCATTCTCGCAACCCAAAAAAAGATAATATCATAGCCGGTAACCATTACATCATTTGGATAATAGCGGTTAAAGTCTTGAGTATTTTCTGGCCATCCGAGGGTCGAAAACGGCCATAAAGCCGAGGAAAACCAAGTATCTAAGACATCTGTATCTTGAATCCAATCATCGCCAATTGGGGCTTTTTCACCACAGTATATCTCTTCGTTCTTATACCAAACAGGTATCCGATGTCCCCACCAAAGCTGTCTGGAAATACACCAGTCTTCAATGCCTTCCATCCAGTTGTTAAAGATTTTCGCAAATCTTTCCGGAACAAATTTAACTTCAGTTTTATCTAACGCATTTTGAGCTAGAATATCCATTTTCACGAACCATTGTTTAGATAACCTTGGCTCAACGATTACGTTAGTTCTTTCACTATGACCGACATTATGTTTAATTGATTCAATTTTGGCTAAAAGATTCAATTTATTTAAATCCTCAACCAATAATTTTCGGCAAGCAAATCTCTCCATTGATTCATACTTAAAGGCCAGATGATTCATCGTTCCATCTTCATTCATGCACAAAGGCATAGGTAAATCATGTCTTTTTCCAACTAAAAAGTCATTTGGATCGTGGGCTGGAGTTACTTTAACGATTCCTGTACCAAAATCTTTATCGACATACTTATCAGTAATAATTTTAATTTTTGAATTTGTCGTTGGTATATAAACTTCCTTACCATGAAGATGAATAAATCTTTCATCATCAGGATGAACCATGATCGCACTATCGCCAAACATTGTCTCCGGTCTCGTAGTTGCAACCGTTACACCGCCAGTTCCTTCAACAAAAGGATAAGTAATGTAATATAACGCGCCTTCAGTTTCAATATGCTCGATTTCAATATTTGAGAGCGCTGTTTTAGCTTCCACATCCCAATTGATGATTCTTTCTCCACGGTAAATAAAACCTTTATTGTAAAGGTCAATAAAAACTCTGTTAACGGCTTTCGATAATCCTTCATCTAAAGTGAAACGTTCTTTAGAGTAATCAAGAGACAAACCCATAATCTTCCATTGTTCACGAATAAAAGCGGAATATTCTTCCTTCCATTGCCAAGCAACTTTTAAGTATTCTTCTCGGCCTAGTTCATAGCGATTAATCCCTTTTTCTTTCAACTTTTGATCGACTTTGGCTTGGGTTGCAATCCCGGCATGATCCATCCCCGGCAAATAAAGGGCATCATATCCTTGCATTCTTTTTCGACGAATAATCATGTCTTGCAAGGTGTTGTCCCAAGTGTGTCCTAGATGTAGTTTTCCCGTAACATTCGGTGGTGGAATAACAATAGTGAAAGGCTTCTTAGAAATATCGCCACTTGAAAATAATTTATTTTCTACCCAAAAATCATATTTTCCTTGTTCAACTTGATTCGGATTATACTTTTTATCCATCATATTTTTCGCCCTCTACTAAATTATATTGATTATTGTAATACGCTTGAATCACTTGAATATTATCAATCGAATGAATATTCGGTAAATTTTCATAACTGAAGTATTGCATTTCCGTTGATTCAGAGTCGTTGACTCGCAGCTCTCCGCCGATCACTTCACCTAAAAAGGCAAAACTATAGACTTTAGCTGTATCCTTTTCTTTCCATCTCATAAACGGGTTAACAAAAACGCCAATAAACCTTTTAATTGCGATGTCTAGATTTGTTTCTTCTTTGACTTCTCTAATGGCTCCCTTGGTGATGGAATCATTTAGTTCCAATAGTCCGCCAGGTAACCCCCAATAGCCGTTATCAGATCTTTTTTGGAGAAGAATCTCATTATTGTGATTGACAATGACAACTGCAGTTGCGTTCAATATCAAGAATTCATCACCGACTAGGCTTCTAATTCTTTTAATATAACTCTCTTCCATAAAGACCTCCAATAAAATAAAAAATCGTCCTCAAAAAAAGGACGAATTAATCCGTGGTACCACCTTTGTTCTAGATAAATATCTAGCACTCATACATCTTTAACGCAAGATTTACGGGTTAAACTACTACTACTTCATCTAACCAACTCCATGGCTACCTTCCTCTAAATAACGCCTATGAGGTAAACTTCACACCAACCGTTTACTCGCTTTTTTTCTCAGGCTGAGTACTCTTCCACTTCTCAGTATTTTCATTGTATTTTATCAAAGTTTCTTCGAATTGTAAAGTGTTTTGGTACATTTTGTCGACAATTATCATTCCCGTGTACTGATTTATCTCCATAAAGCTCAAATCATAGTTATCTTCAATTCGATCAAGAATTTCTTCGAAGACATGATAGTTCATATCCGGGTAGGTATTATCCGGATTATCGTTCAAATATTTAAGCTTTTTCTCTTCAGAATAAAACATGATATCACCGATAATAAGTTTTCCAAAAGGTGAAAGATGTTGACGGAATAAGTCAATAAAATATAAAACGAACTCAAGATCAAAATGCATAAAAACATAAGAAATTACAATAAAATCAAAATATTCATTCTTAAGTTCTTCGGGTAGACCTTTTTTAATATTAAAATTTATGAGTCGAGCATCAGGGACACGAAGTTTAGCGATTTCAAGCATTGGCTCCGAATTATCTATACCGGTCAAATCTAATTGTTCTGGTAAGATTTTCTCATATAAAGCAGCGCTACCGATACCGATATCTAGCACTCTTTTTTTCTTTCCGTTTCCCCAATCAGTTACATATTCAGCGATGATTTCTTGAACAAGAGTATATTCGGAATACGGAAAACGAAAATTTTCAATATCCTTTGACACTAAGAAATCATAATGTTTCGCCAAATCGTCATAAATTTTATTACTCATAATTGACCTCAACTGCTTTTTCTAAATAATCCCAGACTAAATCATGGTTTTCTTTGGTTTTAGTTGAATAGGTAATAATGTTTTCATTTGTCTCAAATTTAAGAGCGTTTTTTATTATTTTGGTTTGCTTAGCTTTTTGATTGTTAGACAACTTGTCGGCTTTGGTTAGGACAATCAAGATAGAGAATCCCATAGTCTTAAAATAATCAAACATTAGTAAATCATCTTCATTAGGTTCTCTTCTAATATCTAGTAATAATACACCTAAACTGATATTTGGATTTTGAAGATATTCGTCAATCATGTCGGCGAACTTCATCAGTTCGTTTTTATTGACATTGGCATAACCATATCCTGGTATATCGACAAAATAGAATTTTTCATTAATCAAAAAGAAGTTAATCAAACGAGTTTTACCTGGCGTTTGGCTTACTTTGGCAATATTTTTAACATTTAAGAGGGAATTGATAAAGGAAGATTTTCCGACGTTAGATCTACCGGCAAAGACAATATGAGGAAGACTATCTTTTGGATAGTCAGTATTTTTTACGGCTGACGTTATGAACTTAACACTTCTTAAAATCATCTTTTCACCAACTTAAATAAATTATAACACTAAATCATTAACTTGTTAAGGTCGTTTGAGATACTCGACGATATAAATGTTTTCTTTTTTAAATATTTCTTGATAAGGACGAAAGTCCTCTAAGGTAATCTCTCTTTTCAGAGAAAAATAATTTGCGATGTCAATTTCCATTATCAACAAGCTCTCGATTAAGGAATGAGAATCTTTAACATCATCAAAACTTTTTATCGAGCGGCCAATTTCCGCACGTAAATAAGCCAAAAAATACTTTTCAGAAAAAGTGATTGTCGGCAGCTCTTGGATTAATTCCAAGATTGTCTTGATAAAAGACTTAGATTTTTTAGTTTCCATCGAGATATTAATAAAACTGTAATCGCCGTCATAAACTGGCGAGACTGTCAAACTATGGTTATAGAGATTTTTCTTTTTTAAAACTTTGTATAGTTTAGAAGCAGGATTGAACATCATTTCCAAGAACGGATCGATCAACATGTAATGTTTTTGCGGGTTATCGATAAATAATGATTCAGGAACCTTTATTCCCACCTCAACCAAATTTGTTTCCAGTTTCTTATCAAATTTTTTCTTGCGATGAATTGTTTTGTCACTTAAATCGGTCATTCTTTTGATTGATTTAAACGCTGGCCATTCTTTCTTCATAAAATTATGGCTTTCCAGTTGAGTAATTACCTCTTCAGGTTTCACATTGCCGCTTACCAAAAGCATCATGTTTTCCGGGTGGTAAAAATGATTTACCGCTTGACTTAAGACCTCTTGATTAATTTCTTTAATACTGGTTTTAGTGCCGCCGATATCTTCGTAAATCGATGAATCTTTATACATTAATCTAACTAAAGATTTGTAGGCTTTAGTACTGTCGGAATCATCATTCATCGATAATTCCTGAGAAATGATTTTCGCTTCTTTTTTTATTGTTTTTTCCGAAAAATTAAAATCGATGAAATTGTCTAAAAGTTTGTCCAAAAGCAGCGAGAAATTATTTTTAGTTGAAAAATAATAAGAAGTCAATCTTCTTGAAGTAAAAGCGTTTAAATCAGCGTTATTATCGAGAAAAACGCCACTTAAGAGTTCATCGTTATTTTCAAATAACATGTGTTCGAGAAAATGAGCCGTTCCCTTTGGTAAGGTAAAATCTTCTTCTTCGATTCGGTAAGTGAAATCTCTTCCGCCAAAATTGACGTACAAAGAAGCGAAGGTTTGGATAAATTTCGGTTTTGGGTGGATATAAACATTTAACCCGTTTGCGAGTTTTTTATGATGGATGACTTCATCCATCAAAATATACTTTTTGTCCATAATTAATATCCTTTAAGTGTAGATATAGACGGTATCAATTTTAATCGTTTTAATTAAGTCAATTAATTCTGTCTTTTTGATGTTTTCAATCGCTTTTTTACGTTTTTCAAGATCAAAAGGTTCATTATACCGGATAAAATCAATAACGTTATAGATTAATAATTTATATTGAGAATCAACCGATGTTTCTAAACGATTAATTAAGTTTTTCTTAGCTTGATTAAAAAGTTCATCTTCAATAAGTCCGTTTTGGCAGTCTAAGAGTTGTTTTGCGACTTCTTTCACTGCTTTTTCTCGATTTTCTTTACTTGTTTCTAAATTGACAAAAAACAAGTCATTTCCCGGACTATAATATGAATAAACATAGTAAGAAAGATTAAGTTTTTCCCTAATGTTGGTAAACAATTTTGAATTTTCAAACGCTCCAAATAATTCATTGAATAAAGACATGATGGTCGCGCTTTTTTGAGTGTGCGGGAAACCTAAATCATAACCGATAAAGATGCGAGTTTGACCTGTCGAAGTATTATCGATAACTTCATTTATTTCAGTTGCAGGATTAAAATGATTTTTAAAGGTAAATGATTTTGATTCATGAATTTTAATCCGATTAATCTTTGATTTAATCAACTCATCCATCTCTTCAAAATCAAAATCACCACCGATAAAGATTTGTAGGCGGTCTTCATTAATCATTTTTTGATAGGTTTCGTTTATCGTCTTGTGAGTAACTTGATCAAGATATTTTGTTTCAGGAAAGAACGTAATATGATCAGTGTTATTCCTTGTGTAAGTTCTCATAAATTGATAATAAGAATAAGCATTCTTATTTTGTTTTAAACTTGATAACAGTTCTTGAGTTTGCATTAATTTTTCTTTTACAGTTTTTTTAGGGATTAAACCTTTATACGTCTTGGGATTGTAGATAATTTCCAATAACACATCAAAAGCTTGGGAAAAAATCTTTTCCTCGCCCAGGTATTTATCGCTTACACTGCTGATAATAAACATGGTTATATCCAAATTACCTTCAAAGTGATAGTGATTTACTTTCGATAAACCATAGAGATTATCACAGACCAGTTTAAGATTTTCCGTGCTCGGATATTTATTTGTACTGTCAAGAAGGATTTCTGTTAAGAAGTTTTTTTCATTGAATGTCGTTGGATCGACTTCATTAGTAAAAACAAAGAAAGCTTCGATAGTTTTAAACTTCTTGATTGGCACGTAGTATAAATCGATGCCAAGAATCTCTCTTTTGACTATTTTCACATGTTCACCTCAAAAAAAAGGTTTGTTTAAACCTTTTTATTCTGCCATTTCTAAGGCAATTTTCATCATATTTGTAAAAGCTGTTTGCCGTTCTTCGGGTGTAGTGCTTTCATTAGTTACTAACGAATCAGATACAGTCAGAAGACAAGCAGCGTTTTTCTTTAAAACATTTGCATTGTGGAAGAGAGCGAATGACTCCATTTCTACACCCAGAAGATTTTTCTCTTGAGCGAACTCAAGAACTTCATCAGAATATTCTCTATAGAAGACATCTGAAGAATGGATTTTTCCTTTTACTACAGGAATATTTAGTTCTTTAGAAATTTTTTCTAGTTTTTCATTGATCAGTTTAGATGCGGATAAAGTAGTTTTTTCGCATTTAGCTTGAGCTAAAGCAAAACTTGATTCGGAGTATGCTTCAGTGACTAAAATTGTATCATAAACTTTTAAATCTTTAGTGTACGCTCCGCATGAACCGATTCTGATAATTGTCTCAACATCAAAAAACTTATATAATTCGTAAGAGTAAATTCCGATTGACGGCATTCCCATACCTGAGCCCATAACAGAGATTTTTCTTCCTTTATAAAACCCGGTATAACCGAACATATTTCTAACGGAATTAAATTGGCTGACATCGCTTAAGAAAGTATCGGCGATATATTTCGCACGTAATGGATCTCCAGGCATTAAGACAACTTTCGCTATATCTTTTTTTTCAGCATTAATGTGTGGTGTCGACATTATTTTTCTCCTTTTATTCTACGATTAATTTTGGTTATTACCTCTGCGTTAGCAACCACTGCGAACGGATAAGTCGTACCCATTAGCGTGCCTTGAAAAAGGTAAGTTTTTTTGGTTTTATCAAGATATCCGAGAATTACGGAAAAATCCTTCCCGTAGGCGATAGTGATACTTTGTTGCCGATCTTTTTTGCCTCTAGGTTGATTGAAAGCCTCCATAAACATGTCGTCGCCTTTAAAATAGATAGCGGTTTTTTTAAGGAAATATCCTTGGAAATTCTTCTCCAACACGGGGATATATAAATCGATATCTTTGTCTTTAGCTGATAAGTGAGTATAAAATTGATCCATCAGTTTACTGGAAAATCTTGAGATGATCAAATCGCGAGTTAAACTGTAAATAACTGCTAATACAATGACAATTCCCAGGGTGAACCAATCGAGTAATTCGGCAAAGTAAAAAATTACTAAAGTAAAACTAACAGTTATTCCAAAATAGAATAGAAATCTGATAGGATTGAAACTTTTTATAAGTTTCTTGGATTCAGCGAATACTTGCGCTTGTAAATTATTCATTAATAGCCCGAACCTTCTTGATTATTCATCAAAGTAACGCCATTGGAAGTGCCGATTCTTGTCGCACCGGCATTAACCATATTCGTTAAATCTTCTTTTGTTTTAACGCCTCCAGCAGCTTTAACTTCTTTACCGTTGACATTATCTTTCATAATTTTAACCGCTTCTTTCGTGGCTCCAGAAGTGCCAAATCCGGTTGAGGTTTTGATAAAATTAGCATTGGTTTTACCAACAATTTCACTAACTTTTTTTATCTCTTCTTCATCTAGATAACAAATTTCCACGATAACTTTAACAGTTTTACCCATTGCAGCTTTTACAACTTGATTGATTTCGTTTTCGATATAATCGTAGTCTTTTTCTTTAAACTTACCGATGTTGATAACCATGTCGATTTCATCAGCGCCGTTGCTGACGGCGTTTAAGGTTTCAAATACTTTAGTTTCGACAGTATTGGCTCCTAAAGGGAAGCCAATTACAGTACAAGTCAAAACTTCAGAACCCGCTAATTGTTCGCTACAATACTTCACATGAGTAGGATTGACGCAAACACTCTTGAAATTATATTTCTTAGCTTCTTCTAGCAGTTGATCAATTTCTTTTTTTGTGCCAAAAGCTTTTAGATATGTATGATCTATCATTTTATTAATTTCCATATTATTCCT
>DIGC01000091.1 GCA_002419445.1 Caryophanales bacterium UBA5732
TTGAAGGCGATGAAAGAATTGGAACTTTTTTAGGGGATCCTGATGGACCTTCTAAGAATCCAAAATTAAAATTTGCTTACTTCACGGCTTTAAATGAAATTAAATTTGAGGGAACCGAAACTTTAAACAGCGAATCTATCGTTGTTAAAGCTGATGGCGTTTCTCAAGAAATCACCGCTAGAAATGTTGTTGGTGCTATTGGTACTGTAACATTGGTGTCCGAAGTAGATTTTTCAAAAACATATACTATTGAAGCGACATTTTCCGATTTAGAAACAAGAAGTTTCCCTGTCACTTTTGATGGCATTTATGATTCTGAAGCTTTTGAATTAGCTTTCGGTTATGAAGGTGACGATTTAGGAGCTTATGTAACAGAAACATCAACTACTTTTAGATTATGGGCTCCAGTATCTCAAAGCGTTACTTTAAATCTTTATGATACCGGTACTCCACAAGAATTTGGTGGCAGCAATGATCCGATTGATACCATTGAAATGACAAAAGATGTAAAAGGAACTTATTACTATGAAGAATTAGGTAATCTTCATGGAACATATTATACTTATACCGTAAATAACGGTGGAACAGAAGTTGAAGTTATTGACCCATACGCAAAGAGTGCTGGGGTTAATGGTTTAAGAGGTATGGTTGTTGATTTTGCACAACTTAACCCGGTTGGTTTTTCTTATGACTTTAGACCTAATAATATGGTTAATGCTACAGATGCAATCATTTATGAATTACATGTTCGTGATTTAACTTCTCATTCCAGTTGGAATGGCACGGAA
Source organism: Caryophanales bacterium UBA5732 (assembly GCA_002419445.1). Lineage (GTDB taxonomy): Bacteria > Bacillota_I > Bacilli_A > Izemoplasmatales > Hujiaoplasmataceae > UBA2289. Next base: position 789 of record DIGC01000091.1, read on the forward strand.
ATCAACCGTGGTAAGTTCTTAGGTATGATTGAATCAGGCACAACTTATGCAGGTTATAAAACCGGATTTGACCATATCGTAGATTTAGGAGTTACTCATGTACAGGTTTTACCTTTCTTTGATTATGGTAATGCCATTGATGAAAGCAGATTAGATGAAGAAGGATATAACTCATTTAATTGGGGCTATATGCCACTTAACTTTAACGCTCCGGAAGGCTCATATTCAAGTAATCCATATGATGGTGAAACAAGAGTAAGAGAATTAAAAGAAATGATTATGGGCTTTAATAATGCCAATATTAGAATCAATATGGATGTTGTTTATAATCATCACGGCGAAACTGCTAATTCAAACTTTGAACAAATAGTACCGGGATATTATTTCCGTAAAACCGCTATCGGTACATTCTCTAATGGTTCAGGTACTGGTAATGAAACGGCTTCAGATCGAATTATGATGCGTAAATTTATGGTTGATTCCGTAGCTTTCTGGGCAGAAGAATATAATATATCCGGATTTAGATTTGACCTGATGGCTTTACATGATATCGAAACAATGAATTTAATTGTGGATACTTTAAATGCAATTGACGAGACAATTATGGTTTATGGAGAACCTTGGACTGGCGGTACATCAACTTTACCTGCTAGTTTACAAGCCGGTAAAGCTAATTTATATTTAATGCCAGAAGTAGCCGCATTCAATGATGATTTAAGAGACGGTGTTAAAGGCTCAGTGTTTGGTAGTACTTTAGGCGGATTCGTCCAAGGCGTTTATTCAATCGCTGGTATGGATACTATCGCAAGAACTAAATATGGCATCGTTGGGGGAATAACTCACGACGGTGTTGACGGAACTAAGCTTTCGGCCGGTAAGGTATGGCATACCCAACCGACAAAGACCATAAACTATGTAACTGCACATGATAATAATACTTTACATGATAAACTTTATCTTTCATTAGTTGAAACTAATCGTTTAGCATTGATTCCAGCTTTGCAAAAACAAGCGAATGCGATTGTTTTAACATCTCAAGGCATTGCCTTCTTACATGCTGGCGATGAATTGTTAAGGTCTAAACCGTTAATTGATTCTGAAGGTTTTGATCACAACAGTTATCAATCGCCTGATGCGACTAACCAAATCAGATGGGACTTAATGACTGATTCAACAACGCAAAATGTTTATAATTACTACAAAGGTTTAATCGCATTAAGAAAAGCTCATCCTTCATTCAGAATGGCTTTGGCTGATGAAGTTAATGCAAGTCTAAGTTTTATCTACCAAGAAATCTCCGGAATGATTGCTTATGAAATTACTAATGCGGCTAGTGGCGACACAGCTGAATCATTCTTAGTATTCCATAATTCCAATTCCACTGACGTTACGCTTACTTTAGGCCTTGGGGCGACTTACTACTTAGTTGTTAACGGCGAAACTGCAGGGACATCAACTATTCAAACATTTACTGGCGGAAGTACATTGACTGTTACGGCTAATTCGACATTCGTTATTATAATGGATTACGATAACAGGTAACAAAAAGTTGTTAAAAGAAGTGCGAATCGCACTTCTTTTTTTGTTTTATAAAATATTGCGTATGTTCTTATTGCATTAAATTTCTAAACATGATAGAATAAAACAAACAAAAACAAACATAAGCAAACAGGAGGTTTATTGTGATAAGTAATAATCGTCAGTTGGAAATTCTTGAATTATTAACCCAAAAAGGTAATGTGACAGTCGAAGAATTGGCCGCAAACTTTAATGTTTCAAAAATGACTATTAGAAGAGATTTGGAAAAGCTTCAGGAGAACAACCTTTTACAGAGAACCCACGGAGGAGCTTTAATGAATCGTGTGCTTTTACAAGAAATGGCATACAATGATAAACGCGAAGAACATTCGGAAATAAAACAGTGTATTACTAAGAGAGCTTTATCATTTATTGAAAATGATCAAACGCTCTTTTTAGATGCGGGGACTACAACTTATGAACTAGCACAAAAACTGCCAAATCAAAATTTAACGATTATTACTAATGATATCCGGATTGCGGCTCACATCATGCTGACAAATAATCGAGTGATCTTTTTGGGCGGAATGATCGGTAAAGAAACTGGTAGCGTAAACGATGCTTTTACCCAAGATATGTTGGAAAAACTTAGTGTAGATATCGCCTTTTTAGGAACTTCATCAGTCGATAACGAAATGAATCTTTGTACTCCTGATATTAACCGGATGAAATTAAAAAGAATCGCTTTTAAGATTGCCGAAAAATC
>DIGC01000002.1:0-662 GCA_002419445.1 Caryophanales bacterium UBA5732
CGGAATTTCTTCGTTAGGTAAACCAAAATAACTGACTATAACTTTTAGTTTCAGTTCTTCATTAATCTCTTCAATGCTTACTTTATGTGGTTCAATGATTATTTTGTTTTCACAAACATTGTTAATCGCAAAAGGTTCGTAAATTTTATTATTGACTTTAATAAAGGTTCTAAAGCCGTCTCGACCAACAGTTTCATAAGCTTTATTAGCGGAATGAAACAGCATGATTGGATGATTTTTGTCTTGTAAACCGAAACCACTGATTAATTGGGAACGATTAACATAGAAAGCCCAAAGAGGAATACCTCTTTTTCCCGCTAAACCCGGTAAAAAATTAGCGAAGGTTTTTTTCTTATTATAATTTTTTATGACAAATTGATTATTGTCATAATAGTATTCTGTATTAACCATTAATCCTTATCCTCCAATATAATAGTCATAATACTTCTTTTCTTCACTTGGATGTGTTTGTCTTTTTTCTTGACTTTAAGAGAAATATTATAATCTTCTTCGCTTTCATTAAGAATCACTAATACTATTGAACCATCCGGATTTTTAAAGGCAATTTGCTTAATTTTACGATTATCCGATTTTGAACTTATGCGATAAGCACCTTTTTTAACATGTTTTGAAAAATGAGCGATATGGTAATATGAACTATT
>DIGC01000002.1:874-10130 GCA_002419445.1 Caryophanales bacterium UBA5732
CTGACATACCAATGGATTGCTGTACCAGCAACATATTGTGCAGCTTCTTTGTCTTCTAGTACCGCTTTCGCTCTTTCAACGACAATGTCTCTATTATGATCCCAAATAAATAACTTAACGTTTTTGAAATCACTATTTTTTAAAGTTGGACCAAGATAATTTTTAACGAAATCTCTTTCTTCTTCTTTGGAATACAAACAAGAATCCCAAGTTTGCTTAGCAGCCGGTTCATTTTGGACGGTAAGCGCAAAAACTTTTAATCCAGCTTTCTTTACCGCTTCTAAAAACTTAATATAATAGTTAGCCCAAACTTGCTGATACTCTTGTTTTAATTGTCCGCCATAATTCATATTGTTATTAGTTTTCATCCACGCTGGAGGACTCCAAGGTGAAACTAGCAATTCAATTTTTTCTTTAGCAATATCTTCTGCCCATTTTATCGTCGGAATCACATATTTAAATTCTCTTGCAATATTAAAAGTTGACAAATCTTGATCATAGTCTTGAACATAAGTATAATTTCCTAAAGCAAAATCACTGCTATTCATATGAATTCTGCCCAAATTATACCCAAGTCCACTTTCTTTATTAAAATAGGCGTTCATCAAGCGATATTGTTGCTCTTTTGAAAGTCTATTAATCGTATAACAAGCTGCTTCAGTAAATGCACCACCGAAACCTATGATTTTTTGGAACGAAATGCTAGAATCAATATTAATTTCAAAATCCGGTTGATTTGTAGTTTCAACCGGCATTATTTCATGTCGTAAATTATCATATTTTGAAGTGATATATATTTTCATAATTACATTCACTCTCCAACGAAAACGTTTTCGATTTAATTATATAAAAAAATGTAAACGCTGTCAACAAACTTTATTCAAAAACTATATTTATAGATAAATATGTAAATATTACATATAATAAAAAGTCCACAAAAATGTGGACTAATAATTTTTTTAAAAAAGCGTCAATTGTTTTCCGTTAAGTTTTTTCTTTTCGAGTAAATCAAGATAACTAAAATAAATTTGATCTGCTAAATCAGAAAGAGTAACATCAGTGGTGTCAATAATTAAATCTAACCCGTCAATTTTCTTCAAATTAAACTCTTCTCGATCTGAATGAATTCTTTTTTTAATATCTTCAGGACTATCTTGTCTTAACTTCATTCTCTTAATTCTGACACTTTCTTTAGTTTTTAAGAAAATCGCAACTATTTGGCAATCACTTTCAGCCAAGAATGATTTTAGCCCTTGCGGTTCAAGAATTATGAATTTATCATCCGCTAATTCGTTTCTTGGCGTTCCATAGAAGTTACTGTTATAAAGAGCCGTTTCTAAAAAATATCCGTCTCTCTTTAATAAATTAAATTTGGTTTTAGAAACAAAATGATAGTCAAAACCATCAATTTCGTTAATTCTTTTTTTTCGAGTAGTACACGTTACAACTCGAGAAATAGGATACCGATTGATCATTATTTTCGCTGATTCAGTTTTTCCAGAAGCACTTGGACCAATAAGAACTAACATTAAAATTTCTCCTTAAATTATTCTTACTGTTTATTATATCAAATTCTTTAGATTGTGAAAAGTTCAAAATAGATTTATCATTATTTAAAATAGATTTGTAAAAAATAGCGATAAGTAGTATAATAATCAACGATATTTTATAGAGGGAGTACTTTATGAAAAAAATAAAATTGTCTCCTTTTGCGATTGTAGCTTTGAGTTTTTTGGCTATTATCGCCTTTGGGACTATTCTCTTAAAATTACCATTTTCAACTAAAACAGGACTAGAATCATTATCTTGGGTAGACTCTTTATTTACATCTGCTTCAGCTGTTTGTGTTACGGGGTTATCAACCATTCCAAATATTGCTGAGACTCTATCAATTTTCGGTAAAATCGTCTTAGCATTTCTAATTCAAATCGGCGGTTTAGGAATTGTAACGCTCGCAATCTATGTTCTGGTAGTTTTGGGAATAAAAATCGGTGTCACGGAAAGATACGTTATAAAAGAGGCTCTGAACCAACACCATTTAGGCGGAATGATCAAATTAGTCAGATCCATTGTATTGACTACACTTGTAATCGAAAGTTTTGGACTTATCATCAATTTCATCGTATTTATCCAAGATTTTTCTTTTTTTGATGCTTTGGGACATGCTGCTTTTCATACGATATCATCATTCAATAATGCCGGGTTTGATATTTTAGGTGCGACATCACTTCAAAATTATAGCAGTAATATTCTTTTGAATATCAATACTATGGCTATGATTATAATTGGCGGTATTGGTTTTATCGTAATTAGAGATATTATTGATAAAAAATCTTGGAAAAACTTAAGTTTGTATTCCAAAATAGTTATTAAAACAACATTATTTTTAATCGTAGCTGGTACATTGATTATTAAATTGTTTGAGTATAACAATGTAACTTGGTTAGAAGCAATCTTCACCAGCATAACCACAAGAACAGCCGGATTTTCAACCGTTAATATCAGTATGTTTTCATATTCAACTTTGGTTATAATTATGATTTTCATGTTTATCGGGGCTTCACCTAACTCAACAGGTGGCGGTATTAAAACTACTACTCTTTATGTCATGTTTAAATCAATCACTAGTTTCTTATCTGGAAAACCATTCATTACCCACAAGAGAAAAATTGAAGATCAAAACAAGAATAAAGCTTTCGTTTTAGTCACACTTGCCTTTGCGGTCACAATCTTCATGTTTTTGATAGTTTCTTTGATTGAAGCTAAGAATACAAGTTACAATATGACTTTTATCGAGGTATTATTTGAAACATTTTCAGCCTTTGGTACAGTTGGCCTTTCCATGGGGATTACACCTTATTTAATGCCAGCCTCAAAAGTTTTACTCGCTTTATTAATGTTTATCGGTAGATTAGGTCCAATCACGATTTTCGGAATTATGAATAAAAACTGGGGTCACCCAGAAACTACTCACGTTAACTACGCCGTAGAAAGAATTTTAGTAGGTTAAAAGTTTAGGTCGGAGAATAAAATTCTCTGACCTTTTTTCATAAAAAAAGACCGCTTGATCGCGGTCTTATGCATGAAATATCTTTTTGATTTCGTCTTTGATTGATTTAGGAAAAAAGAAAATGATAAAAAGTAGAATGAAAATTGCTAAGCCAAATGCTAAAATAGATGGCCAAGTTACTTCAATAATGTTGACGAAGACCAAGATTATCGGAATTAAAGATAGAATTACGATTGTTAATAAATAAATAATATAATCACGATAATCAACCCTCTTAATTAACAACAATCCAGATATTGCTAAATTACAGGAAGCTAATAAGAACGGCATTAAATAGTCATAAGACCACCTGCCTTCATATAGTATTTCTGTAGGATTATAGGTATACTCATCAATAAGAATTAATAATCCGATTAAAAGTGCAGTTAATAAAAACAGTCTTAACGCAATATTTTGTCTTGAAAAAACACCAAAACTTATGACGATCCAAAAATAGAAGATACTTCCGATTGGTATCAGAGACCATAGCTTAGGATTTATGTCTAAACTCGAAAGATTAATAACTAATAAAATGATTATTGAAACTACAGTTGCAAATAAGAATATCTTTTTTGTAATTGGAAATATCTTCCGATTAACTGAAACATATTCAGGATACTTTTCGACTAAACCTTTTATGTTCTGGCCCTCAAGAACTTGTTGGCAAAGAGGACAATATTTGTTGTTTGTATTAATAGTTATCTTACATTTATCACAATACTTCATTTTAATATTCCTCCACATAATTGCTTTCGATTTCAATATCGAAACCTAAATTAGTAAAATGACGGAAGAATTCTCGTTCGATTTTTGTTTCGACAATAGATCTTGTAAAAGTAATTTTAAGCCGGTCTTGAAAAGACATGATTGAGCAATTTAAGGTATTGAATTTACCTGAATAAACACCTGCGGTTACATCATAGACATATGGCTGCATTGATTCTGGAAAATCAATTTTACCGATATTAGTTAAACTCATAGTGTTAAGTTTCATTCCCAACATATTATAACCAATTTTCAATGCATACTTTTTTAGAAAATATGGTGTGAATCTTAGAAAGATATTCTTCTCAAAAGAGACATTTTCACTCATTTTTCGAATCAACTCACTTTTTGTCATCCCCTTTTCAAACTGTTCCTTGACTAAAGCGATGATTTCTTCAAAAGTAATATCATCTTTTGTCATAACCATATTGGTTTTGACGAAATTAGAAAAATTTCTTAGTGTATTTGAAGGAAAATGTTTTCTTAAATTTACCGGGACAAATATTTTAACAGGATTCTGATTACTTTTAATATGACCGCGATATTGAATTTGCGTCACATATAATGTATGCATCATCAAAGCCGCAAAGTACTCAGTGATAGTGAGACCTTTTTCACGAGCTAAATCAATCATTTTTTTCGTGGACATTGTTCCCGAGATTAAACCGGTTAAGTCTTCTGATAATGGCGTACCTTTAATTCGATATGCTCTTTTTTCAGGAACGTGTTTTTTATTTTTAGAATCGTAGAATTTAGAATTTGCGTCTTCGTATTCTTCCATACTTGGTCTTTCATATTTAGTTGATACTAGATTGTCTGGTTTAATATTTTTTCCAGTCAAGACTAAATATTCAAAGACTATGGCCTTCAACAATGCCATAACACCGGATCCGTCAGCCAAAGAATGAAACATTTCAATAATAATATCGGTATTGCGGTGCATTAATCTAAATAAATAACCATTATTCTTTTTAGGGTTAATCTCACCGCAAACATAATGTTTTAATTCTTCAACGTAAAAAGGCTTGGAATTATAATCAAAATAACTCCAAAATAACCCTTTTTTCAATTTTACTTTAAACATTGGATACCTTGATAAAATCGCTTCAACTGCTAACTGTAATAAATCATGATCAACTACTTCGGTTAGCGTAATAGCGACACGAAAAACATTAGTTTCTCGATGGTTCGATACTTCAGGAAATATTTTACCTGAATTATCAAGTCTAAACCAAGTATCGTAACTTGATTCTCTATTCATATATTTATCTTCCAATCTGATTATTTATAAATTCATTTATAATTCTCCAAGCTGATCTTGAAGACGCCATTTTGTTAAATCCCAAGGGAAAAACATGAAACATTCCATCGTAGTCATGAACAATAGCGTTTTCAACCTTTTCAGCTAAGTCTAAAGTGTCAGATTCAATCAACTCATGCCCGCCAACAAACATTAACAGATCGCTAAATTCGCTGTAATCACCATATTTTGGCGAAATATAAGGATGACGAAAATCCATATCTCCTGCGTAATCTTTTTTAGGTAACGGCGATGTGCCGATACCAAAGAATGGGTCATTGAGTTTATTTTTTTCGTAAGACATACCCTCAGCTGCGAAATCAGTCCAAGCCGACATTGTAATCATTGCTTTTGGCAGAGGAATCTTTTTATCTTTCAAAGCTAACCCTAAAGCTAATGTCAAGCCACCACCGGCGGAATCGCCAGCAATTATGATATTCTGAGATTTATATCCATTATCCAATAAATAATTGTATAAATCAATCGCTTCTTCTAAAGCTTTAGGAAACGGATGTTTTGGCGCAAGTGAATAACATAGGGAATAAATACGAAGGTTTTTATTGGATTTTAAGTACTTTTTAGCTGTTTTGCGATAACTGTCATTATAACCGGAAACGTATGCGCCGCCATGAAGTTGTATTAGGGCATACTTTGATTCTTGGTTTAAATAATAGATTGTCTCAGTTTTTGTACCGTTAATATCAATGATATCATAAGTGATACTTTTACCATAAGAATATTTTTTTGATAACGTATTTGTAAAAGCAAATTTGAATTTAAAGTTGTATCTTTCTCTGGCTGCTTTAAATTTAAAGGCAAATTTGACCAAGCCAACACCAAATTTGTCTGAAAGTTTTTGTTTGTGGAAAATATATCTAGCCATCATTTCACCTCAATTTATTATATCATAATCGAATAAACTTGAAGTAGGAGAACAAAATTATTTAAATTTGAATGATTATGCTTTATAATAGAAATGTAACTTTTACTAGGAGGTACGTCTATGAATTTATTAGAAAGATTTTTAAATTATGTTAAGTTTGATACTCAATCAAAGATTGATACAGATGAATATCCGTCAACTAAGAAGCAATTGGTTTTGCTAAATTATTTGGTTGATGAATTAAATGCTATGAAAATTGAAACTGTAATTGACGATTACGGTTATGTCATTGGTAAAATTAAGTCAAATCTTAACAAATCGGCTAAAACAATAGCTTTAATAGCTCACGTTGATACTTCTCCTGATGCAAGCGGGAAAGATGTTAAAGCGCGAATTATTAAAAATTATCAAGGTGACAAAATTATCTTGAACAGCGATAAAGATATCATACTCAATCCAATCGTTTTTCCGAACCTTAATGACAAAATCGGTGATGACTTGATTGTCACTGACGGCACAACCCTGCTTGGAGCTGATGATAAACTAGGTGTCGCTGAAATTATGGATTTTGCTGAATTTGTCGTTAATAATCCTGATTATCTTCACGGGGAAATTGTAATCGTCTTTACTCCGGACGAAGAAGTCGGTAATGGAACTCTATATTTTGAGACAAAAAAGGTTGGAGCGGATTTTGGTTATACATTAGATGGTTCAAAAGTTGGAGAAATTGCCTTTGAAAACTTTAATGCAGCTACAGCTAAAATTCTAATTAACGGCAAGTCAGTGCATCCTGGATCAGCTAAAAACAAAATGCTAAATGCTATCGATGTTGCTTATGAGTTCAATAATTTATTACCAAAATTCATGAGAGCTGAAATTACAGAGGGCTATGAAGGCTTTAATCACTTATTACACATTTCCGGCGCAGTCGAAAAAGCTGAGATGACTTATATAATTAGAAATCATAACCGTGGGATTTTCGAAAATCAAAAACTTGATTTTCTTGTAAATAAAGATTATTTAAACAAAAAATACGGTCCAAACACAATTTGTGTCGAAATTTCTGATTCATATTTCAACATGAAGGAAGTTTTGGATAATCATCAAGAAGTAATTGACTTAGCTATCAAAGCTATTCAGAAAAATGGTCTTGATCCGATTATTGAACCGATAAGAGGCGGGACAGATGGGGCTAGATTAACCTTTATGGGGCTTCCTTGCCCTAATTTAGGAACTGGAGGATATAACTTCCATGGCCCTTATGAATATGCGTCGGTTAAAGAAATGTATTTAGCAGTAGAAATTATCAAAACTATCGTAACTGACGTAACTAAACTATAAATTTTTTGATAAATTTAAAAGCTCTTAAAAGATTGATTTTAAGAGATTTTTTATTTTGATAAAACTAAGTTTTTATAACCACTTTTTGTATTTGAAAAAACCAATCATCAATAAGAAAGTTGCCACACATAATCCGACAAAAATCCATATTCCATTAGGGTTAACAAAGATATCCATATATACAAAGTTCATTCCAAACACACCTGCCAAAAATGATAAAGGAATAAAAGTCGCTGAAAAAATAGTGAGAACTTTCATTATTGAGTTAGTTCTTTCATTGATGTTATTCATGTGCATGTCGTTTAAATTCTTGATATTTTCCCAGTCAAGATTTAATTTTTCATTTAATCTGTACAAATGATCGATTAAGTCTTGATAATATTTTTTGTAGTCTAAAACTTGTGGGTTCTTATAAACATCATCAATCAATTCCAGCGAACCAACAATTGAAGAAATATTAGCTCTCATGACAAGTACTTCTTTTCTAATTTTGTGCATTTCGTCAATATTTTGAGTTTTATCAGAGATAATTAGTTCTTCCCACTTTATTAATAAATCATTGACTTCATGTTCGAAAACGATGTTAGCGTCAATTAAAGTATCGATAATGTTGTAAAACAAAAATTTAACATTAAAGTTTCTTACTTCACCAAGATTTTGGTTTAATCTGTCTTCAATGTCATTTAAAATACCAGTTGAATCTTCATCGAAAGTAAAAACAACATTATCTTTTAGGATAATTGATAAATACTCGTGAGAAAACGATCCGTTTTTGAAAGTAGCTGTTTTAATAATTGCGAATAAGCCATTTTCGATTTCCTCAATTTTCGATCTTTGGTTTAAATTAAATATGTCTTCAATTATTAAACTGTCGATGTTCACGGCCTTTAATTCAGAAGCGATTTTTGCGGAATCCTTTAAACCGTTCACTTTTATCCAAAGCTTTGCTTTATCAAAAGGCTGATTTAAAGAGACTTTCGCTTCATCATAGTAGATTTTACGAATTACAGTCGGCAATAGTTTCTCGCTTGTATTAAAGATTGTCCCTGGAGGTAGTGATTTTTTAAATGCCATGTTTTCACCTTCTTAATATATTTTTAAAAAATATGTAATTAGCAAATAATTACGTTTGAAATAAGTAAGTAATAAGCAATTCAGACACACCGTATGCCAAAACGTTTGACACAAAAACAAATAATGCAATTCTCAATCCCGAATACATAATGAAAAGTCTTTTAAGGTAGATATTATATTCAAATAGACTCAAGGTAAATACCAACAAGAAAATAGTATAAAAACTAATCCGTCCAAATAAATTTTCATGCGCAAAAATAATGTAAAAATATATAGGTGATGTGATTAATGTCGCAGCGATAATCAATTTATAATTTACTTTTTTAAATAAAAGTGAAATAAACATTTTTACTATGAAGATAAATGTCGTAAATCCAAGGATTTTAAGAATCATATTAAGCGCTATATCGAACACTTCATTCATCCTCTTTTTGAAGAATTTTTAGTCCGATAAATATAATAAATAAAACACAAATAAGCGCTAAAAACAAAGGCACTGCCGTATTGAAGACATTTAGGAAATGAAGCATTTTTTCCTAAATGAAACCAATAACGCTAATTACGCAATAAAATAATTTTTTATTCATCTTCAAAGTCCTCAATTCTTTTAACCTATTTTCCTTGGCAATTTAATCTGGTTAACAGTTTATCTTATTACTATCATTTTATCATAATTATCGTCATTTTATATAGAAACTTAAAGTTTTTTATGATACTATCTATTTATAAATTTAGACATTATAGTTTTTAAGTGGGGTTAACAAAATGAACAATTTCTTTAGTAAAAAACAAGCCGTATATGTAAAAAACGGTGCTGTAGCTACATCTGAAGGTTTAGCAGCGC
>DIGC01000072.1:0-5085 GCA_002419445.1 Caryophanales bacterium UBA5732
TGAATCCTTATGGTAGAACTGATGATTTTGCTTTAGCAACAAACAGATCATTTACTGTTTCGGTAAGTACGGACGGTGTTAATTTTACTAGTATCGGTACGGGAGTTCCTGGAACATCGACTAGTATGTCTGCTAATTTTAATTCATATAGTTTTAACATACCTTCTGAGTTTTTAAATCAACCGATCTATATTAAAATATATTATAATGGTGCGACTAAAAAAACAGGGGGCACAGTTGCTTATTCAAGACTAATAATTGATGATTTAGTAATTACACATAATAATTAGGAAGAAGAAATTCTTCCTTTTTTTTATCAATTATAATCTAAACATTCTTTTTTTTCTTATTGTCTAAAAAGCTTAAATATGTTATAATTTTGTCCAAACAAATTAGATGTTGCTTAGGGGAATATATAAATGGAAAATAATATAAAAAAGAAAATATTGTCACTTTTGTTTTATGTTGTTGTCGGAATTTTGGTTATCTTCATCATCTTTGAAGTTGTGTTTCCTAAATATACCGTTAAAGTCTTTGGGTTTAAACCATATACAGTCATCACAAGAAGTATGGAACCGATAATTATGGAAAACGATTTAATCTTCGTGACTAATCCTAAACTAGAAGAACTGAATAAAGATGACATCATTACCTTCTCAGTCGATATCTATAATGATGGAGTAATGGATATAGTCACTCATTACATTTATTCTGTAGAATTAGTTGACGGTGAGAGAGTATATAAAACCAATGGACATCTTTTACCGGTTGATGCCTGGGAACTAAGTGATGAAGATATCTTAGGTGAATATGGTTTTCGTGTACATTTTTTAGGTAAAATAATAGAATTTATTAGAAGTCCGTTTGGGATAGCGGCGATAGTAGTAAATATTGGTGTGATTATAGCGATTGTTTATTTATTAAAAAGTAGTAAAACTGAAGTTGAAAAGGCCGAAGAAATAAAAGAAGATAAATAAATTTTTTACTGGAGTTTTTATAATGATAGCCAGAAACTTAATTAACGATAGCGAAATCAATAAGCGATTGTTAAATGTCATGATAAAAAATAAATATTTCAAACATTTTCGTTTGGCCGCTTTGTTAGCAATTTTGACATTGTTGTTTTTTGCGATGCCGTTGATTATGCCTAATACCAGCGCTAAATTATTCAATGGTTACGGCAGTTTTGCCGTACCTTATCAAGCTGAATCTATTGATGGTAAAGTCAGTAAAATAATTGTGTGGATTGAGAATGTAAATGTTGATAATTTACAGCCACAGCAATTAGTGGCGGTTAATAACCAAGGCACGATTTGGATTGAACAGGTTAATACTATCGATTATGAACAAAACCAAATTATCACTACCTATGATGGCGAGATTGCTAGAAGATATAATTTAGAAGATGTTGAAGGTTTATTTAACCGAGAAGCTAATATCTTTGGTGTATTCTACTATTTTGCCTCAAGACCTATAGGCTTATTTTTAATGACTGTGGCTTTTGGCGGTTCTTTAGTTGTTGGGTATATAGGTTTTGTTAGAAACCTCAAGAGTTCAATTAAAAGATTTAAGGAAAATTATGAATCCTAAGAAAAAAAAGTTTGATTTAATTAAGAATATTCTTTTTTACGTACTGGCTTTTCTATTAGCTGGTTATTTACTTGTCGATATTATCGCTCCGGAAAAAACTGTTTCTATTTTTGGAGTTAAATCGTTCGTGATTGTTTCTGACAGTATGGAACCAACCATCAATGTTAGTGATGCAGTAGTTGTTATGAAGATTAATCCGGATAAACTTTTACCGGGAGATATTATCACTTTTGAAGCATATTTACCTGATTTAGGGCAAAGAGCTTATGTGACGCATTATATCGGAGAGATTATTCCTGATGGCGATGGTTATATTTTTAAAACCAATGGCGAAGGCGTAACTGAATTTGATCAGTGGACGGATGAAGACGGTTTGGATGTAGAGATAACCGAAGAAGATATCATTGGTATAGTAGCTTTTAAAATCCCTAAAGCCGGACATGTTTTTAAGATAATACAAGATCCGGTTATGTTAGGTTTAATCGTTATAAATGTGGGAATTATTATTTATATAATTCATTACATCAGAAAGAATAAAACGAAAGAAAGCGATAAAGAATAATCATGACGGTTGAAGTTCTCAACCGTTTTCTTTTTTAAATTATTTTATTGGTAGATATTGATTATTAAACTTGGATATCTTGAATTTTGGGCTATTATGTAATAAAATAGTATTTGAAGAGGTGATTCTTGATGAAATACGTTGTTAAAGAGTATGGGACAAGATATTTTGCAGGAATTGAGCTGATTGGCGGCTTAAAAGTAAATACTAATGACTATGATAAAATCCCTGGACTCTGGGATGATTTTAGGGAGTTGTATTTAAAAGATATTCCTAATCAAAAGATTCCTAATTGTTTTATCGGCCTTGAGATGTATCGTTTTGATTTTTTAGATTCAAAAACGCTAGATTATTTCGCTTTGGTTGAAATCAGCGAATTATATGACACAGGCGGTGATGAAGTCATCACCAAGAAATTACCTAAAGGAAAATACATCAGTTTTACGATCGAGCATGATGATTTATCTAATGAAGTAGAAAAGGTTTATGAATATGTTGAGAATGAACGGATTAACGTTCATTTAGGATTTGACGTTAAAGAGTATTTAGTTTCAGAAGATTATAAAAATAGCGGAGCTAAATTGTTATTGACATTTAAGCTTGAAGAATAGAGCGGAAATTAGATGATTAGACTAAGTAAGGATTACAGGTTGGAAGCTGAAAAAAACATGACCGGTAGATTCGGTGAGGTAATATTGTTTTTGCTGATTACAGGAGCCATCTCTTTTGGTTTTATTTGGTTATCTGAATATTTTAGTCCATTATTAGACATAAACGGGAATATAGTCGACCCAGGTATTCCTCTAGTAGTAACAATATCCAGTATTGTCGGTTTGTTATTTAATTCCGCAACTGCTTATAGTACAGAGAGTGTTTTTATTGACATAACAAGTAAAGAAAGTATCAATGTTTGGGATAAGATTATACTAGGTTATATCAATGACTTTGCGAGAAACATTATTTTACAGTTAGTAAAAACAATATTTATTTTACTTTGGTCGATGTTACTTGTAATTCCGGGAATTGTTAAAGCTTATGCTTATTCAATGACTTTTTATATCGCAGTGAAAGAACCTGAACAAAAGGGTATTGACGCTATTACCAAATCAAAAGATTTGATGAACGGGAAAAAAACTGATTTTTTTTCTTTGGATTTATCTTATTTAGGTTGGTATTTATTAGGGTTTTTGACTTTTGGAATTATCTGGTTATGGGTTATACCAAAACATTTAACCGCAAGAACTGTATTTTATAATGATGTGTATGAAGAAAGTTTAAGACATGAACCGGCAAAGAAAAACATGATTCAAGAACCACTGTTTTAATAAATTTTTGTATAAGGCCAGTAGGCCTTTTTTCTTAGAAAAAACTTAAAAATTAATCTATCAATGAGTGAGATTTATGTTATAATAATTATGATGTAAGCGTTTGTAAAAAAGGAGAACAGATATGACGAATTTTACAAATCAAAAGCAACTAGAAATGATGGCAGTAGTTAAGGATAAACCGGAAAAAGGCTTTTCAATAGTTAGAAAAACCATTTCTACAGATTTAAATTTAGGTGAGGTTTTAATTAAAGTTTCCAGTGTTAGTTTTTGCGGCACTGACTCGCATATTTATAATTATGATGATTGGGCAAAGAATAGACTTAAATTACCGCTGACTGTGGGACATGAATTAATGGGTGAGATTATTAAGATCGCACCTGACGTTTTGAGAGTTAAGGTTGGTGATATTGTCAGCGCTGAAAGTCATATCATCTGCAATACTTGTGAATTCTGTTTACGAGGCGAAGGACATATTTGTGAAAACACAAAAATAATTGGTGTTGACATCGACGGTTGTTTTGCGGAATACGTTAAACTACCGGCACAAAACTGTTTCGTCAATGATAAAAATAATAAGCATTTACTACACCTTTCCGTTCAAGAACCTTTAGGTAATGCCGTTCATACCGTCTGTGCTTTTCCTGTTGAAGAAAAAACTGTGGTTATTGTCGGTTGTGGTCCGATAGGGTTAATGGGTGTTGACGTCGCTAAAGCTTGTAAGGCAAAAACTGTAATTGCGGTCGAAGTTAATGAATATCGAAGAAATCTCGCTAAGGAATTAGGAGCGGATTTTGTGATTAACCCGATGACTGACGATACTTACAAAAAAGTTATGGAATTAACTAATAATAAAGGCGCAGATGTCGTTTGTGAATTTTCCGGGAATAAGAGTGCAATTCAAACCGCTTTCAAGTACATTAAACATGGTGGCGGAATGTCAATGTTAGGTCTTCCTAATGAACAGATTAGTTTAAATATCGCTGACGATGTCGTGTTTAAGGGGATTCATATTTATGGCGTTGTCGGTCGAAGAATCTATGATACTTGGGACAAGATGAAAGAATTGATTGATAATGATTTATTGCATCTAGATAAGATAGTTACTCATCAGTTCCCGCTGAGTAAAATAAATGAAGCCGCAGAAGTTATGAACAACAAAAATTGCGGAAAAATTATCTTGATACCAGGAGAATAGATTATGAAAGATAATTTAGAGTATTTAAAGAATCAAGTTGATGAACTAAAGAAAGACGGAGTTTACCGGATTTTACCGATTAATTACGGTCCTTGTACAAATGTCATTGAATTAAATCATAAAGATGTCGTTAATTTATCTTCTAATAATTACTTAGGATTAGCTAATCATAAACGTGTAAAAAAAGCAGCGATCAACGCTATTAAAAAATATGGCGCCGGTACTGGTAGCGTTAGAACCATCGTTGGCAATATGGATCTTTTAGAAGATTTAGAAACGCTTTTAGCGGAATTTAAAAAAGAAGAAGCCGTTACTTGTTTCCAATCTGGACTTAACTGTAACATTGGAGCGATTCAAGCGATTGTCAATAAGGGTGATTTAATTATCTCCGATGAATTAAATCACGCTTC
>DIGC01000072.1:5106-21365 GCA_002419445.1 Caryophanales bacterium UBA5732
GATATGGATGACTTAGAAAGAGTTCTTAAAGAAAAAAGATCTGAGTTCAATAACTGTTTAATCATTACTGACGGCGTGTTCTCAATGGATGGGGATTTGGCTAAATTACCGGATATTGTTAAGTTAGCTAAGAAATATAACTGCTTGACTTACGTTGACGACGCTCATGGTAGCGGGGTTTTAGGCGAGAGCGGAAGAGGCACTGTCGATCACTTTAAATTACATGGTGAAGTTGATTTTATTATTGGCACTTTATCAAAAGCGATAGGTGTTATCGGTGGTTATGTTGCGTCTAAAAAAGTTGTAAAAGAATGGTTACTGCATCGCGCGAGACCATTACTTTTCTCAACGGCTTTACCGCCGGCGGCGATTGGGGCGACGATTGAATCGGTTAAGATGTTAATGGAAAGTACGGAGTATACAGATAAGCTTTGGGCTAATGCGAACTTCTTTAAAGAAAAACTTAGAGGTTTAGGTTTTGATATCGGTCATAGCGAAACGCCGATCACGCCAGTGATGATTGGTAATGAAGCTAAGACGATGGAATTCTCTAGAGAATTACTTAAAAACGGAGTTTTTGTCTCCGGAATAGTTTTTCCGACCGTAGCGATGGGAAAAGGAAGATTAAGATGTATGATCAGTGCGATGCATACAATTGACGATTTGAAATTTGCGGTTAAAATCTTTGAAAAAGTTGGAAAAGAACTTAAAATCATTGAATAAAAAAAATAAAGGTTAGGCTTAGCTAACCTTTTTCTTATAAAATTTTGCTAAACCGCCGATTGAGGTTTCTCGGTAAGAGTCTAAAAGATCTTTTCCGGTTTCTTTCATCGCTTCAACTACAGTATCAAAAGATACTAATCGAGTATCGATCAAGAGAGTTGCGAGTTCTCCGGCGTTCATCGCTCTAACAGCCGCAACTGCATTTCTTTCGATACAAGGAATTTGGACATATCCTGAAATCGGATCGCAAGTTAAGCCTAAATGATGTTCAAGAGCAATCTCAGCTGCATATTCAATCGTCTCCATTTTTCCGTTTTCTAATTCACTATAAGCCGCAGCCGCCATGGCGCAAGCAGTACCGATTTCAGCTTGACAACCGGCTTCAGCGCCACTGATTGAAGCGTTATGTTTAACGATGTTACCGATGATCCCAGCTGTCGCTAATCCATCAAGGATTCTTTCGTCGGAATACTTTCTGATGTCTTTTAGAAAATATAACAGACTTGGTAAAACGCCACTAGCTCCACAAGTAGGAGCGGTGACGACTTTTCCGCCGCTAGCATTAACTTCAGAAGTAGCGTAGGCATAAGCGCTTAAAAGTCTTAGTTCAATTGAGACTTTATTTTTTTGATCATATAATAAAGATTTAGCTTTTCTTTTAACTTCTAAAAGTCCGGGAAGAAGTCCTTCTTGATGAAGTCCTTGATTAATCGTATCTTTCATTACTTGCCAGATATTACGAAGATAATCTTTAAAGCCTTGATCTTCAAAACTGTAAACGTATTGGTAAAGAGTTAAGTTGTTTGCGACACAATAGTCTCTGATTTCTTGAAAGTTTTTGTGAGGATAAACTTGTTTTTTAGGTAATTCTTCATCGCCTTTTCTTAAGATAGAACCGCCGCCAATTGAGTAATAGCGCTCTTTACCAATAACTTCATTATTTTTGTAAATAACGATATCCATGGTATTGGGGTGTTCTAGTTTTAATTCTTTAGAGAAGAAGACTTCGGCGTTTAAGAGCGTTTCTTTAATGATTTTATCAGTTAAATGACCTAAACCGGTAAAGCTTAAACTGCCATAAAGAGTAACTTCGTAAAAATCGCCGGAATAGTTTTTTAAGATTTCTTGACAGATTCTTTCGGGACCCATTGTGTGTGAACTTGAAGGGCCACGTCCTACTTTATATAATTCTCTAAGTGATTCCATGTTATCTATGTAGTAATAAAATCATTTCTCTTAAAGCTTTAGCCGCAACGACAGTTGAGACATTTGAACTGTCTAACATTGGCGCAAGTTCAACTAAATCAGCACCAACGACATTATTTAACTTTTCAAATTTTAACGTCGCATCCAATAAATCTTTGAAGGTCATCCCGCCTGGTTCAGGAGTTCCGGTACCAGGGAAGACGGAAGGATCTAGTACATCTAAATCAATTGTAATATAAACCGGTTTATCTTTGATTTTTTCAATCACGTCAGCTAAACCGTCAAAATTAAACTTTTGCATAAAAGTATGACCGTTTTTTGCGAAATCAAATTCCGGTTTTTCACCGCTTCTGATGCCAAATTGAAAAATTCTGCCATCACCTAAAATATCATGACATCTTTTGATAACGGTAGCGTGTGATAATCTTCGACCTAAAAATTCATCTCTTAAATCAGTATGAGCATCCAAATGAATGATATGTAAATCTTCATACTTTTCCATTAGGGCTTTAACCACCGGAAATGTAACAAGATGTTCTCCCCCGATCATCATCGGTTTTTTGTTATCGGAAAGAATTTTAGAGACAGTTTCATAAACGATATCTAATGACTCTTCCACTAGTCCCATCGGTAATTCTAAGTCGCCGATATCAACGGTTGAGAAATCTCTTAAATTCATGTCCTTATACGGCGAGTACCATTCAATCCCAATAGATTCTACTCTGATAGCATTGCCGGCAAAACGCGTACCTGGGCGATAAGATGTCGTGTTATCCAGAGGAACGGAAAACAGAACAACATCACTTTCATTATATTCAGCCTTGCAGCTTTGGAATGATAAATCGACTTTTTTCATATTAAATCACCTTCATATTTAATCCAATTTTCTTTGTCGACGATTTGAACATAATCGATATCGGTATCATTGTCGATATCGCTTTGTAAAGCGCCGCCTTTTTCTTTATAGAACTTAATGTCTCTAACTACCGCTTCAGTAATGATTTCTCCAGGAATGATAATTGGAATTCCCGGTGGATAAATCATGATTGATTCAGCTGAGATTTCATCAACTGCATCTTCGAGTTTAACCAAATGTTTCGGTGCGTGATAAGCATCACGCGGTCTTGCATAAGGATCAGGGAATTGATATCTAAACTCGATTTTCGGTAATTTGTCTTTAAGTTTGTGATATTTTTCAGCTAGTTTCTTAAGTGCCAAAACTAGTCTTTCTAAATCTTGTTTGGTCGTACCGATGGTTAAGACGCAAAGAATGATGTGCGATTCGGCTAATTCAAGTTGAATGTTATAATTTTTCTTCATGATTTGATAAACATCAAAACCTGATAACCCTAAATCACTAACTTTAACCATTAATTTTGTTTCATCATAGTCATAACAACCTTGATTTAGTAAGTAATCTTTATCGATAACGCTAATGCCGGGAACGTTTTTAAGCTTTTCTCTAGCAATCTTAGCGAGTTTTAATACATTATTGATTTTGGTTTTACCTTGAAAATACATGGTTTTTCTCGCCACATCTAAAGAAGCCATTAACAGCGAACTAGGAGAAGTGGATTGTAACATATTCAAAGACGCTCTTAATTGTTGGTGATCGATACGATTACCTTGAGTTAAGATAATGGAACTTTGCGTTAAACTACCTGCGGTTTTATGCATCGAAGTAGCGGAGATATCCGCGCCGACTTCCATCGCTGAATAAGGTAACTTATGAGAAAAATAAAACTGAGCGCCGTGGGCTTCATCGACCATTACCACCAAATTATGAAGATGCGCATAGTCGGTGATTCTCTTTAAATCGGAAACTACTCCAAAATAAGTCGGGTTGATAATAAAGATAGCTTTTGCGTCGGTATTTTCATCAATTGCTTTTTTTACTTCGTCAAAACTCACGTCATTGGCGATACCAATTAACTCATCAATATTAGGTTTAATAAATATCGGCATCGCTCCTGAAAGGATAAGGCCGTTAATTACAGATTTATGAACATTTCTTGGTAAGATTATTTTGTCATTGGCTTTACATACGCTTAAGACCATCGCGAGGATACCGGTAGTGGTTCCATTCGTTAAAAAATAGGAACGATCAGCTCCCATAGCTTCGGCCATTAAATTTTGAGCTTCAGCGATTACGCCAGTAGGACAACTTAAATGATCAAGACCAACAGGTGCGTTGGAGTCTAGTAAATACATTTTCTTACCAACAAATTTTTGTAAGTCGTTTTCGATTCTTCCTAGTTTGTGACCAGGTACATCAAATGGAGCTGCATGACTCATGCCAAATTCTTTTAATTTTGTGAAAAACGGAGTTTTATTTTGATTAAAATCTCTCATTAAGCATCCCTTTCTTTTTTTTGTAGATAGGTTCATCAAAATAATACCATATTTTAAGTAAAAACAAAAGTAATTTTATCTAGGTAGTTTTAGATTTAGTTCAAAGAATAAGCTGATAATTTTAACAATAAATATTTAGGAAAAAATTTCGGTTTTATTTTCGTAAATATACTTGCAAGTTTATCAAAAATAGATAAAATTATAACTAAGTGAGGATGACATTTGTCAAAAATAAAAGAATTCCAGAAAAAGCTTAAACAAAGGACAAAATTTGACATTATCAAATCCTTGTTTCAAGCTTTTACCGTCACTGTCGTTGCAGTAGTAGCGGTAACGGTTTTTATTCCGAATAGCCCATTAGCAAGCTTTGATAAAGTCAAAGCTTTTTCTCATGAAATCATCTATCAACTCAATGTTCAAGATGTCGATAATATCGTTCAAGATAACGAAATTAAATTGATTGCCGAGAGTCAGTATGGAAGAGTTGAAAAGATCATTTCCATCGGCGATAATTATGGCAGTTTTACAGATTTAAGAAAGAATACTTTATATAATCTTAAAGTAGTTTACGATAAAGGTTTTGGTGAAGAGACTTTAGCTAAAGAAACAGTCACGACTATAGATGAGTTAGTCGGAGCTATTACTTCAATTGATTCGGAGAATTTTGGCCAATATTCATTCTATAATATTGGCATTACTTATGGAGTTATTGAAGGCTATTCCGATTGGCAATTGCGATATGCGACGATCTATCCCGACTATCCTGAGGAACAGTTTTACAATACCTTACTGTTGCTTGATTTAGAAACTAATGTTGAACTAGAGTTTTATCCTTCGCCAGGAGCGACATATCATATTATTTTAGAAGCGATGTATGAAGGACAGATGGTTCAATTAGACGAAGTCAGTTTAAAAGCGCCATTTAGCGTCTCCGGTTGGTTATATTTAGTTGATTATACCGATCAAGAAGCGGAGTTTTATATTTACGGTGATGAAGTTTTGGATATCCCGATACTTTATACTTTAGAAGTATTTCAAAATGGTATTGTCGTCGAGACATTTGAGTTTGACAGTTTGACTAACATGTCAGAAGAAAGTTTTATCGTTGATGGCTTAACTCCTGATACGGATTACTATTTCTTATTAAAAGCTTGGTACCGGAATCCGGAAACGCTTTTAGAAGAACATTCGCTCTTAAGTCAAGTTTCAATGCGGACATTACCGGAAGTTAATGATGGACCGGTTGTAGTCGAGAATCCTCCGGTAGTAATAGTTGAATTATTAAAAGTGTTTAACACAGAGTTAGTTTATCAAATTAATATCACAGATTTTTACCAGATTGTTTTACCGGAACAAATGAAAGTTATTCTTTCTACTGAGACCGAATCATATGAACAGACGGTTGAAGTTGGTAACAGTTTTGGTTCGTTTACAGGTTTAACCGCTGGCGTTGAATATGAATTTAAAGTAGTGATAGATCAAGGTTTAGGGCAAGCGATTTTATTGACGCAAAATGTTGTAACAACAGATGAGTTAATCGCTACGGTATCCGGTTTTGAAGAAATATCGGCTATACCTTATTCCGCATTTTATAATGTCGGAATTACCTATGGCAATACCACAGGATACACTGATTGGCAATTAAGATATGCAGGGATTAATTTTGATTATCCTCTCGAAGCATATTATGACACCGTCATTTTAGAACCTAATCAGACGCTGGTAGGAATAGAGTTTTATGATAGTTCTTTAGGCGAATATCATTTAATCTTAGAGGCTAACTATAACGGTAGTTTAGTGATTGTCGATGAATCAAGAATTAGAGCACCGTTTATGGTTTCAGGTTCCTTATATCTTGAAAGTTATACCGATCGCGAAGCTTCAATCTGGTTATACGCAGACACATCGATTTATGCGGATATCGATTATACACTTGAAGTCTATAACGGTAGTTTCTTAGAACAAAGCATTGATATAACGGAATTAAGTTATCAAACAGAATTTTCCTTTACCTTAACAAATCTAATTCCTGAAACAAATTATAATTTAGTCTTTAAAACAAATTATTTAAATCCGGATACTTTGTATTATGAAGAAGGGATTTTATCGGAAACGCCGCTTTTAACTAATCCTGATGTCGTAGTACCCGCTAACTTGACGGCAGTTTTTGAAGATATCAAGATTTTCTCGACAGAAGTTGTTTATCAAATGAATGTCACTGATGTTGATAATATCATTGAAGTTGGTCAACTGAAATTAGTACTAGACGATGGTTTTACTCAAGTCGTGCAAGATGTTTATCTCGGTGATAATTTTGGTAGTTTTTCTTCATTGACTCCTGAGACAAATTATACTTTGAATCTCATTTATGATTTAGGATATGGTCAAGAGATTATCTTAACTGAAGCAATCTATACGACTAATGAATTAGTTGCGACAATTTCTAGTTTTGAGTTATCTTCTTTCTCACAAGGTACTATGAAAATTTATAATGCAAATATTTCTTATGGTAATACTCTCGGTTATAGCGCTTGGCAAATTCGTTACGCCGTGGTTGTGCCTGGACTTGAACAAGAAGCTTATTATGAAACGTTTATGTTACAAGACGGACAAACAGCTGCGGAAATTGTTTTTTATGAAAATTACGGTGAAGAGTATTATATTATCTTAGAAGCTTATTTTGACGGTAATCTCGTGGTGGTTGATGAAACAAGAGTTAGTTTACCGTTTATGCTTTATGCATCAATGTACGTTTCTTTTTATACCGATATTGATGCGTTACTTAATTTCTATGTTGAAACTCCAGTCGGAGTGACGGTAGATTATTCATTAGAAGTTCTTAACTTTGGAGTTTTAGAACAGGATTTATTACTTGATATGGAAGCGATCGTGGCTAATGGAGGCGATTATCAAGTTTATAACTTAACGCCTGACAGTGATTACAGTTTTGTATTTAAAGCAACCTATATAAATCCTGATACAGGCAGGTTAGAAGAAGTTATTGTTTACGAAGAATTTATACATACTTACGCTATTTACCCACCGGAACCGGCATAAAATAAAAACATTTATTTATAAACCAATAAAACAGTAAAAGAAGAAAGTAAGAGGAAATAATTATGAATTTTAAGGACAAATCTCCTAAAGAAAAAAGAAGCATTTTCATTGTATTAGCTGTTGTTTTAGTATTGCTTTTGGTCAGTATTTTAGGACCGATAATCTTTCCTAACACAGCGTTTTCGACTATAGTTGAAAACTCTGTCGGTAAGTTTTTTAATTTGTTTAATTTCTTTAAAAATAACTATATCATCATGATTGAAACGGTAGCAATTATCTTCTTCATGTGGTTAATCGATAAATTGATCTTACTATTAGTCAGTTTATTAAAAATAAGAACATTAAGAGGAACGACAATAGCTAATTTACTTAATTCAACGATTAACTACTTAGCTTTTATCATTGCCATATTCCTAATATTAAGTGCTTGGGGCGTGCAAACGCCAACCCTTCTAGCAGGTGCTGGGATTATCGGATTAGCAATTAGTTTTGGTGCTCAAAGTTTGATAGAAGACATCTTCTCCGGATTGTTTATCATTTTTGAAAAACAATTCTCAGTCGGCGATATCATTCAAATCGGTGATTTTAGGGGTGTAGTAAAAGAGATATCTTTAAGAGTCACAAAGTTCGAAGATATTAACGGTGACATTAAGATCATTAATAACTCTGATATTAGAGGTGCGATAAATACCTCGTCTTCTTTATCAAAAGCCGCTTGTGAAATTTCGATTTCTTATGGTGAAGATATCGAAAGAGTTGAAAAAATTATTCATGAAAACTTAAGCGAAATCAGAAAACAAATTCCAAAGATTGTCGAAGGTCCTCATTATTTAGGCGTTCAAACTTTAGGAGATTCCTCGGTTGTGTTAAGAGTTATCGCTTTGGTTAATGAAGGCGATCGTTATGCAGTCGCTCGTCAGTTAAACCGTGAAATGAAAATTTTGTTCGATAAGAATAATATTTCGATACCATTCCCTCAATTGGTTATTCACGAAGCGAAGAAAGAAAATTCAGAAAATAAAGAATAAAAGATATTAACTTGATACTTAAAAACACTTTCTTGATTTTGAAAGTGTTTTTTTATAAAAAAATCTTGATTTTCTGTTAAATTTATTTTAAAAATTATCGACGTTTATGTTATGATATTTAATAATGGGAGTGATTATATGAAAAAGTTGGTTGGCAATTTAATGTATGGACAATCAGGTGGTCCAACTTCGGTAATAAATTCTAGTGCTTATGGGGTTATTACTGAAGCGAAAAGACAAAATGAATTTATTAAAGATGTCTATATCATGAAACATGGTATTGAAGGCGCATTGAATGAAAATTTAATTAAAATAACCGAAGATGATAATGAGAACGTGGAATTATTAAAATATACTCCAGGTTCAGCTTTTGGTTCGGTTAGACATAAGTTGCCTGATTTTAGAGAAGATGATTCAAAGTACGTTAGATTACTTTATCTATTTAGAAAATATAACATTCGTTATTTTCTTTATAATGGCGGTAACGATTCGATGGACACTTGTTCAAAGATTGCCGATTATATGGATACTATCGATTACGACGTCAGAATTATTGGAATACCAAAGACGATTGATAACGATTTACCTTTCACTGATCACACTCCTGGTTTTGGTAGTGCAGCTAAATTTATTTCTAATACGATTATGGAGATTTATTACGATATGCTAGCTTATCCTAAGGGGAAAGTAACAATCGTGGAAATTATGGGCAGGCATGCCGGTTGGTTGACGGCTTCAAGTGCTTTAGCTAATTTGACCGGATATGGTCCGGATTTAGTTTATCTACCAGAAGTACCTTTTTCAATTGAGAGATTCAAAGAAGACGTAAAAGAAGTTTACGCTAAGAAAAAACAATGTTTAGTCGCTATCAGCGAAGGCGTCAGCAATGAGGACGGAGTTTTCATATCTTCAAGTTCGGGATTAAAAGACGCTTTCGGTCATTTTCAATTAGGTGGCGTGGCTTCTAAATTAGCACAAACAGTTTCTAATGATTTAGGAATTTCATCCAGGTCGGTTGAATTCGGTTCTACCCAAAGAGCAGCTTCGCATATTCAAAGTTTGACTGATGTGAATGAAGCAATTCAAGTCGGGATAGAAGCAGTTAAAGGTATTGTCGACGGGAAACATAATTCGATGGTCGTGATTAAAAGAACAAGTGACGAACCTTATGAAGTAAGTTATAGTTTCCATGATTTAAGAGAATGTGCTAATGTTGAAAAGAAAGTTCCAGCTTCCATGATTAATAAAGCCGGAAACGGCGTAACTAAAGCTTTTATTGATTATGCATTACCTTTAATTCAAGGTGAGAATGATAATAAATATAAAGATGGGCTTCAACAATTTGCAAAATTTAGATAATGCTCCTAGAGGGCATTATTCTTCATGCGGCTGTGGCGGAACGGTAGACGCGCTACTTTGAGGGGGTAGTATCCGTAAGGGTGTGTGAGTTCAAATCTCATCAGCCGCACCAATGATTACGATTACTACTATGATGGTTTTAATCAGTTAACCAGAGAAAATATTAAGATTAACTCAGGATCATATGCAAGAACTTTTGTTTATGAGTATGATGAGAACGGGAACATTGAGTCGTTAAAAGAACATTATTATACTACATCTAGCACTGTTACTACATCTCAAATATCAAGAAAGGATTTTGAGTATAATAATACTTGGAGTGATCAGATATCAAATATTAGCCAATATCAGGGTGCAACTCAAACAAATGATATTGATTTTACGTATGACGATAGCGGAAATCCTCTATCACAAATTGACTCAATAGCAGGAGCAAGTGTTGAATATACCTGGGATGGGACACAACTAACTGGGTATTATACTCCACAATCATATTCTACCTATGAGTATAATGTAGACGGTGTTCGGGTTTCAAGAAGCGACCTAAATGGAGTGGACTATGAATATGTTTTAAATAACAATAAAATCATTGTTGAGTATAGGGATAATGATGTATTATATTATACCTATGATTCTGATGGTTCTCTGATAAGCATGAATTATAATGGGAATGAGTACTTCTATATTACAAATTTCCAAGGCGATGTTATTGAAATCGTTGATATAAATGGTGTTACTGTGGTAAAATATAAATACGACGCATGGGGGAACACGGTATATAAATACGATTCAGGCTTAAATATTGATGATATTAATCCATTCAGATATAGAAGCTATTATCTTGACTCAGATACAGGCTTGTATTATTTACAATCAAGATACTATAATCCAGAAATAGGTAGATTTCTTAGTTGTGATAATGTTTCTTATCTAAACACAGCAAGTCAACTTGGTAACAATGGATACGCATATACGTTTAATAATCCGATCAGATATGATGATTCTGAAGGTAATTTTATCAACACAATCATTGGTGTTGTTGTTGGAGGTATATGGGGTGGAATTGCAGAGGCATCCAAAGGCGGAAGTTTCTGGAAAGGAGCTGCCTATGGTGCGCTATCAGGTGCAGTTGCTGGACTAGTTGTGGATGCAGCAATTGCAACTGGAGGTGTTGGAGGTGTTGTGATAGCTGCAGGGCTTGGTTCTTTTGTAGGGTTTGGTAGTGATATTGGCAGCCAATTACTTATGGAAGGAAAGTCTTTTGATGAGTTGGATGTTAATAGGGCAATTACGACAGGAGTTATAACAGGCGTAGTAAATGTTGTGACCTTTGGATTAGGCGCTGGACTTAATAAGGCTATGGGATTTAAACCATCAGGCACTTTCTTTCAAAAATTGTGTCAAGGAGTTACAAAAGCAGGAGTTGCAGGTTGGGTATTTACGAGTATAACAGCTCCAGCATTAAGTGCATTTCCTGTTCTTCCATCGTGGCTAGATGACTAGGAGTGTTTAAACAATGAAAAAGGTATTTTTAAATAATTGGTACTACTATTTTACTGCTTTGATATTACTGCCCCTTTCTATTCTTGGACCATTATTATTGATTTATCTATACCTATATTTAAGGTCTATTGGGAATACGACTATTGGTGGAATGATTTATTTTATTATTTTTGTTTCTCCCCTTTCATTTTATAGTGGATACCTAATTGGTAAAAACTTCATTCAGTGGACATATATTGATAATGAAATTATAGTAAGCAGAAATATCTTGGGTATTATCCGCAAAATAATGTGGAATGAGATAATAGAGGTTAAATTACTAGATAAAAATTTTTCTACAATAGGTACTAAGTTAAATTGGATTTGTCTATATGATAACAACGAAGGAATAAAGGAATCAAATGGAATTGGTAGGAAAAACTCATATATTATGATTAGAAACACAAAGAATAATAAAGAGGTTATTGAGCATTATTGGGGCAAGTCTATAGCAAATAAAGATTAGAATAAAGTAATATAAAGAGTAAGGATTTTAAAAAATCCTTACTTTTTAGTTGTAATAAAGCAACTCCATCCGAAAATGAGTAAAACTCCGTAATGGCAAGACAATTGTTGTCAAGAGGAGTATCTAATATTATTACGATTGTGCTAAGAGTTGTAAGCTTCTAGTGCACAAAAAGTAAACTTGGTATAACTCCAGAGTAAAACACGCTATTTTTTTAGTGAAAAACATGATAAACTTAGTAATGACAAGACATAGATAACTTTAAAGACTCCGATTGGAGTTTTTTTTGTTTTACGTATTGAAATACAGTGTATAAAATGGTAAAATATGCACTGTAAAAGGAGGATATATCATGAGAATTTTTGATTATTCATTTCTTAAGGATAAACCTATACCAGCACAGACTGTTAATCTATTGACTACAGTAGAAAAACTTACAATTGATAGAAGAACCTTGGTGGATACATATCCAAAACTGTTTAAAGAATTAACAAAAATAGCTATTGTTCAATCCATTATCTCTTCAAATGCTATTGAAGGTATCGTAACAACTGATGAGAGAATTAAGGGTCTATTGAATGGGTCTGTATCGCCGATTAATCATAACGAGAATGAAATTTTAGGTTATAAAGACGTCATTGACCTCATACATAATAATTACAATGAATATTCTTTTACAGAGGAACAAATTTTTTCCTTCCATCAATTGTTATTATCTTATGAACGCCCTTCTTATGCTGGCAAGTATAAAACCTCTGATAATGTTATTCTTGAGATTTCTAAAAATGGAACGAGAAGCGTTCGTTTTAAACCAACGCCAGCTAAAGAAACACAAGCAGCAATGGAACAAATGATATACGCATATATGGATGCAAGAGATGACTCTAGGATTAATCAACTCCTTCTCATTCCTTGTGTCATTTTAGATTTTTTATCTATCCATCCTTTTTCAGACGGGAATGGTAGAATGAGTAGACTACTCAGCTTATTATTGCTCTATAAAAATGGTTTTAGCATTGGAAAATACATATCATTTGAAAATCAAATTAACTTAAATAAGAAGGAATATTATCAGTCGCTAAAACTATCCTCAGATAATTGGGGTAATAGTGCGAATGATTATTATCCATTCATCAATCATTTTCTTGTCACTTTAATTCGCTGTTACAATGAACTAGATAATCGAGTAAGTATTCTTTCATCGAAGGTTACAAATAAGAAAGAACGTATAAAAATAACTATTGAAAAGAGTTTAGTACCATTAAGTCGCAAAGAATTAATGGTACTATGGCCCGATATTGCTGTTGATACCATTAAAAAAGTACTCATTGAACTTCAAAACGAAGGTATTATTCAAAAGATAGGTAACTTCAAAAACGCAAAATATAGAAAAATATGAATAAAATACAGTGCATAAAATAGAAATAATGCACTGTAAAAGAGGCGGCTAATGATTACAATAAGAGATATGGTTGAAAGGGATTATGAGCGAAAAGGATTCATTCACTTTAGAAGCTGGATTGAAACATATGATAGACTTATGGATTCAAGGTATTTAGAGAAACATTCACTTGAACGTTGTATTATTATCGCTAAGAAATATCCTGAAAACACATTAGTTGCTGAATACAAAAATGAAATCGTCGGATTTGCTGCATATAATAAGTCGAGTGATTCTGATGTTAATCGAGGTGAAGTGTACGCTTTATACGTCTTAAAAGATTATCAAAAGCTTGGTATCGGAAAAGCATTAATGGATGAGTGCATCAAGAGATTGGCAACATATGAATATGTTAGTGTATGGGTATTACATAATAATGTACCAGCAATAGCATGGTACGAGAATTATGGATTTGCAAAAGATGGTAAGACGAAATCTGTGTCTGTTATGGACAACTATAACTTGGATGAAATTCGAATGAGCATAAGAACTAGATCCTAAAAAAAATACTCAATAAAAAATTTAAAAATTAAGGCTATACTTTCCCACTATGTCCTATAAAGGGTATGTTAATGGATAAAAAAACACTTTTCTTTCATTGTCCTACACTTTCCTCTGTTGTCATCTAAAAGGTATGTTGATGGACATTGGGACACTTTTAAGTGTTTTCGCTAAAAAGTGCGAGTTTATTTGTTCTCTTATGGCACCATAGTTATCTGAAATGACTCCAAATGGGAGTTTTTTTTATTAAAAATCTTGATATTGTGTATCAAATGTGATACAATTATTGTGAGGTGATAAACATGAGAAATGAAATTATACACGTTAGAGTATCAGATGATCTCAAGGAATCAGTAGAGATTATTCTAAATGGTTTAGGTGTTACTTTGTCATATGCAATCAATATGTATTTAAAACAAATCGAGTTGAATCGTGGGATACCATTTCAAATCGTTTTGCCAAATCAGGAAAAACAAAAGGAAATTGAGATGCTAGCACATGCAATTAATCTAACTGGTGGAAAAGAAGTCAACGTATATGCTACTAGGATACTTGGGTTATATGCTCAAGATTTGATTGATTATGAAACTACAGTTTTTGCTTTGGGAAGAAACTTATCATGAAAGACCCTTATTTATATGAAGATTCTGATATTCTAATTAATAAAGCGAACATCAAAGACAAAATTCTACTGGATGAATTTGAAAATCGTATGACAACGCTTGGATTAATTGCAATTCTAAAAACGGATATTAAGATTATTGATGTTAAAGATATTTATCAAATCCATAAAACATTATTTTCAAATGTTTATGATTGGGCAGGACAGAAACGAACGATTAATATATTCAAAAACGAACCTATTTTGAATGGCTTGAGTGTCGATTACACGAACTTTAATCAAATAAACAAGGAACTAGAGACAGTAAAAGCCACATATTTTAAGCAGAAATGGGAACTCCTTTCTAAAGAAGATTTTATGCATCTATTTACAAGAATGATTGCAAAGATTTGGCAAATACATCCATTCAGGGAAGGAAACACAAGAGTTATATCGACATTTGGATTATTGTTTTTGAAGCAAAATGGATACAAATTTGATGTCAATATTATTGCAAAAAATGCAAAGTATTTTAGAAATGCACTTGTTATGGCATCTCTTAATGAATACGCTGAATATCATTATCTTCAAAATATTTTGGTAGATGCCGTTGAAAGTAAACTTTTAGAACCAAGTTCCTCTAAATTCAATAAGATTAAAAATTACGATGTTAATCAGTATGAATACAATTATCATGAGGTAAAAAAATGAAATAACCAGATAAGTGGAGAGAAACAATTGATCCGTTTTCTTTACCATACTCAAACTTTATATTATCGGAAGTCTTGGGATATTCGCACGCGGGAAATGATGTGTTTTATGCCAAAGGGATTTATGAAAAGAAAGTAGTATTTTTTTTCATTAAAGTCGAAAGACAAGATAATGCTAATATAAGAAATGTAATTGAAACTCTTCATCAGTTAAATCATCTTAATATCCCAAAAGTCATCGATTACGATGAACATAAGACATTCATGGTATCTATTGCTATTGATGGAGAAAGATTGTCAACAATAGTAGGCGAAAATTTAAAGAGCGAATCACTTGAGTTTATGGAAGAATATGGTGAGTTACTAGCTAGATTTCATTCAGTAAAAGGTGATTTCAAGCCCGTAGTTGATCGGAAGTTCTTCCATATCCAACCCAAAGAGTATTTTGAAAAACTGAATATCTCTTTTCTATGGGATTACTTAACTAACAACTCACCAGGAAAAGTGAATACATGTTTCTGCCACGGAGATTTTCATTATGCAAATATATTATGGAAGAATCATCATATATCAGGAATACTAGATTTCGAATTATCAGGAATTGGGAACAAAGAATTTGATATCGCATGGGCCATTATAAGAAGACCAGGACAAAAGTTTTTGAATACAAAGGAAGAAGTGCGGTTATTTCTAAAGGGCTATTCTAAAATGGGAACTTACGTTTCCCATAATGTGATATATTATATGGCGTTAATCTATCAATATTTTTATCAAATAGGCAATGATGACCAAGAATATCAAACCTATGTATTTTCGTGGCTTGAAGAAAACTGTCAATAAACATTTAGTCAAGAAATCATTTATAAATCGACACGATTGTGCATAAACTTGATTCTTTGTTGACATTTATAAATTATGGGCTATACTTTCACACCATGTCCTACAAAGGGCATGGTAAAGGACAATGGGACACTTTTAAGTGTTTTCACAAAAAAGTGCGTATTAATTTGTTCTATTATGGCACCATATAAGAATGAAATAGCTTCCAAAAGTTGGAGATATGGTATAATAACCATACTACTCTGATGAAGGGAGTTTTTTTATTTTATGAGATTAACACTAGAGCAAAAAATGTTTACGGATAATTATCTTAACCACACACTGATCAAGAATACAGGTCAAGTCCCTCAATATTATGTAGAAAATAATCATCCTGCTATCATTGATAAAGATATGTGGGACCTTGTTCAGATAGAACTTGAGAAAAGATTAG
>DIGC01000072.1:21413-22282 GCA_002419445.1 Caryophanales bacterium UBA5732
AAGAAGAAATGGCATTCCAACAGCAAGTACTCAAGATTTGTTCATCAATGCAATCACAAGTTTGATAAAGGTAAAGATAAATGCTTAACTCCTAATCTCATGGAAGATGATATCAAAATGAAGTTCATTGAAACTTACAACTTGAGTATGAAAGACAAAAAGAGAATTATTCAAGACTCGAAAGAAATGATTGAGATGCTAACGGATACAACGAAATAGATCAAGAAATAGAGAACTTAAGTGATGAGTTGCTCGTGATTTCAGAGCCTTGAACAAATTAATTAAAGAAAATTCTAAATTTGGTATGTCTCAAGATGAATACAACAAGAAGTATGGAGAACTCATGAATCGCTATGAACGAACGAAAGAAAAACATGAAGATCTCATCAAGTCGAGAAACATTTAAAAATCACAAGCAATAAACTTGAAAACCTTTATTGCAACTTTGAAGCGAGTAGATGACAGACTTTCAGGTTGGAATGAGCATGTCTGGATGTTACTAGTTAATAGTGCAATAGTTCATAGAGATGAAAGCATTACATTCAAGTTCCAAAATGGTACAGATGTCAAAAGTTTATGAAAGTAAGAATCCGTCAATTGAGCAAATACATTTTTAAAAGCATTAAAAATGTTACAAATGTAATATCTGTTGTATTTGTAACATTTTGATGATATGATTATCTTATAAAATTTTTGATACACAGTCGAGCAATTCAAGCATGAAAAGTATAAATTATAGCAAATTAAAGATAATCATCAATAGAAAGGAATAAAAGAATGATAAAAGTACAAAACTTGACAAAAGATTTCGGTTTTAATAGAGGGGTATTTGATATTTCCTTTGAAGTCAAAGAAGGTGAAGTATATGG
>DIGC01000072.1:22318-26192 GCA_002419445.1 Caryophanales bacterium UBA5732
GATACCGGAATTGCTACTATAGATAATAGGAATTGTTGGAAAGAACATTCAACAATTTTAAAGGATGTGGGCTATCTACCTGGGGAAATTGCTTTACCCGAGGGATTAAATGGAGCAGAATTTATCGAAATGATGAAGAAAATGAAACACGCGGATGACGAAAGGATAAATTACTTGCTTGAAATGTTTGAATTGGACCCCAAACAAAATACAAAAAAAATGTCAATTGGCGATAAAAGAAAACTAGCAATTATTTCAGCATTTATGTCAGATTCTAAAATTTTAATCCTCGACGAACCGACAAGTGGACTTGACCCAATCATGCAAAATAAGTTTATAGAGCTAATCAAAGAAGAGAAAAAAAGAGGAAAGACGATTTTTTTATCCACACATATATTTGGGGAGGTTGATGCCACTTGCGATCGCTTGTCAATTATTAAAGAGGGTAAAATAGTTACGACTATAGAAACAGACACATTAAAAAATAACGAAAATAAAATATTCAAAGTAGAATTTTTAAATGACCAAGATTTCAATGAAGTCATCGAGTCGAAAATGAATATCGTATATAGTGATAAGATAAAAAGAAAAATTAGAATAGCGGTAAATGATAAAGATATAAATTCTTTGATAAATTTAATATCTAAGTATGAAATTAAATATTTTTCTGAATCTAAATTTACACTTGAAGATTACTTCTTAAGTTACTATCGGCCTAGAGAGGAAGCATAAGAATTATGAGCATAATAAAAATTGAAAATTTAACAAAAGATTATGGATTATCAAGAGGCATATTCGATATTAATCTCGAAGTGGAAAAAGGAGAAATATTGGGGTATATCGGAACTAACGGAAGTGGAAAAACAACAACCATTCGAAATATTATGGGGTTTATAAAACCTGATTCTGGAAAGGTTAAAATCTTAGATCAAGAGGTGAATTATACAACTGAATATTTGATGAAACATATCGGATATGTACCGGGTGAAATTTCATTTCCAGACATCGGTGATGGAAACGCATTTTTAAAAAATCAAGCAGAAATGATTGGTTTAAAAGATATGGGTTATGCAAACTATCTAATAAAAAAACTAGAATTAGATACCACTGCAAATCTTAAACATATGAGCAAGGGAATGAAACAAAAGACAGCTATCGTATCAGCTTTTATGGGAAGACCTGATATTTTGATTCTAGATGAACCCTCAACTGGACTTGACCCGTTAATGAGGGAAAATTTTATTGACATATTGATTGAAGCGAAAAACCGAGGAACAACTATTTTTATGAGTAGCCACGTGTTTGAAGAATTGGAAAAAACATGTGACCGTGTTGCACTTCTTTTGAATGGCAAAATTATTGATACAGTAAATATGAAAGATATCCATCACAACGAAGTAAAGACATATGTCATTGGGTTTGAAGGCAATGAAGATTTTCAGAAGTTCATAAAAGAGCCAATTAACTTAATTTCCAAGAAAGAGAAGCACTATCAAGTTACAGTAGAAATGATGGACAAGGAAATTAATAATTTTATGAAAACATTAAATAACTATAATATAAAGTACATCAAAGAGGAAAAATACACGCTTGAAAAATATTTTCTAAGAAAGATTATTGAGGTAAAAACAAATGATTAGTATTCCATTACTAAAACAAACAATAAAATCAAATTTTGGGCTTTGGATTGTGTCGACGCTTACTGTTAGTTTGCTTTATATTATTATCAAAATTGCTGTGGGGTCAATCGTTGTATCAGGTAGCACTGACCCCAACGCATTACTGCCTTATATTCAGGCTTTGGCTGCAGCGGGATTAACGCTTGAGA
This sequence comes from Caryophanales bacterium UBA5732, assembly GCA_002419445.1. Classification (GTDB taxonomy): domain Bacteria; phylum Bacillota_I; class Bacilli_A; order Izemoplasmatales; family Hujiaoplasmataceae; genus UBA2289. Next base: position 24,147 of record DIGC01000072.1, read on the forward strand.
ATCTTTTTGTAACCATAGGAATCAATCCCGATATTTTAAGCGGATTAGCATCGATGGATTCTAATGTCCTCATTAGCATGATTTTCTACCCTGTTGTCGGTGTACTATTGCCATTGGTCTATACTGTAATTGTTGGTAATAAGTTGTTTGCTAATCAAATTGATAGAGGCTCCTTAGCATTTGTCTTATCTACCCCTATAAAAAGATCAAAAATAGCAATTACACAAATGTCCTATTTTGTACTGTCCATTGTATTTATGTTTGTCTTTATCACAGGTGTTGATATAATCTTGACAATAACGATAGATAATTCATTAGAATTAGATAAAATATTACTGTTAAATTTAGGACTAACGCTGTTCACTCTTGCGATGGCTTCAATAACATTTATGTTTTCTGCCATATTTAATTACTCGAAGCACTCTTTATCACTAAGTGGTGGCTTTGCATTAGTATTCTTTATCTCAAAAATATTGGGATTGTTTGGTTCAGATTTATTCATGAATATGGGAATAGGCATTGAGCCAATGGGTTTTTTCAATAAAATTACTATGATATCTTTGTTTAATACCTCTTCGATTCTTGATGGTACAAATAACTATATTATACAGTTTGTAATTCTAGTGCTTATTTCCATAATATGTTTTACCACAGGAAACATCTGGTTTACGAAAAAGGATATACCAGTATAACTTTTTGAGCGGAATCGATTTTAATAAAAGAAAGGCGAATATAATGAAAAAACTAGTCATTTTTGATTTGGATGGAACACTAACAAATAATATTAATCTATCAGAAATAATCTATAGAGAAATATCAAAGAAATATAATCTTAGGGAGTTATCAAGTGAAGAAATAAGACGATTAAAATCATTTACAAGCTTGAAGCAGGTTTTGAGTGTTGGTATGCCTTTATTTAAAATCCCCAAATTATACAATGAATCTCGAGAAATTGCTTCAGAATACATTGCGGACTGTGTGTTAGTTCCTGGCATGAAAGAACTTTTATTTCGATTGATAGATAAAGACATTAAACTAGCAATTGTATCTTCAAATAGTGAAGCTAATATTTATAATTTTCTCATAAAAAATGACATTAACTTCTTTTCATTTATTAGAGGAAAAGCCTCAATGAAAGGGAAAAAGAAGATTATAAAGAAAATGATCCAAAAAAATGGTTATCAACTAGACGAAGTCATTTATGTTGGGGATGAAGTTCGTGACGTTCGTGCATGTAAGTTGATACCCATTGAAATCGCTTCAGTTGGTTGGGGATTTGAGACACTTGACATACTAGAAGATACAAATCCCAATTACATGGTTAAATCAATCGATGAATTAGAAAGATTAATGTTAGATTTAAAATGAAAAAAAATATTGATATAATCAATTATGAAAGGGAGTTTATCCTATGAAAAAAAGAATTGTAATAGATACCTCAACAGGTGGATTGGACTACTATCCTCAAAATCACGGAATTGATATTTTGCGCATAAAAATACTCATGAATAATAAAGAATTCGAAGATGGATTGACGTTGAAGGCGGAAGAGTTTTACGATATGTTAAAAAGCGATAAAAATCTGTTACCCAAGACTAGTCAACCATCTGTAGGAGAAGTTTCAGATTTGTTTCAAAAATACTTGAATGATGGTGTAGAAGATATCTTTGTCGTGACACTATCTTCAAAAATGAGCGGGACATACCAATCCTGTGTATTAGCTTCAAAGAATTTTGAAGATAAGCTAAACATTAAAGTATTTGATTCCAAGACCGTCTGTTTTTCAGAAGGAGTTTTTGCTTTAGAGGCGAAGAGAATGATGGATGAAGGCATGTCTCTTGATGAAATTGAACAGAATCTTAACCAAATGATTTCTTCAAACACTATTTTTTTTGCAGTTAACTCGCTGACATATTTAATTAAAAATGGTCGCTTGAGTAATGCAAAGGGCTATATAGGCAAATTGCTCAATTTGAAACCGATTTTGCAAGTACAAGAAGTAGGAGAAATCGTTTCGATTGAAAACAAGAGAACTATCAAATCTGC
>DIGC01000086.1:0-5704 GCA_002419445.1 Caryophanales bacterium UBA5732
ATAGGAATTAAGTCTTTGTCAACCTCATAGATAAGAACTTTTTTAGCTATTTTTACGATATGTTTTGTCAAAGCTCCTAAACCAGGACCAATTTCAATAACATATGATGATTCATCAATCTTTGCTTCAGTGATTATTTTGTTAATAATATTCTCATCAAGCAAAAAGTTTTGACTAAATTTTTTCTTTATAAAAAAGTTGTCTTCATCAATAACTTTTTTTACTTGTAAATTGTGATTTATACTCATGTATTAGTTCGTCGATCCTTTCAATCTCAATATTCAATATATTAAGATATTTTAAAAATGTCTTTCCATTAGCATAAGGGATATTCATTTTTTGACACAAATACTTTCTTAATAACGCTGAATTTGCTTCGCTTATTAATCCTCTTTTTAGCAAATGAATTCTCGAAATTTTTTTTCCGTTTGGATCAATACTCATTAGTGATGATAAAGACTCTTGTAAATCTTCTTTGCTGGCATGCTCGATTCCGACTTTTGTATGGTTTTTATTAATAGCTTTATCTTTAGTTATGTAAGCCAATTTATATATTCCGTTTGTGTCAATAATTTTAGCAGTAATCCTTTTACCGGGATAATCTGGATCCAAAAACAGTATAACTTCTTTTATTAGACTGGTTTCATAAATTAAATTCAAAGTTTCTGTCGAAATTTCACTTCCATTTGTAACGATGCAATCAATTTCTGGATAAATTGACTTTAATTTCTGTTCATCGTGACTACCTTCAACGACAATTACTTGATTATATCTCATTGATTTTTAAAGTACCTTCTTTTAATTTTATTAGGAACAACAATCTCTATGACTTGACTAGCAACTTCGATAATTTGATTACCTTTACCGCCATATTCCCCATCTATATTCCAACTAGCTTTTGATTCAGTTTTTATTTCCATTTTTTTGGTTTTAAATCTAGTAACTAATGGAGTCGACCAAAACGGGAAAATAAAAGCAAGAGCATATAATATAAAATTAAACGGGTATAAATTTTTATATAGGACAATATCAACAAAACCATCGTCAAGACTCGGTTTATAAATCATATTAATTCCAGCTACTCGTTTAGAATTAATAATCATAACTAAAGAATATATGCCTTTATATTCTCTATCATTATTAAAGATTGTCATTTTCATTTTAGGTATTGTAAAAACTTCTTCGAGAGCTTTAACAACGTAAGCGAAATAGCCAATTTTCTTTTTTAATTTTGAATCTGTAACATAGCTAATATCTACAAAAGCTCCAGACGCAGTGACATAACATGAATATCGATCATTGGTTTTAACTACATCCATTTTTACCGGTGATCCGGAAAACATTATATTTAATGATTTTTTGACGTTTTTTGACAAGCCCAAACTCATGCCTATGTCACAACAAGTCCCGGCAGGAATATAACCGATTTTAGGCCTAATATCATGCCTCATCAAACCATTGACACATTCATTGAAAGTTCCGTCTCCACCAACTATTATTAACATTTCAAAATTTTCTTCACAAGCCTGCTCGGATAATTCCGTGGCGTGGTTAGGATATTCCGTGGCATAGACAAAAATATCATGAAAATATGGTTTTACCCATTCCATGACTAGACTTAGCTTATTGCTAAAATTTTGTTTACCACTTTTTGGGTTGTAAACTATCATAAGTTTGCCCATTTAATCACCAAAATAATTATAACATAAACAAAATTAAAATGTAACTTTCTTTAAAATATCCTGACATATTATTGAAAAGAATATGTCGGATTAATTAGATTTTTGATATAATAGCACTGGTGATAATATTGCAAAAAATAAATACTGTATTATTCGACTTAGACGGGACTTTAGTCGACTCTAATGAACTAATAATTCAATCTTTCAAAGAAACTTTTAAACGCTATCAACCGAATCACAATTATTCTCGCCAACAATTTATTGAAATGATTGGTCCGCCATTAAAAGAAACTTTCAGAATTGTTAGCGAAGAACCGAAAATCATCAATGAGATGATTGATTTTTATCGTATTTTTTATCAGAAACACGAATTTGAATACATATCCTTATATCCAAACGTAATTGAAACATTAGAACAATTAAAAAAATTAAATATAAACTTAGGAATCGTTACCACTAAGTTCAAAGAATCAGCAATGCCCTCAATAAAGCATTTTCAAATCGATAAATATATAAAAAATTATTCGTTTTTGGGCAGCGTTAAAGAACATAAACCAAGTCCTCAACCTATTTTCCATGTTTTAGAACAATTCTCTAACGTTGATTTGGCATTAATGGTAGGCGATAACCCATCTGATATTATGGCTGGTAAGAACGCCAAAATTCTAACTTGTGGAATCGAATGGTCTTTAGTTAAAGACAAACTAATCCTGACCAATCCGACTTTTTGGATAACAGATTATTTAGATATCATAGATATAGTTAAAAAGGAGAGATAAATATGAATTGTATTTTTTGCAAAATTGTTGAAGGCGTGATTCCTAGTTACAAAATTTACGAAGATGACATTTTGATAGCCATTCTTGATATTTCACAAGCGACTAAAGGTCATACTTTAGTCATTCCCAAAACTCACTTTAAAAATCTTTATGAAATCGAACAAAATTTGGCCGGTGAAATTTTCAAAGTTATCCCTAAACTAGCTAACGGCATCAAAAACGCATTTAACCCCATTGGCTTGAATGTGTTAATAAACACTGAACAGCCATTGCAAACCGTAGATCATTTTCACATACATTTAATTCCTCGTTATGAAAATGACAAAGTGGAAATTGATTTTGTAAATCATCAAAAAGAAATGAATGAAGATTTATACAAAAAAATCCAACATAAAATTACAGAAGAACTAGAAAAAAAGTGATAAATTCGAAATTTATCACTTTTTTTAATCCTCTTTAAATTTAATTCTAACTTTTATAAAAGCTTTTTTATCTAGTTCATAGTTGATTTTTCTAAATTCATAACCTTTTTTAAAGTCATGATTCTATCTGCTGTTTGTAGAGGTAAAATATTATTTAAATAACGTAGAATTTAAATTTAAAAGTACTATGAAATTCTTAATATCTTCAAACTCTTCTTTATAAGAAGAAATTAGACTTTGATCGACTGGTTTAAATGGCCGAATATCAAAATAATCTTTTCGATTATCAATCGCAATGAATAATTTATTGTCTTTAAAAGAAAAAATTATCTTATTGGAATATTTATTATCCAAATATCTTAACTTTTCCATAAAATCAGGTGTTAAGATATAAAACGCTTCTTGTTCGTCTCTTGCGTAAATTTTTAGTTCGGTATTAAAATCAATACTTTCGGTTTTAACTTTAATAAATCCGCTAAATGGTCTAAAGTTCATTGGCTGAACAACCAATAAATCGTATTTAAAAGGTTTATGAAAATCAAATTCATAAAACCGACCTTGAAAAACCGTGACTACAGTGGTGCTTTTACCGCTACTTCTCACATCTTGTTGCTTAACATCACTGCATCTAAAATTCACTCCATCAAAATCGCCAAGAATCATGTCTTCGCTATAATATCGATCTTGTTCATGCAATAAGTTAGAATAAGCTACTTCTTTTTCTTTAAAACCATCATGTGGTTTATAAACGCTATTAGGAAAAACTTTTACTAACTCTTCAGCTACATATTTTTGCTTAAATCCATTGCTGATTTCTTTGATTTTTTTAGAATTTCTTCCTGCATATAATGCTCCGCCCAAAAAGGGTACTGCTGTTATAAAAAAACCTATTGGGCCTAAAGTCATAGCAATGGGTATATATAAAACAAAAGCCAAAAAAGTGACCACAAACCCTAAAATCATTCTTTTTTCATAATACGCTTTTTCATTGTTAATCTTATCAAACATAATTGTCACCTCTTTAAAAAGAAAAAGCTATGAAGCTTTAAAATACTGCGTATTTTACGCTAAATAGCTTCTTTATCATTAGTACCATTGTACTTATTCATAATTTCTTCGAATCTTAACCCGGAAACAAAATCATCAATAATGCTAGTGATGGTAATCATCACATCATCTAGAATTTTAGATTCAGCTTTTGAAAAATCGCTAAGCACATGATCCTTCATTTCTTTGTTATCAGATTTATCAATTCCAACCCTCAAACGGTTAAAATTTTCCGAATTTAAATGAGACAAAATTGATTTAATACCATTATGTCCGCCAGAACCACCTTTATATCTCAATCTTAGTTTAGCAAAAGGTAAGGCCACGTCATCGTAGATAACAAAAATATTATCTATGTCAATATTATAATAATCAGCTACTTTAAAGACTGAATAACCAGAGTTATTCATATAGGTTTTTGGTTTTACTAAAACAGCATCGTTAAACTCCGCTATTTCAGAATTAAATTTAACAGAAGGCTTAAATTTTATTTTTTTAATTTCTGCAAATTTATCTAGAGCAATAAACCCAACGTTATGCTTAGAATTAGCATATTTTTTCCCTGGATTTCCTAAACCTACAACTAATCTTTTCATTATTTTTTAGACGGTGATATTACTACATAACGGTTAGGTTCTTCACCTTCAGAAACGGTCGTAACATCTCTCCAGTCTGATAGTTTTGTATGAATAACTCTTCTTTCATACGCATTCATCTTGCCGAGTTTTGTTGATACTTTAGTTTTCACAACGTCCATAGCAGTCTTAGTCGCCAATATTTCAAGTTGTTTCTTTCTTTGCTCTTTATATCCGCCGATATCAATTAAAACTACATAATATTCATCTGTGTAAAGATTAATATAGTTTTTAACTAAACTTTGCATAGCTTCTAAAGTTTTACCATTTTTACCAATTAAAATTGGGTTTTCTTTAGCTTGTATAGAAAATAATATGTGGTTTTCTCCAGTTAATTTACCTTCAATAACCGCTTCAATGTCCATATTTTCTAATATTTTTTTAAGATATTCGATACCATCATTTATAACATTAAAATCAACAACCGCTTCTACAACATAAGATTTATTTAAACCTAATAACGATTTCTTTTCTTCAATAATATTTAGTTCAATAAAATCTTTATTTACTCTTAATTCTTGCGCTGCGTAAGCTAAAGTTTGATCATTTAATGCTTTTGCTTCAAATTGTATTTTTTTCATTAAATTTAAATCTCCCTTTATTTGTTATATTCTTGATTGTATTTGGTCTTTTCTTTTATCTGCATTTCTATGGCCAACATAACTTTGGAATAATTGATAAGCTGTACCGATAATCCAATAGAAAGCAATACCAGCATTCCCAATTGAAATGTAAGCCATCATAATAACCATAAAATACATCATATATTTCATCGTCTTTTGAGTTTGTTGAGTCTTAGGATTTTGGTATGTACTACCACCATGTTTTTGACTAGCTGTGGTACGTTTAGTAGTTAACCATTGGCTTAAAAACATTAGCACAGCAACTGTTAAAGCTAATGGTAAATTAGGTAACCAACTTGTATTTCCTAAATCTGTCCATAAGAATCCAGTAGCAACGTCATTAAATCTTTCTGTCAAAGGGAATCTTTGTACTACTTGATACATCGCAATAAAGATTGGCATTTGTAATAATGGCATTAAACATCCAAATAGATTAATTTTATATCTTTTATAGATTTCCATTGTTTCCATTTGCATTCTTTGTTGAGAAGCTTGATCTTTTTTATTACGGTATTT
>DIGC01000086.1:5735-13893 GCA_002419445.1 Caryophanales bacterium UBA5732
TAAATTGGCCAGCCTAAGGTTCTAATAACCAAAGTCATAATCAATAATCCTAACCAGTAAAAATTAACATTCAATAATCCAAATAGATTACCGGCATAATAAGTGAAGTAACCTAATTGCAACATCAACCATTCCCAAACACCCTCTTTTTCACCAAGCGGAGTTTTGTATGTTGATTCATATAAAGCGACAGAAGTTTTTTCACTTACTTTTTGATCGACAAAAGTAATAGTTGCCGAGGCAGCATCTTCATTATCCCAAACAACTACACCATTTCCATCAGCGTAGGTTGAACTAACAAATCCACCACCAAGCAATAAAATAACATCTTCATAAGTTGAAGCTGGATTATCTTCTGTAGCTTCAGCTACCGTTACTATTGCATCATAATTTTGAAAAGTTAACCCTTGTTCATTCGTTCCACAAGACACTACTCCAAAAACAAGTAGCACCATTACAATTAATGTAATAATTTTACTTTTAGTTTTCATTTGACCCTCTCTTTTAATAGTTTTGCTTTTTTAAATAAATCTTCAATACTGTCTTTAACTTCTGAAAAACTCAAATCTTTAGATTTTAGCTTCGCGATAATAAAAAACTCACTAGCGGGATTAAAGTCATTCACTTTAATTATCTCTCTAATTCTTCTTTTCATTAGATTTCTTTCGTGCGCCTTACCATATTTTTTAGAAGCACTTATTGCATACCTAAAGTTTTCATTTTCAGGTTTTGATTCATGGTACAAAATAAAATAACTATTTCCAACAGTTTTCTTCTTACTCATCAACTGTTGGATTTCATTACTTTTTTTGATACGATATTTCTTTTTCAAAATTTCCTCCTGAAAAAATCAAAAAATCACCATTTTTATATATTGTTCAGGTGATTTCAGGTATAAATATATATATTGGTGTTGTTTTTATTAATTTTTATCGGTCTGATACAGTTAAAGATTTACGTCCTCTAGCTCTTCTTCTAGCTAGTACTTTGCGGCCGTTCGCAGATTCCATTCTCGCTCTAAATCCATGAGTTCTAGCTCTTTTAACCTTACTTGGTTGATATGTATAAAGCATATTCAACACCTCCTCGTTTATTTTCAAAAACCATGCTATCTAATTATACTTAATTTAGTATATGATGTCAACATTTTTTATCTTGAAATTTCTTTTATATTTTTATCAACGTTGATAAACAAGTTTTCCCCCGGTGAATTGTCTAAAACCCCTCTTTTTCTCTAAATAACGCTATTAGTTTTCCACATTAGGGATGTTTTCCAGTACTTTTTAAAAAAGTTTTCCACATTTTTTGTTGAAAAGTATTTTGCTCAACCATATTCTTTTATGTTATATTTGTATGTAAGAAAAGAGGTGAGTTATGTGTATGATTTTGAAGAAATCTGGAAAAAGATAAAATCCAACCTGCAAATTGATTTTGAAAATGATATATATAACGAACACTTTGCTGGAATTAACAATGTTTTTAAGGTTAGTAACAACTTTGTTTATTTAATAGCTCCAAACTCATATATAAAGAATAAGATTGAAAATTTTTATATTAACCGTTTGAATTATCTATTAAATAATTATGTAGAAGAAAAATTCCTATTTAAAATAATTACAACCGAGCAAGCCACTATTGAAATAAAAAAAGAACAAACTTACGAAATTAATATCCCTGAAGAAAATTTAGAAAACAAATATAAAACCGGTTTGAACAATACTTATACTTTTGATAATTTTGTTGTCGGTCCAAGTAATCGTTTAGCTTATACATCAGCTATTAAAGTTGCTGATCAGCCTGTAACTTTCGCTAATCCGCTATATATTTTTGGCGATGTAGGGTTAGGTAAGACCCATCTAATGGAATGTATTGGTAACTATGCATTAGAAAATAATTTTAATCAAAAAGTTTTATATTTAAAAACAGATCAATTCATTGAAGATTATGCTTCGGCAGCTCAAAATAAAACTTTTGATGAATTTACGCAAAAATATGAAAATATTGATATTCTTTTAGTTGATGATATCCAATTTTTATCAGGCAAAACCAAAACCCAACTGGAATTTTTTAAAATATTTGAAAAATTAAAAGACAATAATAAGCAAATTGTTATAACCTCTGATCGCCCTGCGTCAGAATTGTTTGATATTATGTCTCGTTTGACTTCAAGATTCGAGTGGGGATTATCAGTCGATATTGACAAACCTAATTTAGAACATCGAATCTTAATTTTGAAGAAAAAATTATCCGTTGAAACCTCAGACCCGAACCTTATTTCTGAAGAAATATTGGAATATATCGCTAGCATATTTGATAATAATATTAGAGAATTAGAAGGGGCTTTAAAAAGAGTATTATTCTATTGTACTGCTTTTAATTATAAATTTACAATTGAAAACACTAGGGAAGCTTTAAAAAATCTCATTAATTCCAAAAATGCCGGAAGTAAAGAAATTGATCGAACAAATTATAATAATATTTTGGATATAGTCAGTAATTATTATAATATTAATACTTCAGATTTACTATCTAAAAAAAGGCAAAAGAAATATGTCTTTGCTAGACAAGTATCTATGTATATACTTAAAGATCTTTATGATTTAACTTTTAAACGAATTGGTCAAATATTCAACGGTCGAGATCACTCTACTGTTATATATAGTATAGAACAAATATCTAATTATGTTCAGTCTGATAAAACAGTAAAAAATGATGTTGATAAATTATTGATTAAATGTGGAAAAAAATAAGTTTTAAACACTATATCTTATATACTTACTACGCTAAATATGGTATAATATTTACATTGAACATGCTTATTTTTCCACTTATCAACAACACTAATAACAATAACTTTAAAAGAAAGAAATAATATATATAGGAGGTTCATATGAATTTTTCAATTCAAACCGAAATTTTATTAAACAATTTATTAATTTCCCAAAAAGCATTATCAACAAAAACACCGGCTCCATATCTACAAGGTATTAAATTAGAGGTATTTGATAATGAATTAGTACTTTTGACTAGCAATTCAGATATTTCTATAAAACTTTCAATTAAAGATGAAAGTTTAAATGTTGAAACAACAGGAGAAATATTAATTCCGGGTAGAGTATTTGTTGATTTTATTAGAAAGTTAGATAAGGGAATAGTTGAATTTTCAGTAGTTGATAATAATGTATTAAAAATTCACTCTCATAATACAGATTTGTCTTTAAATTTATTAAATGTAGAAGATTATCCAGAATTATCTTTTCATTTAAATGATTTACCAATTAAGTTAGAATCTAAAATAATGAGAGCTGTCATAAGACAAACTACTTTTGCAGCTTCTTCAGTTGAAAATAGACCAATTTTAACTGGAGTTAATATTAGAGTTGAAGATGATAAATTAATCGCTATTGCTACTGACTCTTTTAGATTGAGCCAAAAGAAAATCGACATTCAAAAAAACTACGAAAACATGAATGTTGTTATTCCAAGTAAGAGTCTTGATGAATTATCAAAAGTTTTGGAATTAGATTTGGACGAAATATTAATTCACTTAAATTCAAAATCAATTGTTTTTGAATATGGTAATATTCTCTTTCAATCAAGACTTCTTGAAGGTAATTTTCCTGAAACATCAAGATTGATACCAGTTGAATTTCCGATTATTTTAAAATTTAAGTTAAATGATTTAGCTATAGCTGTTGAAAGAGCTTCACTATTATCAATCAAAGATAATTATAACAGTATAGTAAAACTTAGTTTAAAACCAAATAACGAAGTAGAAATAACATCGAATTCGCCTGAAATCGGTAAAGTCGTTGAAGAAATAGATCCAGTAGAAAAAATAGCGATTACGCCAATAAAAATAGCTTTTAGTTCTAAATATTTCTTAGACGCTTTAAAAACATTCAATTCTTCAGAAGTTTATGTTAAATTTACCGGAGAAATTAGACCTTTTATTATTGAAGGCGCTGATGATCCAGGTTTGGTTCAATTAATTTTACCAGTAAGAACAGAATAACAAAAATTTAATTTATAAGTGATATTTTCTAAAAGAAATATCACTTTTTTGTTGTCAAAAGAATATATTACATATTTTTTAAATGTATTGATTTTAAGGGGTATAAATGTTAGAATTTTAATGTGCCTGAAAGGGAGTTTTTTATGAAAAATAATTATGATGTGATAATTGTAGGAGCCGGTCCCGCTGGGGCGATGTGTGCTTACGAATTAACTGAAAAAAACAAAAAACTAAAAATTTTATTAGTAGATAAGGGACATGACATTTATACACGAAAATGTCCTATTATGGATAAAAAAATCGATAAATGCCCCGTTCAAAAGAACGGTTTTGTGGCATGTAACCCATATTGTTCCATTACAAACGGGTTTGGTGGAGCTGGAGCTTATTCCGACGGAAAGTTTAATATAACTAACGAATACGGCGGTTGGATGGACGAATATCTAGATCCGGATATTATCTTGGATTTAATTAAATATGCAGATAAAATCAATCTTAAATTTGGAGCTCCAGAAGAGCTTACCAACCCTAACACGGATAAAGTTAGAGATATCGAAAAACGTGGTTTAGCTGTTGGATTGAAACTGTTAAGATCTGAATTGCGTCATTTAGGAACTGAAGTTAATCTCAAGGTTTTAAAAAACATGTATGAAGATTTAAAGTTAAAAATAGATATGGCTTTTAAGACTGAAGTAAAAAACATAATTGTAGAAGATGATAAAATTAAAGGGGTTATTTTACTAGATAATCAAAAAATCTATGCCGAAAACGTTGTTATAGTTCCAGGAAGAGATGGATCATTTTGGCTAAGTAATTTAGCTACTGAACATAAAATTCCGATGAAGTCTAATTATGTGGATATCGGCGTTAGAGTTGAAACAAATAATGAAATTATGGAAGAAATCAACGAGCATCTTTATGAAGGCAAATTTATTTATAGAACACAAGTAGGATCAACTGTTAGAACATTTTGTTCAAATCCTAGCGGGCATGTTGTTATTGAAAATCACAGTGGAACAATGCTGGCTAACGGACATGCTTATAGCGACGATTCTTTAGGTTCAAGAAATACTAACTTTGCTTTATTGGTTTCTCACAAATTTACCGAACCTTTTAACCAACCAAATGAGTTCGCTCACGGGGTATCTAAACTAGCTAACATGTTGAGTAATGGTTCAATCATTTTACAAAGGTATGGAGATCTTCAAAAAGGTCGCAGGTCGACTCACAAACGAATTAGCGAAGGATTTGTCACCCCAACATTAAAAGAAGCTGTACCAGGAGATTTAGGGTTGGTACTTCCTTACAAAACTATGAAATCAATTATTGAAATGATAGAAGCTCTTGACCATATTACGCCTGGAGTTGCTTCGGAACATACATTGCTTTATGGCGTTGAAGCTAAGTTTTATTCAGCTCGTCCAGATGTTAATAAAAACTTTGAATCTAGAATAAACGGTTTATATTTTGGCGGAGATGGCGCGGGTATCACCCGAGGATTAGCCCAGGCAAGTGCCAACGGGATTTGGATTGCTAGGGATATTGTCAAAAAATATGAAGAGGAAATGAATGGGTAAGCGAGTAGTCGTCATTGGTAGCCAATGGGGAGACGAAGGTAAAGGTAAAGTAACTGATTTTTTGGCGGAAAAAGCTGATGTAGTTGTCAGAAGCCAAGGTGGAAATAACGCAGGACATACGATTATATTCAATAATCGTAAGTTTGCTTTACACTTAATCCCTTCCGGTATTTTTAATCCTGAAACTATCAATATTATGGCTAATGGAATGGTCATTAATCCTATAGCTTTACTTGACGAATTAGCTGTTTTAAAATCGCAAGGCATCGAGAATTATAAACTTTTTATTTCAAATCGAGCTCATGTTGTAATGCCATATCATATTGATTTGGATATATTATATGAGGAACTTAAAAAAGATGAAGCCGTTGGAACAACAAAAAGAGGAATCGGACCGGCTTATATGGATAAAGTAGCTCGTATAGGGATAAGAATATCCGATTTAATTAATCCTGAATCTTTATTGAAAAGATTGGAAATAAATTTACGATTTACGAACATGGTTTTAAAAGCTAATAATAAAAAAACATATGAAGTTGATGAATTATTTAATCAATTCATTGAAATAGGAAAAATTATAAAACCATATATTACTGATACTTCAGTTCTTTTAGACAAACTGATTTTAGAAGACAAAAACATTTTGTTTGAAGGCGCACAAGGCAGTATGTTATGCACTGATCACGGGACATATCCATATGTCACTTCTTCTTCACCGACTGCAGCTTCGGTACCGCTAAATAGTGGAATAAGCCCCGACAAGATTACTGATATTATCGGCGTTACTAAAGCTTATACTACTAGAGTTGGAGCTGGAGTTTTTCCAACTGAATTTGAAGACGAAACTTCTAGGATGATTAGGGAAGTTGGAAAAGAATATGGCACTACCACTAAAAGGCCAAGAAGAATTGGTTGGTTGGATATGGTAGTTTTAAAACACGTCAATAGAATTAACGGCTTAAATCATTTAAGCATTATGTTATTAGATGTTTTAACAGGAATTAAAGAATTGAAAATTTGCATAAGTTATAATTTAGACGGTCAGGAAATTGATTATATTCCAGCTGACTATAAAGAGTATGAAAGATGTATTCCTAATTATATTACTTTACCGGGTTGGACAGAAGATATCACTAAAACAACAAGCTTTTCAAGCCTTCCTGATAATTGTAAAAACTACTTGAATACCATTGAAGAAATTTTAAAGACAAGAGTTACTATTGTATCGATTGGACCTGATCGTAAACAAACAGTAACTTTAAAAAAAATATTTTAGAAAAGGGTGTGAACATGAAAAGAATTGTAGGTAGGCATGCTGAGTACAAAAAATTAGAATCAAACATTCTGCAAATTTCTCAGGAAGCTAAAGCTGCTAAAAAGAAGTACACAGATGTTATTGACGCAACTGTAGGTATGCTTCACAAGGAAGACGGAAATGTTTTAAAGTATGATGTAGTTGATGACGTTTTACATGGATTAAGTGATTCAGAAACCTATCATTATGCTCCAGTAAGAGGAACTAAAGATTTTACAGAAGGCGTTTTTAATTGGGTTTTTGGCGATAACGCCGAAAATATTAGAAAAAGTTTTAAGTATAGTATAATCCCAACTACCGGTGGTAGTGGAGCTATATCCAATTCTTTTTATAATTTTAATGACTTCAACCAAAAAGTCTTACTTCCAAACTATTATTGGTCTCCTTATCAAAACTTCGCTCTGGAAGCGAATGTCGACTTAAAAACATTTTTAATGTATGATGAGCTCTATAAGTTCAATGCAACTGATTTTAAAGAAAAAGCTCTTGAATTAGCTCAAGAACAAGAACGTTTATGTGTACTGTTAAATGATCCAAGTAATAATCCAACCGGATTATGCATGACTAAAGATGACTGGAAAGAAGTTATTGCCACTTTGAATCAAGTAAACCGCTTGGGTGTTCCAGTGATTTTAATTCATGATATAGCGTATATAGATTATCAAATGAAAGATCAAAAGTACTCTCGTGAAATCTTTGAAGCTTATTTAGATTTAGATGAAGATATTCTCGCAATTGTGGTATTCTCAGGATCCAAGACTTTTTCTCTATATGGATTCAGAGTTGGCGCGCAAATAGGCTTATCTAAATCACAAGAAATAATTGACAATTTCTTAAGAGTTGGTGATTATTCGGTTAGAGCTAGATTTTCTAGCGTATCTCAGCCGGGGATGAACATCATTGGCAAAATATTTACTCATCCAGAATATAAAGCACGCTATTTAAAAGAATTAAACAACGCAACTACTCTATTAAAGGCTCGCGCTAGTTTGTTTTTGGAAGAAGCGGAAAAACACGATTTACAAATTCTACCGTATTGCGGAGGTTTTTTCATAAGTGTTCCTACTAAGAATAAGAACATATTTAAAGATTTGGTAGAAGATCACGTTTATGTCATCGCGATGCAAGACATCATAAGAGTTGCTATTTCATCACTCTGTGTTGATGAGATTCCTGAATTAGTAAGAAAAATTAAAAAGCATATATAAAAAAAACTGTAAGGATTTAATAGCCTTACAGTTTTTAATTTTA
>DIGC01000017.1 GCA_002419445.1 Caryophanales bacterium UBA5732
GAAATATTTCTCGTTTTCCGTTCTCATAGAAGTATCTTCTACACTAACTGGAATTAAGGCTGGATCTATGTTTTCGCTTTCGTAATAGTTTTCAGTTTCTTCTAAATCACTTGTTTCATTATAGGAATTATCTAGAGCATAGACCATCTGAGTATTCTGTGGTATAACACTACCCGCAACCATAAATACACATAGTAAAACTGTAACAGTTTTTCTAAACATTTTAATTCTCTCCCCTATATCATAATATATAAAAAGCGAACAAATTTTACATGTTCGCAATTTTAACTAAGTATATTCAGTTCAAAAGAATTTGCGTTTTTATAAACAAATATATTTACTATATCATTTTATTTCAAAATCAAATGTTTTAAAACGGCGGATATGACATATATTACAATTACTTCTTAATTGAAAGTGATTGTGTTTGAGCGATATGGATAATGATTGAAATTTGAGTTAGTCTACTATATAAAAAAAGCTCCCAACATCAGAGTAGTATGGTTATTATACCATATCTCCAACTTTCGGAAGCTATTTCAAGTACTGATGTGTTGTCATAACCAAATTTGTGCCACTTTTGAGGTTGTCACAACCAAGTTGGCTATGTAATCAATATGGAGTTTGTTTTATTCAATTAATATCACTAGTACTGTTTTATAGAGGATTATTGCAAATTACAACGCTTCCAAATATATTAACATTTTATCCTTAGGACAATGAACTTCTTTCCAATTATTTGAACCTACAAATCCATTATTTAAATGTTGAGATATTTCAGGTTGAAATATCTGATCATGTAAACAATCGTGAGCGTACCAATCAGCATCTTGCATAGCTCTATTTAATTGAGATACTATCATTCTGTTTTTTGTTTTACTATATGTTACTTCTTTTATACCGTTTATATATTTCAATACTAACTCTTGAGGAAAACCGTCAAAATGCATGGTAATCATAATTGCTTTTTGGAGAAGTAATATAGGATCTTTAAAATCGGTTTTCTTTAACCCATATAGTACAACTGAATACCTTGTTAAATCATTCATTAAAACAATGAATTTTCTTCTTAAAATAATTATATAGTTTACATGCCATGCATAGATATCATAGTCTGTGTTTAATTCTTCTGTTTTCACTTTTAGAAAATCTAACATTTTATTTGTACATTGGATATGCATATTCTACTCCTTGTCCCACATAATTACATTATCATCCTCATCTGTATTGAAATAATTGCAGAATATTTCATAGAAATAATCATAGAATCCATCTTGTTCAAATCTTATCATGCAATATAATTCGTTAGCTGATTTTGTATCCTGTAATTCTTTGGCTGCCTTTAAGGCTATTTCAAAAATATTTAAAATATAATCAAATAAGGATTTGGGATACCTATGGCCGTATGCTTCTAGTTCTATGAAAAAGTATTCTAAAACTACTTTTGACAATTCCAATATTTTTTCTGTGTCTGTCGAGGTTTCAACATAATCAGTCAATAATTTATAAGTTTCAGAATATGAACCTTCTAGGTGTTCTATTTCTTTTCTAATTCTTCTTTCTAATCCATCCGTCTTAGGGTTTTTATGATTAAACTTATTATAGATTAGTTGCCTGTTATTGTCGTTTTTATTCATCATTAAAACTATTAAATCTAATAATTCCTTTTTTGTATGCTTCTCCAATTGCTTTATTATTTCATCAAATCCCATAATAATCACCGTTATTTATATGCACTATTTTATCATCTTTTGGATAATATAAAACCTTGAATTCTTTATATGTAATAAGATATTTACTGTTAACGGTTTGAACAAGCTGCTTAAGCCTTTTGTATAGCCACGGTAAATACATTTGTATCCCTAATAACCTACCTACTAATTTTATTTTATAGTCATATTCCATATTTTTGTTCATATTAGGCATTATAAATACCTTTATACTCAGTCCCGCCTCCTTAAAGTCTTCATCAAGTAATATCATTAATGGTTCAAATATATTATAATCTATTGAATTGTCAATTTCTGCATAAAAATAATAACCATTATATATCATATAGGCGCCCCCTTCTATCATTGCATTATAAAACTTGTGAAGTAAAATTTGTGATGATAGTATTCCGTTTGTTAATTTAGGTTCATACAATAATCACTGACGATAAACGTAATCGCATACTAATCCGATATTAAGACAACGATATTAAGACAACGATATTTTAAAATGTGACATACACTTAAGACAAATATTCAACAATTTAGGTAACTCAGGATCAATAGCAGCTAACTGCTTTCTAGAATGCTTAAATATTTGGTATTCTTTCAAAAATTCTGTTTGTTCATCAGCAATTTTTAGTAGGTTTTCTTCATCGCTTGCCAAGACCAATAATGATGCATGTAGTACATCAAGAGCTGACTCTTTTGCTTTATCTACATTATAGGATAAATCTCTAGTGAATGAAGAAAATCCTTTAATAGCATTTTTTATAAGTTGATATTGGTTTGAATCAAGACTGCCTTCAGAAATAATATTAAGGCTTGTTTTGATTGTGTCATTAAGTACATCAATAACTACAATCTTTAAATTTCTCCGTTTAATTTCAACCTGAGTTATATTTTCATAAATCGTTTTATATGATGGTGAAACTGGATAACGTTTCATTAAGAAAGATACATCAAACATTTGTTTAACAACTTCTACATCCCTATTTTCGTTCAATTTTTTACCAACGGTATTTGGCGCAAATGCACAGAGTTTATCAGCTAACAAATCATGAACTGATGGTGCTATTACACTCACATTAGGATTAGTAGTTTTTATCAAGTAATTCATTATATCAACTTTAATCAAATCCTTATATTTCGATTCATCATATACAACATCAAGCAATATATATGTTTCGCCATTGATAGCTCCATTATAGTGAAATTCAAAATGTTGTTTATCAATATCATGTCTTGGCTGACGAGCGTCTTCTATAACGCGCTGAAATTCAGAATCTTTTATCATCGCAGATAAATTTTCTGCGTCAAAAAAGGTCTTGAACTGAGGCTTTACTAATATATCAATATCGACTGAAAATCTTGGAAATTCCTCAGCGATAAGAGATAAGCATGTTCCACCTTTGAAAATAAAGTTTTCAAAACTATTCCTTAATGTCTCAAGTAAATGCAATGCATATATTTGTCTTTCAATAATTCCTTGATCGCTTCTTTCATCGCCTTTAACCTTAAGTATCCACTCTTTACTAAATGTTTATTTATCTATCATAATCGATTATCTCTATTTCATCTAATATTTTTTGAACTTTATTCTTGATATTTTGTCCACGAACTCGTGCATAAGATAATAGGGTTGTAAAGCTAACTCCATATTTTTTAATCATGTTTCTATAAATACTTATAATTTCATTTCGATCTATGTTATATATGTCCTCATTATACACAAGTAAATCAACTAATATTTTTTCTGGTTTAGGTATAGAAACATAGTTATTTTTTTTATTTGCATATAACGGTGATCTTTTGGGAAGTTTTTGTATAATAATTACATTTTGAAGCTTGTAACTTAAATAATCAAAACCTTTTATTTTACTGAGTGGAACAACATCTTTAAAATCCTCTTTCATTTCATAAAATAAATTATCAATTCTTGTTTCATCAACTTCAATAATAATAAAGTTTTTATACATTTGATGTGACATAAATTGATTCAGTACATATGTTGCCCAAATAGATATTCTGATGTCAATACCAAAATAGTCACTTTTGTAAACATTAAACTTCTTATTGTATTTCATTAAAAAATCCAGTGTTTTTGTATCAATCACCATTCCGAACAATCGACTTTGCTTTTCGTCAACTACTCTATATTCATTATTTCCAATATCTTGAATATAGCCCGCATTTTTTAAATCAAATATTCGCCATGCTAGTGTAATAGGTTTTAATTTTCCATAATATTTGGTTATATAAGATGTAAGTTCGCTTTTACTAGTTATGCTTCCCAAGACAAACTCATCATAGAAGTTTTCAAATAATTTTTTACTCATATTACCACCTTGTAATTTGCGACTCTTTTTGTTCTAGTCGCGTTTTACTATATTATATCATCAGAATGTTAATTAGTCAATATAGAGTGTAAAATGCGACTATATTATTTCTAGTCGCATTTTACATGCATTTTCGTCCTAATTAACAATACTCAATCAAATAAAAAAGGGGTTGAACAATAAAGTTCAAACCCCTTACTAGTTATGTGTTGTCATACCCAAGTTTGTGCCACTTTTGAGGTTGTCACAACTAAGTTTGCTATGTAATTAGTATGGAGTTTGTTTTGGATGCATAAGGTATAACAACCGACTGTTCAAAAACCATACCAATCCAGCACACTCTTCATTCGTCCAAGCATATGAAATAAATACTTTAGGATTTTCTATATTTGCCATCATCCACCTCTTAATTATTATTGTGATTCATCATCTTCCATAAAACCATTGGATGTTCTTTTAATCTATCTGCTATTGTTTTATCAAACAATAGTTCTGGATTATATATACCCTCATTAAAGGAATCTATGAATTTTTGTTCAGTTTCAGTTAACTCAAATAAGGTTTCAATAAATTGACTTAATGTTTGTTTAAAATCATTGATATCTATTGTTTCACCAACATGTAGCAATGGAATAAGATTACGTTTTATTGCACTAAATGACATATTTTCCATGTTTTTCTTAAACTGATTCAATAAATCACCAAATGGTTGAAGTTCATTCGACGTTATAAGATAGAATATGCTACATTTTTTAAGCGTAGCTAACTCGTTGTCAAGTAGTATTTTATTATTAATAAGCTGAAATACGTCGAACACATCTCTTGCAGTAGTTCTTCCTATTAATGCCGCTATCTTACTTCCATATAGTTCAATCTTGTTAAGAGCTAAAACAGATTCATTATCTATTATTTTTGAGCTTAATTTATAGTTC
This sequence comes from Caryophanales bacterium UBA5732, assembly GCA_002419445.1. Lineage (GTDB taxonomy): Bacteria > Bacillota_I > Bacilli_A > Izemoplasmatales > Hujiaoplasmataceae > UBA2289. The sequence goes on from DIGC01000017.1 coordinate 4,981, forward strand.
ACAGGTTCGAGAATCTGAATACGGTTTGAATAATTCAGTTCAATCTTTATGTTATCTCTACTTCCAGCTGCATTTGTATACTTCAAAAGATATGAATCAAGCGTAAATGTAAATCTTGATTTTGGATCAATAGTATATCCATCTAGAGCAACAAAAGCACTAATGAGTTTTCTGTGTAGTTCTCTCATCTCCAACATTTCTTCTTTGGAGGTATTAGAATTAAAATTCATATCAATATCAACTGACAGTCTAGGAAAATCAAACAAGCATAAATTAATTGCTGTCCCACCCTTTAAAACATATTTTCCTTTAAATTCTTCATTCTCATTAAATAATTTTAGTAGTTCAGATAATCGCACTACCTTTTCTAAAGTATCCCTATTAAATTTATTATATTGTGCAATGTTAGTTAAGTCTCTTATATTATAACTTCTCATCCTCATCCTCCGCCAATAACTTATCTAAATTGTAGCAATATAGATTCCATTCTTTGTAGTATTTGTTTAATCGATGTTTTTCGTTTGTGAAATACTTCACACCCTTAATACCTAGGGTTTTCATTTGATTTAGAGTTGAATCATCAACCAGATATCCATCATTAAAATGTGATAGTACTAGTCCTACTTTATTAAAGAGAATTTTTTTATTCACAAATAATAAGTATTCCATAATCTGTGATCCATTGATTACTGGAAGTGCAGATAAATTATAAATTAATTCTTCCATATCGTCATACGATTTTACATCATCTATACAATCTACTATTGTTTTTGGTAGTGTGCTTACACGTACACCATTAATTGTGTCTACATACTTATCATTAGAAACATTTTTATACTTATATTCGTTATACTCAAATGTAAAATCATAAAATCTCTCTATACTAGCAGTTACAACATCATTATAAACTTGATTATTATATCCATAGTATTCAAAGGCGCTATGATGAGATACATAAGAACTTTTTGTAATATTTGATGCTATTTCATACTTGCTAGGTATAACGCCAGTCGTTTCGAAACTCATAGTTACATATAAGTTTTTCTTAACTCTTTTTATGTACCCTTTTTTTAAATAATTTTGCAATGTTTCACGAGCCAAGTTTTCACTATTGGTTATTCCAACAACGAAGGAAAAATCAAACACTCTTTTCTCAGAAAATATCTCTATGTATTTCACAGTTATCACTCCTCATTAATATTTTATCTTATTTTGAATGTTATAACAAGTATTTTTGTATTATCATTCATTTTTTGTTAATCTATAATGTGATTATTGACAAGAAGATAATGAAAAGTCTGTATTTGATGCATAAAAAGTAAAATTTAAATAATTTTTGCAAGAGCTTTTCTTCTTGAATAAGAATTTCCGTTGCACATATAGGGAATCTCTAAATTCAACACATGTTTTTAAGCATATCATCAATAAAACATTGCACTAAAATTTTTCATCCGTTCGATTCTATCTATTGTTGTCTCATTATACACAATGTTATTAGAAATTGTTTCTTCTAAATAAGCCTCTCTATTTGCAATTTCATATCCATGCTCGTCTTTCCATTGATTAAACTTAATCCTTTTTATTGAATAGAAAATTGCTTTTCTAAGATTATGGTAGATCTAAATGTGGAAAACTATTTGATAAGAATCAAATCACTTCTTAAAGGATATTCACAGCCAATTCGTTCAATAGATGAATTTCCCTATAAGAAGCTCTTCTCTAAACTCATAGTACTGGAACGCAACAAGATTATCTTTGTTATAGGCAAACGTAATGATTTGATAATATTAATTTATCTCAAGAAAAGATCTATTCTGATTCAATTTCATGTCGAATCAGGAAGACAGACTATAATGCTGAACATGGTGTTATATTTTTTTGAGACAGTTCGAATCCGCTTAAATAGGTAGTTCAAATCCGGTTGAGCAATTTATCACATTAAAAGAAAAAAAGACAAACCATAATTCTAAAATTATCTTTTAGAATTTAAGTTTGTCTTTTAATTTAAATCTAATATCGAATAAGTCGTTTATTTCCATAAAAACAGCCAATAACATGCATAAAATGCATATTTTAAACAGTTTTAGAAATAAACTCCGTATTAAAATCATGGAGGACCCTGCCGGATTTGAACCGGCGGTGGGGGAGTTGCAGTCCCGTGCCTTACCGCTTGGCTAAGGGTCCTTTTAATAAATAAAGACTAAGTTGCCTTAGTCTTTTTTCATCTAGTGGTCGGGAAGACAGGATTCGAACCTGCGACCTCCTGGTCCCAAACCAGGCGCTCTACCAAGCTAAGCTACTTCCCGTATAAATGGCGCGCTCATCAGGAGTCGAACCCGAAACCTTTTGATCCGTAGTCAAACGCTCTATCCAATTGAGCTATGAGCGCATAAGTGCCATAAATTGAATGGATTATGCATTTTGCAGATAAAAAGGGTTAATCACATATCCTAAATTAAAGGCCGATATATATATTATCAAAGTTTCGGCTAAAAAGCAACTTTTTTTTACTTAATTTTTTATTTTTATTTTCGGTAAATATAAAAGCATATTGTAAGCGATTTGTCTAGATTTTAGGTATAATATGGTAAAGGAGTGAAATTTAAATGAATTACTACTATCATCAAGACGCTATCCATGTTTCAAGAGTAGATTTATATGTGAAAAATCTCGATAAAAGCTTAGATTTCTACCTTAATAGCTTGGGTTTTAGCGTTTTAAAACAAGTAAAAGAATATACATCATTAACCGTTGATTATAAAAGCGAATTAGTTAGATTATACGAAAATAAGTCTATTGAAAAAACAAACAAGATGAATATATATCACTTTGCCCTACTACTACCGACAAGAAAAGATTTAAGTAAATTTCTTCATCATTTAATTGTCAAACAAATACCAATCGATGGGGCGGCTGACCATTTAGTGTCTGAAGCTATCTATCTAAGTGATCCCGATGGTATTGGAATTGAGATTACTTGGGATAAAGACGATAAAGAGTGGATTTTCAATAATGAAAAAATCGAGATGGACACCATGCCTTTTGATTACAAGGGCGTTTATTATGAAGTTACTAATGATGAAGTTTTTACCAATCTACCGATAGAAACCGTAATTGGGCATTTGCATCTACAGGTTGATGATTTGTTAAAGGCTAAAAAATTCTATAATCAGATTATTGGTTTTAAAATTACTAATGAAGAGATGCATAACGCTATTTTTTTGTCAGACAAGAACTATCATCATCACTTGGCAATTAATTCTTGGCATAAAAGCAATGAAGTATTTCGTGATTATCCGCAAATGAAATCTTTCACTTTAAGGTACCCGACTTGTGAAAAATATCTTCACACCATCAATAATCTCGATAAGGCTAATATCACTTACAAAGAAACAAGTGAAGGAATCTTTATTAAAAATATTGAAAACACAGAAATATTACTAAAAATTTAAAGTCTTATCTCGACCAGATAAGACTTTTGTTTTTATAATAAGCCCAAACTCTTAAAAACTAAAATTAAGACAAAAATCGTTAAAATTGATGCTAGTGTGGTCCAAACAACTATTTGTACCGCTAAATCCTCGTCACTTTTCAATTCTTTAGCTAAGACTGCACTGGCGATAGCTGTCGGCGAACCGAAAAGCGCGATTAAAGCAGGATACATATTATTATCAAAATTTAATAGGTTAGTTTTTAAAGCCAAAATTACCGCAGCGCCTAAAATAATTAATGGAGCTAATAAACTTCTAAGGAAAGTTCCTAGCGCAATTTGTTTTCTTAGTTTGCCAATCACATGGAATTTGAAAGTTCCACCAAGGACAATCAAGGCAATCGGTGAAGCAATTTGACTTAACCACTTAATTGGAGTGAATAAAAATTTTAAATCATTTTCAAGAGAAAAAACAAGTTCATTAGTTATCGAAGAAACTGGAATAAAAGTTCTTAACCAGATAACGAGAAAACCTAGTACAACGCCAATGATTGGCGGATTTTTAATAACTTTCAATAGCGTATTTTTTATGATGGTTTGATTATGTTCTTTATCATTATAAACCGATAACACAATTACTGAAAAACCATTCATCAAAGGAAAAGCAACTAGCGATATTAAAGCGACATTAGCCACTGCCATACTTCCGCCGATTGATTCAGCTAGAGGTATTCCGATAATCGCAAAGTTCGCGTTGATTATCCCTTGGGTTATTACGCCTCTTTGTTTATAATCCTTAATAAATAATTTTGAGAATACTAACCCAATAACTAACAAAGCCACAATTCCGATGGCCGCATAAATCATTACTGACCAATTAATGTCCGATAAGCTCCGAACCGAGTAAATGTTATAAAATAATAAAGCCGGTAAAGCGATTCGAAAAACTATTTTATTAGCAATATCCAAAAAATGATCAGTTAAAAAACCAGTTAATTTTAATATATATCCTAGGCCAATTAAAAGTATAATTGGTAAAACGGCATTTAACGCAAAAATCAATGTATCCATATTTTCCTCGTCGTCTAGATTTGTTTGTTTTTTAAGTTCTTAAAAACAGTAAATATTATATCAAAATCTCAAAATAAAAACCAGCAGTTTCATCTGCTGGTTTAATCTTTTTAGATCGAACACTTTTCATAATCACACATTTCATTACTGCATTGAATACAACCTTGTTTTTTAATTAAAACCGAATGACAGACTGGACATAATTCTTTTTCCATTTTTTCTGGTTTATATTCGCTATTTTCAATAGTCACATGAGTAACATATTCTTTTTTCTTTTCAGTTACTTTATTGTACCAAACTTCTTCAATATGCATATTAGGAGCTACTCCGGGATTTAAATCCTTCGTGTCCGCATTAATACCCGATAAGATACCAATCTTTGCACAACGGTCTCTAAAGACCGTAGCGCCTTTTAAATCCTTTTTCCACGCCGTGATATAGATATTCATTACATCTTCAACGGTGGCGCTGTTAGGGATGTTAAAAGTTGAACTAATAGCTGTATCAACATACTTTTGAATTACTGCTTGAACATTTGCACGATCAATAAAATCAATGTTTTGTGAAGTTATTTTTGCCCATTCCGGTAAATCTTCCGGATCAATATTCATTGATTTAGCCATTGCTAAAGGGGTTTTTTCCCAAACGGTAATCTTCTTTTCGCCGTCAAACATCGAGATGATTCTTCTAGTATAGGAAATTTGGAAGAACGGCTCGACACCACCACTTACACCAAGGATATTTGAGATTGAACCGGTTGGAGCGATGCTTAATAACCTTGAGTTTCTCATTCCATATTTTTTGATTAATTCATCGACTTCAGGAATAATAACGGTTTTATAAAATCTTGAAGAAGAGATTTTATTATAATCAAAAGCTGGGAACGCTCCTTTTTCTTTAGCGTTTAAAGCGGTAGCTCGCGCTGCTTGATTAATCATTCGATTCATCAATTCATCAAGAAATGTTAAAAACTCTTCTGAACCATAAGGTAATTTCATGCTTAAAGCCAGATCAGCTAAACCCATAACTCCAAGTCCGACTTCGCGGTATTTCTTGACGTGTTCACGTTGTTCTTTAAGAGCGTGTCTATTTCCTAAAAGCGTTAATAAATCGTCTAATGAGTAAATCATTTCTTCGACGACGTGATCAAATCTTTCCCAGTCATAATAAGCTTCTTCTGTAAATGGATTTTTAACGAAAGCATTTAGATTTACACTACCTAAATTACATGAACCATGAGCCATTAAAGGTTGTTCTCCGCATGGGTTCGTGGCAGTAAATTTTACTTCTTCGTATTCACTCAAGAAATGATAATCGTTCATCTTATCGATGAACATAATTCCTGGGTCTCCCATGGTATGGGCCGAATAAGCAATTAATTCTAGTAATAACTTTGCTTTAAGTTTCTTTTCAATCAATTCATAAGGAGTTTCGAATTTCATTATCCAAGTATCATCATTTTCAACAGCCTTCATGAATTCATCAGTCAAAGCGATTGAGATATTCGCGCCATTAATTTTATTTAAATCTAACTTCGTAGTAATAAAATCAATAATATCAGGATGATCAACGTTCAAGACCAACATTAAAGCGCCGCGGCGATTATCTTGTTGGGTGTTTAATGTCGTATGAGAATATTTTTCCGCAAAAACCATTACTCCAGGAGTAGTGTTTGAACTATTGTTAACTTTAGCGCCTTTTGGTCTAATGTTAGAAAGGTTCATACCTTGACCACCACCATAACTATAGGTTCTAGCTATTTGATAATCGACTTTATAAATGCTTTCTAAATTATCTAAAGGGTCTTCAGTTACATAACAATTACTACCAGTAATATTCCCATCTCTTCCAATTGCATAAAGATTTCTTCCGCCAAAAATAGCTTCTTTATGTCTTAGTATTTTTTCTAGAGCTGGTCTTTGAATTGAGACTCTCTTAATAAAATCTTTTTTACTTTCATTATTTAAAAGATATTTTTGGAGAATCATATCTTGTCGTTCGTCATTATCATTCCAAGGATTTTCACGATCAATCCTTTGTTTTTCACGATACTTAATATAAGCCTTTGCAGTCTCATATTTTTTAGTATCCATTAGATATAATTCAACATTATCTTGAATATTTTCAATGGATATTTCGGTATTACCTTGAAGTAAATCTTTAGTTATAAATTTTGCTTGATCTAAGCACTCTTTATATGAGACCTCCTCGCCAACGCTCGTATAAGCTTTATGCATCGCGTTAGCAATCTTGGTGACGTCGAATTTTTCTTTGACACCATTGCGTTTGATTACGTATTTTGTCATTTTATTCCTCCTATTTATTTCAAGATAAATTACTTAATTTCCTCGTAACTTTTTAATAAAATAACTCACCGGAAAACTTTCCCGATGAATTAATTGGTCATATTAACATTATATATTATTGAAGGTTTAAAAAACAAGAAGATTAAACAAAAAATAAAATTATTTTTTTCCAAAAAAAACGAAGAATATATTCTTCGTTTTGAACGTAAAAACTATTGTGTTTTTAAAATGTTTATTGTGTGATTTATTCTTTCGACAACTCTTTCTTTTCTCAAGATTTTTAGCACATCGTAGAAATTTGGGGTGGTTGTTTTAGCACAAGTTGCGATTCTAATTATCTCGGCATACTCACCGATGTGACCGACAAATTCATTCGGACTCTTGGAATAATCTTTAGCCCTTTTTGCAAAGTTTTTGGCTAAAGCAAGTTCCTTCATCTCTCCAAACCAATTTTCTTGATCTAAATCGAGGTTGACATGGTTTTTATATTCGCTTAATATTTCAATTAAAAATTTAGTTTCAAATCGAGGATTAAAGCTAACTGATTTAATCAACTCATAGTAATAATCATCATACATAAAATTAATAATCGGCAATATATCACTAAATTTTTCATAATCTTTTCTTGGTTTTTCTTGTTCTCTCTCAATATTAATGATTGATTTAAAATAATTAACGTCTTGATTAATTAATTTTAATAATTCTTGATCATAATTCTTTGCGTAGTCTAAGGCATTTTCAGTAAAGAGTTCTTTATTCATATTGCCAAGTACTTCTTTAGATATTGATTTTACCTTTTCCAAATCAAATAAAGCTCCATCCAAACTCATCTTCAGAAATTCAAGTTTGAAGTCAAAGATATCATTTTTGGGATTTGCTAGACGCCATTCTTCAAAATTGGAATTAGCTAAAGTCATTAAGTATTCTAAAAACCCTGGGATTGGGTAACCTTTCTCTAAGAAATAGTCGACACTCGCTTCTTCATCTTTTCTTTTTGAAAGTTTTCTTCTCTTATCGCCATCCAACTTCATAATCACAGGATAGTGACAGAAAATCGGCTTCTGCCATTTCAATTGTTCGAAAATTTCAAGATGAATTGGCGCTGATGGCATCCATTCTTCACCTCTAGTAACATGAGTAGTTCTCATAAAATGATCATCTACCACATGAGCGAAATGATAAGTTGGTAACCCGTCAGTCTTCATAATTACGATATCTTGAATGTTCTTTGGAAATTCAATATTTCCTCTAATTCCATCTTCAAGAACAACTTTTTCTTCAAGCTTTCCTAAAGATTTAAACCTGATAACAAAATCAGTTTTATTTTGTAATTTTTCAATTACTTCTTGATCAGATAGATATCGACATTTTGCGTATTCGCGATAATATCCCGGAAGTATTTTGTTAGCTTCTTGTTCTTTTCTAATTTCATTCAGTTCATCATGCGTACAAAAACACGGATAAGCTGTACCCTTTTCAATCATATCTTTAATGACTGTATGATAGATCTCTTTTCTTTCTGATTGAATGTATGGTCCGTAATTTCCTTGGTGAAGATAACTTTCGTCTGGTGTAATCCCGAATTTAAGCAATTGCTCAATAACTTTATCACCCGAGCCTTTTATTTCTCTTTTTTGATCTGTATCTTCCAAGCGTAAGAAAAACACACCATCGGTTTGTTTTGCGAAGCGCCAACTAACAAGTGATGTAAATAAAGAACCAGTATGTAAAAAGCCGGTAGGTGAAGGTGCAAATCTAGTTACAATCGCTCCGGCCTTTAAATCTCTCTTGGGATATTTTTTTTCTAAATCTTCAATCGTCATACTAATATTAGGAAAAATTAATTCCCCTATTTCTTTATATTTATTCATAAATTTTTCTCCTATAAAAGTTTTCCAGAATCGTCGTTATCGTCTTTACTTCTTTTTTTGCTTCCGCCTAAAAGTACTGCGCCGATAATAATGATAATTACCACAACAATAATTATACCAATAATGCTTATACCAATATTCATAATTTCCAATTCTCCCACACACAAGTAACTTCTACATATTATATCATAACTTATAATTGTTTTGTAGAAAAACCATAATGGTTTTTCAGTTATATTGATAATAAATCATTGTTATGATAAGATAACATATAAGAATAAAATATGATGAGGTAATCATGATTAATTTTAAGTTTGAAGAAGAATATTTAACGATTTTACAAGAAGAACTTGTTCCCGCAAAAGGTTGTACCGAACCTATTGCCATTGCTTTTGCTGGCGCTAAAGCTAGAGAACTCCTAGGTGAAATACCTGAACATATCGAAATTGAAGCTTCGGGAAACCTAATCAAAAATATTCGCTGTGTAACGGTCCCCAATACTAACAATTTAGTTGGTATTGAAGCTAGCGCACTTGCCGGTGTTGTTGGCGGCGATTCTAGCCTCGAACTTGAAGTCATTTCAAATATTAAACCAAAACACTTAAAGTTGATAAACCTTCTACTTCTTAAGAATATCGTAAAAGTCAAACTTCTCAAAACCAATCTTAATCTTCACTTTATCTTTAAAGCAAAAACCAAAGATAATGAGATTGTTATCGAAATAAAAAATCTTCATACCAATATCGTCAAGATAACAAAAAATGATAAAATCATTTTCGAGCAAGACAATGGAAATGATGAATATTTCGGCGTTGAAACCAATCGAAAGAACTTAACTGTCGAGAACATCCTTGAATTTACAGAGAATATTAATATCGAGAAAATTAAAGATCTTCTCGACTTACAAATTAAATACAATATGGCTATCGCCAAAAAAGGCTTGAATGAAAATTTTGGAGTTTCTATTGGTCAAACTATTTTAAAGCACGACCAATCCATTTTTTCAAAAATTAAAGCTTATACAGCTGCTGCTTCAGAGGCAAGAATGAGCGGATGTTCGATGCCTGTAATAACTAACTCAGGTAGTGGTAACCAAGGTTTAGCTACATCAATCCCAGTTATTCTTTTTAGCAGAAACTTAAAATTACCGAAAGAGAAAATGTACCGCGGATTAATCTTATCAAATCTACTGACAATTTATCAGAAAAGTTTTATCGGTAGACTATCTGCTTTTTGTGGTGCTATAAGTGCAGCGGTATCTTCTGGAGCTACATTCACATATTTAAGTGGTGGAGATTTGAAACAAATTAAAATGACGATAACCAATGCTTTAGCTAATGTTTCCGGAGTTGTTTGTGATGGAGCAAAACCATCATGTGCTTCAAAAATAGCTACCGGTTTAGACGCAGCCATTTTAGGTCACTTCCTAGCAATGGAAAATCATCAGTACAACCCGCTTTCCGGAATTATAAAAAATAGCGTTGACGAAACTATCTTTGCTGTCGGAAAAATGGCTAGTGAAGGAATGAAGGATACCGATAAGGTAATTCTAGCTTTAATGTTAGAAAAATAAAGCAATCAAGTAAAAAGACAAATCATTAGGATTTGTCTTTTTTTAGCGATTTAATATGATTGATTCTTTCAAGAAGCGGTGGATGAGAATAATAAAATTTAACATAAAGCGGATGTGGGGTCAAATTAGAAAAGTTCTCTCTATTCAAAACTTTTAAAGCCCTAATTAAGTGAGTACCCGAATAATTAAGTGCTGCGTAACCGTCAGCTTGATATTCGAATTTCCGGGAAATGAAACTAGTTAGTATCCCCACAAACATTAACACTGTAGTTAAAACGACTATATATAAAATAATGTTGAATCCGTAGTTGATGCTTGAAAAACCAAATGCTAATGAAAAAATATCATTGTTTAAAAATACCATTAATCCTAAGATATAAATCGAAATCATCAAAATCGACTGAAAGAGATTAAAAATCACATGCTTGTGTTTACCATGACCAATTTCATGAGCTAATACGGCGACGATTTCTTCTTCTGTACATTTGCTTATTAAAGTATCGTATAAAACTATTCTCTTCGTCTTACCAAAACCAGAAAAGAATGCGTTCAGTTTTGAAGATCTTTTAGAAGCATCCATAACACTTATTTTCTTAATTTCGTAACCAACGCTTTCTGCGAAATCACAAATTTTCGTTTTAAGAGTTGAGTCTTCCAGAGGAGTTAATTTATTGAATATCGGAACCAATATTTTTGTGTAAATTAAATTGACTATCAGCATGATTAAACTCGCACATACCCAAGCAATTATGAAGAATAATTGTCCAGAGTTAAAATAAAGTGACATTATTCCATATATCAGACCGCCGCCAAAGACAACAGTTAAAAGTGAACTTTTAATCTTGTCCATGAAAAATAATTTCTTTGTCATTTTATTAAAGCCATATTTTTCTTCAATCTTAAAAACAGATTGATAAGAGAAAACCATATCGATCAGAAATATAACTAAAAAATATAAACCAAGAATAATTAGAGTTTGAAATGATTTACTGCTCGTTAAGTCAATTACCCATTCATTAAGGTAAACGAATGTTTTGGTGACTAACAGAATGATTAGTACAAGAAATTTTGTTAAAGAGCTTATTAAAGACAACCTAAAGTTCTCCATATAGTATTTTTTCCAATTAAGATATTGCCCTTCATCATAAACATCAGAAATTACTTCCGGTAAATCTTTGTTGCGGTATTTGTAGTTTAGAATTGACAAAAAAAGATTTAAACCTGTATCCAAAACCAGTAAACAAAATATAAATATTAAAACTAAATTTTCCATTTTCTATCTCCTTGCTTATTTAGAAACTGCTTTTAATAATTACATATATCAAAATCCCCGTAATGAATAAAGTATATATCAGTGCATCGCTGCGAATAACGCTTTGTTCATACCGACGATTAAAAACATTCGTTGTTATGACAAACCTGTCGATAAAGCCAATATTTTCCACATCCTTATCAGATAATTTTGCAAATCCTTCATTATCGATCGGACACTTTTCTCCGTACATCATTTTACAAATATTTTTCATTAGGATATATGCTGGATAAAACAATAAATATTCAACGCTGAACCATTTAGGTAAACGCAGGTGGAATAAATTAAATCTTTTTCCTAAAAAGAAAATCATGAAACCAAGCATTACAATTAAAAGTGTCATTAAGAGATCAGAACCTTGAAAGACATTTATATTCCATATATGTTGTTCAATAAAATGCGGATCATACGGAGCGATATTTAAAAGCGGAATTATTAAACTCTTTAAAATAAAGTTCGGGAACAAACCGATTAAAATAATGATTAATCCCATGCTCCACATCGCAATATCTAAACTCGAATAATCAAAAACCATGGTCTTATAATCATTGTCTGTTTTTCTAATAAACACATAATAAAACATCTTAATAAAAGAACAAACTGTTGCGGCGCTAACAACTATAAAAATTAATTCTGCATAGAAAAACATGTGATTGCCAAGTTCATAAGCTTCAACTAGGCCATGATGTAAAATCGTTTTAGAAATATACCCATTAAATAGCGGTATACCGCTAATTCCCAAAGCCGCAACTATAAAGGTTATTGTCGTAAAAGGCAACCTTTTCCATAAGCCTCCTAGCTTGTACATATCTAATTCTTTGGTGTGATAATAGATAACTCCAGCAACCATAAATAACAATGATTTAAATAGGGCATGGTTTATAATATGATACATTGCTCCGGTTAATCCCATAGCTCCTTCATAACCTAAATATAGAGCAACCCCGATACCCGTTATAATATATCCCATTTGACTGATTGAATGATAAGCTAACATTTTCTTAATGTTTGCTTGTTGAAGAGCCATAAAAACGCCAAGCGCCATCGTAATGATTCCCGTCCAAATGATGATAGCGCCAATACTACTCGCAGATAACCATAAAGGATCGTCGATTCCAGTGACAGTATCTTTACCCGGGAAATAATAACTTGTAGCGGCTCTGATAATACCAAAAGCACCGATTTTTATCATAACGCCAGACAAGAGAGCACTAGCAGGAGTTGGCGCTACGGGATGAGCTCTAGGTAACCAAACATGAACTGGAGCCATACCGGCTTTGATTCCAAATCCGAAAACTAATAAACCCATAATCCAATATTTTAAATTCCCATGTTCTTCCAGCTTTTCAATCGCTGATTCAAATCTTAAGTCGCCAATATTAAAATATAAAAGTATTATTGCCGTTAAAATCAAAAACCCACCAATCAATCCCATGATTATATAATTAAAACCAGCTTTATATGATTGATCATTTTGCCCGTGAATTACTAACATATAAGAGGTGATGGTCATGATTTCAAAGAAGATAAACATCATCAATAAATCGCCTGAGACAATCGCACCAATCACCGAACTATAAGTCAAGGCTAAAAAGAAGAAAAATCTTGT
>DIGC01000047.1:0-3941 GCA_002419445.1 Caryophanales bacterium UBA5732
ACTACATCTTCATAACCGATTTTAGAAGTATATTCTTTACTGATAGATTTTATTTTGGAATTATCAAAAATCGCACTCCATGATTTATCGCCAAGTAAAGGTCCTTCCATTTCCGGCAGATATTTTATGATAAAGTCACTAGGAATATGAATGATATTTGGTTTCACGCCTAATTCCTTAGCTAAGATATTAGTTAGCTGATCCCAAGTATAAAGTCTGTTTGAAGTAATGTGAAAAACGTCATTATAAGCTTTTTTGTTACCGATTAAATAAACAAAACTATTAGCGAAATCTGATGCATGAGTAATTGTCCAAACATTGGTTCCGTCACCAGGAACAATAATTGGCTTACCATCAATCAATCTTTGAATATGAGCATAATCATAACCCCATCTTGTCATAACCGCCATAATCATCTTATTATCATATGTATGAGAAGGTCTTACAATCGTTACATTCAAATCTTTTACATTTTTCAAATATTCTTCACAAGCAATTTTATTCCGACTATATTCCCAATAGGGATTAAATAGCGGTGTATCTTCAGTAATCGGGTAATCCTCAACTGGTTTGTGATAAGCGCTAGCACTGCTAATGAAGATATATTGATCAGTCTTTCCCTTGAATAAGCGCACATCTCTTTCAACCTGTTGTTTAGTAAAAGCTACAAACTCAATCACAGTATCAAAATATTGGTTATTTAATAATTTTTTGGTTTCTTCTTCATCATTAATATTACCAACAATTAACTTTACGCCATAAGGTACCACATTATTATGGTTTCCTCGATTCATAACAGTTATGTCCATATTCATTTCCAAGCATTTACGTACTACATAAGTGCTGATGGTACCAGTACCACCAATTACTAAAATCTTCATATTTACCTTCTTTCAATATATTATTAATTGTTTTTATAGTCGATTTGATAAGCAATTTCATTGCGTCTAAATATTGCGGGAATAAATGACGGTTGATAACGCATGATAATCCTTTTTGATAATTTATTAAAATTATTAAACTTCAGATATTCCTGCAATAAATTATCAAACTTATCAAAATTATTTTTCGTCCATCTACCTCTAAAGCGAATGACTGCATAATAAGAATCCTTAAACTCGTTGATAAAAACACTTTTTTCAACTGGTTTGGGAATCGTCTCTTTTGTATATTTAGACGGTACATAAAACCCAGTTACCAGTAAATCATTTTCTTCATAAGTAACTACAGGAGTTGTCATTGAGATTTTTGCATTTTTATCATTGTTGCCGGAAATATACCGAAAGACATCGTTAAAACCAGAGTCTTGAGAGGTGTTCATATTTGAGATTGTACTCGCTAATAAAATGTCATCATACTTTCTAATCTCAATTTTCTTATCTTTTAATATTGTTTTATATTTTATTGTTTCGAACAACCCCATTTAGTCACGTCTCCTAACTATCAAACAGTTATTTTTAATAAAATCTATTTCTGGCATTTTATTTAAGCATGGCTTAAAGTTTCTTAAAAATTATACCTTATCCATTTATCGATAATTCTCTATTATGATTATACCATTATAAATTAAATTGTAGATTTCCAAATGCACTGATAAATAAATTGTTCGCTTAATTGGTAAGAAATCTAACCATTTGCGATAAATATTTAAAAAAGATGTCGAACATCACATAAATTCCAATGTGTGAACTAACATCTTTTTTAAGGAAGAAAATGTAAGATAATCTATTACTAGTTTATTATACTTCGATTTTTTTCATGTTTCTAGTTTTAACGTCAAAGATAACAGCAGAAACTAAAATTACACCACTGACTATATTTTGAACGTTTGAACCTAAAGACATCATTTGCATACCATTGATTAAAGACGCCATAACTAAAGCCCCGATAATTGAACCAGTTACTTTACCTACGCCTCCAGCAGCACTAGTGCCCCCAACGAAAGCGGCAGCGATAACAGATAATTCCAAACCTTCACCGGCGGTAAAGGTTGCTGAACTTAATCTTGCGAGGAACATAATTCCACCTAATGCACTTAATAATCCCATTGATCCAAATACGATATAGGTAATTTTTTTTACGCTAATACCACTTAATTCAGCGGCATCCGGATTTCCACCGACAGCGTAAATATGTCTACCTAAAACTGTTTTGTTGGTCAAAAAATGATAAATAGATACAACAACCAGTACAATAATTAAAGTCCAACTAAATCCTTTATAACTAGCTAACAAAATCGTAATACCCATGACAATAACACCGATAAAAGCTAACTTGGCAACAAACAAATTCATTGGTAAAACGTCAAATAAGTATTTTTGTTTTTCTTTTCTCGTTTTAATTTCCGAGAAAATAAACAACACAACTGCAATAGCTCCAAGGATAATTGTCAATAAATGAAAGCCGTTTATAACTGCTAGCGAAGGAATAGTCCCACTGCCTATCGCTTTAATTATTGGATCATTTATACCTAATGTACCAGTGCTTTGAAGTGTATTAAATACCAATCCCTTATAAGCGAACATTCCACCAAGAGTCGCGACAAACGCAGGAATACCGATTTTCGCAATTAGATAACCTGACAATAATCCGGCTAACAGCCCTATTGCGATTACGATTGGAATTGCAATTAATACTGGAATGTTGAAAGTAACAACCAATACCGCAAGTATTGCACCAACAAATCCGGCAATAGAACCAACGCTTAAGTCAATATGTCTAATAACGATTACAAGCGTCATACCAACAGCCATAACGGCGATATAACCAGTTTGTTGAATCAAATTAAATATATTACGAGGTAATATAAACCTTCCGCTTGTTGTAATTATAAAAAATATAAATATTGTTACTAAGGCAATATACATACCATAATCTCGTATATTTCTTCTGAAAACATGCCATAAATCTTTAAAAAAGTTCATCATATCCTCCTATAATGTCGCTAATCTCATTACGTTTTCTTGCGTCGCTTCTTCTTTTGAAAGTTCACCGGTGATTTTTCCTTCAGCGACAACATATAAACGATCGCTCATAGCTAATAATTCCGGTAATTCAGAAGAAATCATAATGATGCTCATCCCTTCGTTAATCAATGCATTAATCAAAGTATAAATTTCAAATTTCGCTCCGACATCAATTCCTCTAGTAGGTTCATCTAAAATCAATATTTCCGGATTGGAAAACAATCCTTTGCTTATCGAGACTTTTTGTTGATTTCCGCCACTAAGGTTTTCAACAATTTGTTGAATAGATGGAGTTTTAATATTGATTTCTTTACAATATTTTTCCGCCACTCTAATCTCTTTATTTCTGTCAATGACTCCTCTTTTTACTAAAGAGTGTAAATTTATTATCGAGATGTTTTGCTTAATGTCTTGTTTCAAAATTAAACCTTCATGCTTACGATCCTCAGAAACATAAATTATACCTTGTTTAATCGCATCTTTAGGATGCTTAAAATTAAATTTTTTTCCATGAACGTAAACATCACCGGTGATATCATATTTTTTAGGGTTACCAAATATCGTTAATGCTAATTCGGTTCTACCAGCTCCCATTAAACCAGCTAGACCGACTACTTCGCCTTTTCTTAAGACGATGTTTGCATTTTTCACTACTTTTTTACTTCTAGAAAAATCATAAGAATTAATATTTTTAGTTTCTAAAATAATCTCTTTATCGATATATTTTTCTCTTGGCGGATATATATTGTTTATTTCTCTACCAACCATATCTTTAATGATACGATCTTCGTTAATTTCAGATTTACTAATCGTCGAGATTGTCTTTCCATCTCGCAATACGGTTACGCTATCAGCGATAGCCGTAACTTCTTTTAATTTATGTGAAATCATAATTGAAGTTACACCTTGCTTTTTTAATTCAACCAGCAAGTTCAAAAGGTTGTCACTGTCATTATCGTTGAGTGCAGCTGTTGG
>DIGC01000047.1:4043-8899 GCA_002419445.1 Caryophanales bacterium UBA5732
GCTTTATGGATAGTTTGATTCCAGTTAATGATTCCGTTAGCTTTAATTTCATGCGCTAAATAGATGTTTTCATAGACGGTCATCTCGGGAATTAGAGCCAATTCCTGATTAATAATAGCTAAACCCGCTTTTTCAGAGTCGGATATTTTTTTAAAATCAACTCTTTCGCCATTAAAAATAATTTCGCCTTCATAATCTCCGGTCGGGTATATTCCGCTCAAAACTTTCATCAAAGTTGATTTCCCAGCACCGTTTTCACCAACAACAAAATGGATTTCACCTTGTTGCACCGAAAAAGTAACATCATCTAGTGCTTTAACGCCCGGAAATACTTTTGTAATGTTTCTCATTTCCAAAATTGTTTTAGACATTTTCTCCTCCGATTAAATACTACTTATAAAGATATTTCCGAAAGATTTATCTTATAAGGAAAATTGGTGGCATAACTTGTATGCCACCAATCATAAAGTTAATCCTTATTGACCTGCGTTATCGATTTCTTCTTGTGTGTAATAACCAGATGTAATAATTTCAGCAACTAGGTTATCTTGTGTTACAACTACAACTTCAGTTGGAACAGCTGGAACTAGATTTTCGCCGTAGAAATGTGTTGCAGTTGGAAGTGCTTCACCTTTCATTAATTTGTCAGCGATATTAAATGCATTTTCAACTAATGTACGAACGTCTTTTAAAATCGTCATTGATTGATCACCATTTTGGATTGATTTGATTGATAATTTATCAGCATCTTGTCCAGTAATGATAACTTCATCATAAACTTGAATAAATTCAGCTCTGATTGCACGTGAAGTGAAATCATTTGGTGCTAAGAAAAATGCAGTAGCGTCATGTTCAGTAGGAACGAATGTTGAAACATGGTTTTGCGCTAAAGTTGTTGTATCAGCTGGATCCCAGTTTGTATCAACTTGAGCCATAATTTCCAATGCTTGAGCAGTTGTTAAATCAGGATTGTTAATGTAATCAGCTGCTTTAGGAGCATTCATAACAACAAAAGTACCATCAGCAATTTTAGGTTGTAATACTTTCCAAGCTCCACGGAAGAATAATGGTGCATTAGCTTCCCAAGTACCGCCTGAATATAAGTACAATTCATTACCAGTAGTGTCTCCTGCTTCATCAATTAAAAATTGGCCTTGTTGTTCCCCAACCACGATTGAGTCGAATGTTACATAAAAAGAAACATCAGCTAAATCAATGATACGGTCGTAAGCAATTACTTTAACGCCTTCATCGATTGCGCTTTGAACAGCAGTTTTTGCAGCTTCGCTGTCATGAGCAGTAATAATTAGAACTTGCATGCCTTTAGAGACTAGAGTGTCAATATTAGAAGCTTCAGTTTGTGAATCTCCATCTGAAAATAAGATTTCATAGCTGTATTCAGTTTCATCTAAATAGCTTCTAAATCTTGCTTCATCTTGAATCCATCTTTCTTCATTTTGTGTTGGTAGAACAATACCAATGTCCACTGTTGCACCACCACAAGCACTTAGAGTCAAACCAACCATAAGTACGCCAAACAATAAAAATAATTTTTTCATAACTTTCTCCTTTTTTTATTTTTGAATCTATAATACTGCCCAAAGTATATCATGAAAACGCTTTTATTTTAATGTGTTTTGTTATGATGTTTGTTATAAAATCTTACGATTATCACAAAATGTCAACTTTTTTTATTTCTTTCTTAAACTAATATATCTTTTTATAATCAATCCAAATGTATTTATTATCTTCGATTACAAAAGAAAAATCACTGATATCCAGACCACTTACCAAAAGAAATGCTAACTCATTAATTGCTTGTGCCATGGTTTCCGAGTCATTGAGAACAGTTCCATATAAATAACCCTGTTCAATCAATTCCACGGCAATAGGTAACCCGTCTATTCCGACTACAGGAAACCAAGTTTCAGTTGCTCTATCAATTATCCCATCAAGGTTTTCGTCAATAAAATATTCTTCTTCTATCAGCACGTTAATCGCTCCGATAGCCATAGCGTCATTATTTGCGATTACAACTTCCATAGACTCGCCATAAAGGGGAATTAAATCACGCATTTTTTGACTAGCTAAATCTTGTGAAAAATATGCTTCTTCGACAGTTAATATTTCTACTTCAAATCCTGCAGTAAGTAATTCTTCAATGACATTTTCCGTTCTAATTTCAGCATCTTGATGTCCAGGTTCACCTTTTAAAATAACGCATTGAATAATATTATCTTCATTTAAATCAAATTCATTTAACGAATCGGGATTTCCACCGAACAAATCGATAATGATATCAGCTTGATATTCAGCTGATTGTTCGGGTTTAGCTCCTACATAATATAACTTATCATATAGTAATAAATCTTCCTTTATCGGCTCGCGATTTATAAAAATAATTGAAATATCATTTTCCTTGGCTTTAGCTATAATTGGATAAACACCAAGACGATCAACTGGGTTAACGACGATTACATTTGACTCATTTAGGAATACATCTCCCACGATTTCGTTTTGGATAATTTGCGAGTTCTTAGAATCATAAGAAGTAAAATGAAATTCAGCATAATCATCATTAAGATAAATTAAATCTTCGAAATCTTGCATATAAAGATCTTCGCTATCATAAATTATTAGGGGAATTTCATATTCCTTGTCCCCGCAGCCAGCTAAAGAGAGTAACATTATTGATATAAATAAAATTAGAAACTTTTTCATATTAAATTCCTCCCCCTTGGATTGGATAGAATATTCTGAATGTCGTACTTTTGTCCAATACGCTTATAATTTCAATACCTGAAGTTGGTCCATAGTAAAGTTTTAAGCGTTGTACAACATTCTTTAACCCAACACTTTCATGGTTGTCGCTCGAAATTTTTTCATATATTTCATCAATCTTTTGTTTTGTCAACCCATAACCATTGTTTGAGACTTCAAAGTTGATAAAGCCATTTTCCTGATAAGCTTTAATATTGATTAAGCCTTTATACTCTTCGTGAATACCGTGTTGTATCGCATTTTCAATCAAAGGTTGTAAAACCAGTTTTACAACTTCGAACCCTAAAATACTTTGATCGATATCGAAAGTATAATCGAATTTATTAGAATATCTTATTTGTTGAATTTGAATATAGTACTGGGCGTGTTGAAGCTCTTTTTCAATCGGTATTACATCTTTACCCCCTGAAATACTAATCCGGAAAAAGCGACTTAACGCAACAACCGTTTCTATTACATGTTCGTTATCTTTTTGTTCGGCTAACCAGACAATTGAATCTAGGGTATTATATAAAAAGTGGGGATTTATTTGCGTCTGAAGGGCAATCAATTCCGTCTTTCTTTTTTCATTTTGTTCTTCGACTAAACGATCTAAAAGTCGACGAATTTCTTTAATCATATCATTGTATGCTTGTGCTAAAATCACAACTTCTTTTTGTCCTTTAATGTCAACTTCACGATACAAATGATCGCTATTTTGAATTTCCAACATATGAGCTTTAAGTTGATTTAATGGTTTTGTGATTTGTTTTGTCAAAATTGAAGTGCCGACGATTGATAAAACTATCGTAGTTATAAAAACATAAAACAGCATCATTAATAGCGTAGATTGAGAAGAAGAAATAATTTCCACATTGATGAAAGTCGCAATTCTCCATCTCGTTCCTTGGATCGTATTAACGCTCATATACATCTCGGTACCATTAATCTCCACAAATTTACCGCCAATAATTAAATCTCGCGCTAAAACATTACTTAAGCAGGTTGAATCGATACAATTAGAATCGGAAGAGTATATTAATTCGTCTTGATCATCGAAAAGAATGATATGTCCTCCCTCACCTAAATTACTTTGTTTAGAAATAGTATCAATCTTTAAAGTACTTAGTTCAATTAAAAGAACGCCAACGTGTTCTTCGCCGTTGATATAAAACTCAATTCTTTTACTGGCATTAATGACTTCCTCATCAGTATTTAAAAAAACTTTTTTAACGGGGGATATAAAGAAAAAATATATACCCTCATTTTCAATAGCTTTGGAAAACCATTCATGCTCAGTCAAATATAAATTTTGAACATAGTTGGCATAGCTTGTTGCCCGTACAATTCCCGCTTCATCAACCAAACTGATTGATATAATATCGGCGTTAAGAGTCGCAAAAGAATTATATAAACTAAACAAGTTCGTTTGATTTGCATTGTTTAATTTACTTGTTTCTAGTTCAATATATCTTCCTACTTCTCTAATTTCTTCAAAATGTGATTCGTAATTTAAAATGATTTGTTTGTTAATTTCCTTTGAGTTATTCTCAACAACTGATTCAAATGAGCTAAAAGTTCTAAAGAAAACAAAGCCACTAGAAAAAAGCAGTGCGCTAAACACCAGTAAAATTACTACAATACTAAGTTTTTTATCAATGCTAAAGTTCCTGAATAGTTTCATTATTACGATACTCTCTTGGTGAAACACCAGTTACTTTCTTAAAACTATGGCTAAAATAGTAAACGTCTTTATATCCTACTTTTTCAGAAATATCGACGATTTTTAAATTTGTTGTATCTAACAATTCTTTTGCTTTGGTAATTCTAATATTAATCAGATATTTACTAAAAGTCACTCCGCTGTTCTTTTTAAATAACATGCTTAAATGAGAAATTGAAACATTGATTTGACTGCTCAATTTTTCAAGCGTCAAATTGACATCACTATAATGTTGGTTTATATAATCCATGGCTTTTTTTGTTAAGTTTTCGCTATGGGATAATTGTCTTCGGTTATCTTGAATTTTTATTTTTAATAAAATTTCCTTAACCCAATCTAACATTTCTAAATAATTATCAAATTTCCTTAATTC
>DIGC01000047.1:8998-13748 GCA_002419445.1 Caryophanales bacterium UBA5732
ATCTGAAATCAAATTTTCAATTTCTTCATCATTTCCATACTGCAGAGCTTGACTAAAAACTTTATAATCATCAGTGTTTAATAAAGATTGTTTTAAATCGCTATCATATATTTCCTCATAAAACACAATATTGCCAAAATCATACATGCAACTACACTCTAGCGCTCTTTTTGCGAATCGATATGATTCGGGAAATTCGCGAAAATCATTAAATAATTTGGAAACGCCGATTTTTAAACTAATGCCTAAATATTCTACTGTCGAATGGTTTAATTCGTTAAGTAATTCATCTATTTTGTTTTTACTTACATGTTTAAAAGAAAAAATTAATACTAACCCTTCCGCTACCAACAAACTGTGTTTAAAATCCGCTTCATGAAATATTTTTTTAAAAATCTCATTAGCACTGATTTTTAACTGTTCGTTTTCTTGAAGCGTCAAGTCTTTTTCTGAATCGATTTCTACGAGACAAGTAATGAATTTAGAGTATTTATCGACATCGATACCATACAATACTAATTTATCTATATCACTAGGTTTAAGTTGATTCAGATGCATCAGTGATGTTAAGTAACTATCGATGATAATCGGAAAGAGTGAGTTATACTTCTCTTGCATCAATAAAACATCTTGCATCTGTTTATATTCATCGTCTAATTCTTGTTTCAATTTATTGAGAAATGTATCAATTTCACCTGAGGTAATAGGCTTCATTATGTAAGAGTTAACTCGAAGAGATATTGCTTCTTTTGCATAATTAAACTCATCATAGCCAGTAATAAATACCACCTTAACCCGAGGATAATCTCTCCGAATGATTCTTGTTAGTTCAATACCATTGATAAAAGGCATCTGGATATCGGTTATAACAATATCAACTTCATTTTCTTCCAATAACTCGATAGCGTCATAACCGTTACCGGCACTACCAATAATTTTAAAATCAGTATTTTCACTAATTTTAGATGCGATGCGACCACGAACTTCATCTTCATCATCAACTAAAATAATATTATAAATTTTGTCCATTCTCTAATCCCCCAAGTCCGTACTTTAAAAAACTCTTATTGCGTAAAATTTCACTATGATTGATTTTATTAGTTATATAAAATTAGTTACTATTATGATATCACTTAAATTTAAAAATAAAAACGTAAATATAAAAAACAAAAGAACAAAGCGAAATAATACAAACTTTGTCCTTTATTTATGGATTTATTTTTAATTAGCTTTCTTAATCTTAAAAATTTTAAAATAAATCGTCATAATTGGCGCTAATGTAAATGCCAACAGAAAACTACCGATATTAACGGCCCCTAAAGATCCGTCCACGTGATAGAAAGTAAAATAACCAAAGATTGAACCAATCAAAATCCCGGTAAATTCAATGCCTAATCTAGCAAATGTAATGGTTTTTGCGTGAAACACATCCACAAACATTAACATAAGTTCATCAAAAACAAAAGCCGGAAAAGAAGATTTAACTACTAATGTAAGTCCCATCGGTAAAAATACAGCTCCGCTGATAAACAAAACGATTTGATTGATCATTTCCGTTGCTTGTTGGTCCTTAAAAACAATTATATTCCAAAAATCGATGGAAACAGCTACCAAAAAAATTGGTATCAACATCAATAAATATCTAGTTTTTTTTCGATAACTAATGACAATTATCATTAAAATAAAACTTACTAAAAATGATAACATACCAATGGTTACCCAGGTGTTTCCAAATTTAATATGCAAATAATCACGCCAATTAATCGTTACCGTATCCCAAGCCCCCGTACCTAAGCCAGAAGCCTTTAACAAATTGACGCTTAACCCCAAAATTATAAAACCAAGAAAGTAAAAGATAAAGTTTATTTTATTTTCCTTGATGTATGTAGTTATTGATGACTTCATCTAAAGTTCCTCCAAAAGCGTGATTAATTATCGCAATTTTTCCTATAAAAAAACGCTCTTAAAGGCGTCTTTAAATATTTCTAAATCCATTATAATATAATTTTAATATCCGCTAATCCCTTAATTTCTTTTTCAAAAAAAGTCATAGCTTTTCTCAGATTGTTTTTGTGAAAAGGATAAACTTTTTCATGGTTTAACTTAATAAAATAATTTAAATTCTGCCAATGGTCATACCCTGTATTTTTAAGGTCTTTATGCTTATTACTTAGTATAAAATAGATAAATTCTCTACCTTTATAACGATGATTTTTTCTTTTGCGTCTGCCAAAAGCTTCGAGTAAACTCTTTAAATCTTTGGCAGCGCCAAGATAATCTTCATCTTCAAACTTTTTTTCCATATTTAAGACAGAAATATAATTAGGCGTTCCTTTTTCTTGATTTGATTTTTCTGATTTCCCTTTAAAGAAGTTCTTAATTTTGTCAAAAAATGTCATTTGAATTTTGCCCTTTCTTTAGTTCATTATCTAGATGTCTATGGTTAATATAATAATACTATTTACTAAATAAAGCAATTCTTTAAAAAACTTATTTTCCGATTTTACCAGTGATGTGATCGATCTGTATTTCCACGACTGCAGTAATATTGATTTCCTTGGAAATCATCTCATTAGCTTTTTTAACAGGTAAATCAGAATACTTTTTAACCAGTTCCATCAAGACGTCTTGTTTAGCTTCTATGACTTTCGCCCGGCCAAATAGCGTTAAACTTTGGTATTTTGTATTTAATTCTTCACCGATAACTTCTACATTGTCATAAACGGAAAATGAAACTTTTTCGTTATTATTGATATTATCAATCTTATGTCCTTCTTTAGCGCAATGGAAATAGACTTTACCATTATAATAAACATAATTAACGACTACAGTATATGGGTAACCATTATCGGCAATCGTCCCTAATATTCCTTCTTTTCCGCTTTCAAGAAGTGCTAAAGTATCAGATTCAGACATTAATTTATCTATTCTTCTCATTTCTCTAAACATAAAATCACCCCTCATGCGATTACTTAAAGTTATAATATTCGTTAATCTATTTATAGTAAACAAAAAACAGCCATTTTTAATGTGGTATACTCTTTTTTATGAAAAATCGAGCACAATGAAAATTTTTATGATTCTTTAATAAAACAATTATTACTTATTCTTTATCGGTAGTATAACTAAAGAAAGTACATACATCATTCTGGAAAAACTGAGTCTAAGTAAGCTTCTAAGTCTCCAACTGCGTCGACTGCGCTTTGGACTATGTTCAGCATATCCTTACTTTGTAAAACATCGCTTGTATAAAATTCATAGACTATATCTTCTTTATAGACGTATTTGAATGTGTATCCTTGAGGACATACCGCAACGCTCGCATCAGTTGGGATTTCATCAGTTTCACAAGCTGTAAGCACCAAAAAGCTAAATAAAACAAGTGCTAAGACAATTAATTTCTTATTGACTTTCTATAGTAAGTCTCATTACCAGACATTTTAATGTCGATGTTTTCTTTCGTGTATAACTTGATCGATGATTATTACTAAAAACATAAAGAGTTCTTGGTCTTCTTCGTTTCTAATTTCGATTTCATAAGTATCTCCCCAGGAAATAATCTTTTTCGAGATTGAAGCGACCATATTTCTTTTTTCATCATAAATGCCAAAACTATGACCAAAGAAACTTCCGTCAACATGATAATTTTTATTAGGGACGGAAAGGTTAAACTTAGGTTTTAAACTAAAGATTTTTTTTACAAAAGCTACTCTCTGGTTTTTAAGGTTATATATTGAGTACTTTGGCATTAAAGTAAAAATCTTTCTTTCAGAACGAAGTAACAATTCGCCTTTTTGATTTATTAGCTCCAATTTATTCTTGATGCTTAAGAATTTCCCTTTTATCTCATACAGTACGTTTTGTTGTTCATCCATGATTTTGAATTTGTCTTTGAATGTAAAAACTTTTTGTTTGATATAAAATTTCATATAAAGTCTCCTTTTTGTCTTAATTATACATCAGCGGAAAAAAAAGTATATTATTTTTAAGAAAACAGTCGGTTTAAGAATGTTTTTTCTTATTATTTTATTAGATATAAAAAAAACTTAGTCAATATTAACTAAGTTGATTTATCTTTATTTATTTTTATTCCGGTTATCATATTTGGAATAATTTTTAGGCGTTAATTTATCTGATTTGGTCTTTTTTTGCGTAAAAGATTGTTTATGATAATTATTAGACGATTGCGATTTTGGACTTGGTTTAGGCGCTTGATTTTTCGCTTGATAGAAGGTACTTCCGAAAACTACAGAATATGCAGGATCGATTACTACAGGAATTGTCATTTTAATATGTCTTTGAATATCTTGTAATAATTTAACTTCTTCTTCTGAACAGAATGAGATTGCAAAACCACCGAGGCCAGCACGTCCAGTTCTTCCCATACGGTGAATATAGGTTTCCGGAACATCAGGTAAATCAAAATTAACAACATGAGATAACTCATCGATATCAATTCCTCTAGCGGCGATATCAGTTGCGACTAAAACTCTTAAGTTCTTAGCTTTAAACTGAAATAAGGCTTCTTGTCTAGCGCCTTGAGATTTATTGCCATGGATTGCTTCAGAACGAATTCCAGCTTGAATTAAGCTTTTAACTATTTTATTAGCACCGTGTTTAGTTCTCGAAAAAACTAAAACTGATTTCATTTCTTGATTGTTCAAGAGATGAATTAAAAAGTCAGTTTTCTTTTTTCGATCAACGAAATAAACCGATTGAATAATCTTATCAATTGTCGCTTCTTCCGGAG
>DIGC01000077.1 GCA_002419445.1 Caryophanales bacterium UBA5732
GAAACAGTTCTACTAACTACAACTCGATCAATAGTGTTTGGTATTATTTCAAAATCCATAGCATATGCAGTAGCTGAATTATCAATTGGGCCTAATGAAATTTCCTTATCAACTAAAAACGTATTCAAATCTATTCGTTTCAAATATCCAATAGAGCTAAACGAAACATATGCATAATTCTCATCAAAGGTTAGTTTTATACGACTTGGATCACTTCCAACATATACTGCTTTTTCAACTTCACCATTATTTGGATTCCACTGAATCAAACTATTTCCATACTGATAATCTACACTTGAAACAACTGCAAATACTTTGTTTTTAATAGTGCTATAAACCAAGTCATTCGCAACAATATTCTTTATAGTAGTTTGAGCATTTAAGTTAATGCAATAACTAAAGATTAATAAGAATGTTATCTTTTTCATTATTTTTATTTTTTAAAATTCAAAACTCAATTCATGTCTTTGATTAAAATGTGCTACAACATTCCTGGGGCATATGACGTTTGCACTAAGAGCAAATGTGCCGAAGGCTAAGGAGCGAAGCGACACCGCATATACCCCATGTTAGAATAAGTGGACAGCATCTCAGTTGTCCTTCTCTGGAATAATTGAAGCTAAATCATCTTCAACATCAATTCCATATAAAGTTGCAATTTGAGAAATCATGATACCAAAATTACCTCGTAATTCTCCCAAAGCAGAAGCAAAAGTCCAACTTGCCCAATGGCCCCAAGTACTCGCATGATCAAGGAATCTATCATCTTCAACATTCATTTTATCAAGAAATTTTCTGCAAGAAATACGCATTGCCTTAATTGGATCAAAAAGTTTAGATTTTTCAGATAAACTCTGTAATTCAGTATTTAAAAATTTGCGAATTTCAAATATAGATTGAACGCAGTGGATTGGATTTTCCATTTCGCTAGGATTATATAAAACCCTCCGATCTTCGAGGAAACGAATAATCCTTTTTGCAGTATTACATTCAGCAACCGGAGGATTCCAAGAAATCCCAAATACAGGACAACTAATTCCGGTTATTCTTTCTTTGATTTCTGAAAATTTCATAATCATTCCTTAAATAAAATTGCTTTCCATTTCTTCCAACAGTTGATGGTAGGGTTTCGTGATGGATTTCGAAGCGAAAACTTATCAGTTTACACCAACTTTTTTACAAGCCACAAGCGCCCGAAAACCTCTGAAACCCGCATGATCTCTACCATGTTTTAGCAAGTGTAATTTTATAGTTTTTGCATTAAACATTCTAATTGTTCCATAACATTATCTCTATCATTAATTTTGATGCCAGATTCAGTCTTTGTAACATCAACGTCTAAATTAATTTTTTCTTCCCATTCAACTCCCCCATTTACTTCAATTCTGCATTTAACTATTTCATTGGATTTTAATTTGTTTAATTCTTCTTTCGGAATCAAGTATGTACCATAAACGTAACAATTATAATCCATTACAACATCCCCAATTTTGTTGCCATCATATTTTTTTCCTAAATCATTATCAACTGAAGAAAGAATTAATCTATCATCATTTGATAGTACCAAAATACATTTATCATCTTTATTAATTCTGTAAGGGTTATCCTTTTCTGATAATCCTTTTTTGTAAACAGAAATAATAAGATAGAATGATGTATCTGCTTTGGATTTAATAAGTTTTGATGCAACTCCTAATTGGTAATCGATGCTTAATAAAATAGATTTTAATCCTAAATCAGCATATTTTGTCATTACTATCTGCTCATTTGTAAAATCATCATATTTATCAATTTTATACTTACATTTTTTCTGGGCATAAATTCCATTACTTACTAGCAATAATATTGCAATGAAAGAGATTAAATTGTACTTCATAATTATTTGAATTTTAGTTATTAATAAATTATCATTCTTGCTGTCGGTCTGTTTTATGCTTGCTAACTCGTTTATAACTGTACCAAAAGTAATTTTATACATACAATTTTGGGTGTATAACAGTACCTCTGGTAAGGTTTATTCGCTACAATGTTAAAACCTTTTTAAAACTTTCGCAAACTATTCGTCAAAATATTAGTGAGTAAAGCTAAATAATGTTAAATACCATTTAAAGGCTGTTGCTTCGGTACGCTTCGCTATTCTACAGCCATCATAAAATCTGGCCGAACTTATTAATCCGCTAATAATCATCAATATATACTTTTTGCAGGCTTTAGGCAGAATTATTTTCATAAGGAATGCATCCATCAGCATACCATGTGTTTGTCAATTTGCCGTTTCATGCAATATTTTCATTCAAAACCGCCGTTGCCGCACGAGTCCTCTCGTGTGGCTTATGCGAAAGCATAACATTACCTGGCCACAACAACCCCTCTCAACAGGCCCTACTACCTGGCATAATCCCTTGCGCTGCTACATACGTACTCCTGCGGATAGTAAGCTAAGCCTTCTTCAACAGGGTTGTTGTGAATACTGCTAATCTTTTCAAAGATTACTTTATTGCTCCTGAGTTCAATAGGTTTATTATTGTGTTGCCGATACTTATAATCCTTCCTTGGTTTCCACACGAGAGGACTCGTGCGGTAGCGGGGGTAGAAACTAAGTTAGAAATAAGAAGCCACATTTGCAAATCAGCCCAATTTGGGTTAACCGTGTGTTGACAACTGGTTTTATTTTATCATAATTTCAAATGGTCTATAATCATCAATGTTTTCAAAGTTATCACTTTCTATAACTTGAATTCCTTCTTGAATTCTTTCTTGAATTAAATTCATAATATTTTCACCTAAAGCATTCTGAATGACTTTTTTAAAATCTAACTCGAAAGCATCGAAGACTTTATAAGTATTTCCTTTTTTATAAAGAAGTGAATTATTATTGTCGTTTATTAAAAAGCATACACATTCATCTTTATCTTTAATCGTTGAAAGTTCCTTTTCGGAAAAGTCAAGAGAGTTGTTTACTTTTAAATTTTCAGCGAATTTTTTAAACTCAGGTTTATCCTCGTCAATTCTAATTTTCTTGCTTTCAGACGAAGTTTTCAACTTTATAAGTTGATTTTCTATTTCTTCTCCAAATTTGTTTTCATTTTCATTATCTAAACCCTGTAAATACACAACTTTATTAAAATTATTTGATAGGGTTTCAAAACTCTCAAATTTAGGATTTATCGTAAAAGAAGAATAGATTCGAGGTGCTAAAAAAGTAAAAACAGGCAATATATTTTCGTGTCGAATAAAGAATATCGGATAATGTCTATTATCTTTAGTTATATGCAAATCTACCATTTTTGATTTTACACCATATGAAAGAGTTAAATGAAAACCTTCCTTCAAGAAGTTTCCACCAAAAATCAATTTGTCTGGTTGAAACGTTATCCACAAACTTTTATTTAGATATATTCGGTTAATAATCATCTCTTCAGTAAACTTGTTGCCAACGGTCGGTGGTTTGGACTGCTTGTGAGTTAATAGCCAGCGGCGTCATCCCACGCTAAAAACTACTCTAAATTATTAAAAAGTTTTGTATCTGCATCATCAGTCCCATTAGGTATAACCACGTGTTGGCAACAGAATTTGTTTAATAATCAAACTTTCTAAAGTCCAATCATCGATTTTATATCATCGAAGGATTCTTTTACGTTTATAGTTTTAGGCCACAAATCTTTATTTCTGGCAAAATTAAGAGTTACGGTACATTTTGCATTTCTTTCGACAGTTGGTTCTATTAATGCAATATTTGAAACACATATTATTACAGGGGTGTTTTCATCCGTGTTAAGAATGATGAACTTGTCTTTCATTTTACTTTACTTTTAAGGTTTAACTTAGATTTATTATTCGGGAATAT
>DIGC01000113.1 GCA_002419445.1 Caryophanales bacterium UBA5732
AAGCAATTGTTAAATTTTCTTCATCGAGAATGATATCGTCAGGATTAATATTAAAAGTTTTTCCTTCTATTTGCGAATCAGGGACTGGACAATAATCAACGCCCAGTTCAATAAACTGATCGCATTCTCCGCTATTTCTAGCGTTATGCCAGACTTGCAATACTGGGTGAAGTGCGATATTGAACAATAAATTATCTCCGTCTTTATAGATATCTTCATTATCTCTAGCAAAAACAATTGCGTCAAACAATTCTTTATCTAGCGTCATAGGGCCGGTAGAATTATTGATTGCGTAAAGATTATTTACCCCTGGGTAAGCGTTGTATTTATCAAAATATTCGTGATATTGAATCGTTAGCTCTTCAAAGTCCTGAAAAACTTCAGCGATATTATAATCAGCTCCTTGGTTATAATAGATTTTTAATGAGATGATGGTATCAAAATAGGAAGTGAATCGCTTTTCGCAAACGAAAATTCCGTCACCGTTATCGATACATAAATCCTCGCTGGGATTCGCTAGAGTCGTGCTTGTCTCTCCGCAAGCTACTAAAAGTAGGGATGAGATTATGATAACGAGGAATAAAGTAATTTTTTTCATTTGAAGTCTCCTTATGATTTATGTTTAAAAATATCTCTATTTATTATATAATATTTATGTAGCGAGGTGTTATTATCAAAAAACGTGATCTTATCTTCATTGGTTTAATTTTACTTTTTGCGCTTGTCAGTGGTTTAACTTTTAAAATTATTGAAAAAGTTAATGATACTGGAAACACCTACGCAAAAGTAGTTTATCAAAATGAAGTTATCTTAATGATTAATTTAAAGACGAATGATTATAAAGTCTATAATACCGAATATAAAGAATTAGTTCATGTTGAAAGAGCTTTGGAAGGGATTTTTTACGTCCCTGGTAAGACTACAACGGAAATGACTGAATTATATTTAGAAGATGAATATGCTAAAGAAAATGAAATCGTCGGAATCAAGATTGTTGTTGAAGATGAAAAAATCAGTGTGGCTTATCAAGAAAGCCCTAAAGATTTATGTCAGTTTCAAAACCCTACATCTTCACCACTAGTTCCGATAGTTTGCTTGCCAAATGAACTAGTAATTAATGTTTATACAGATATCGAAAGCGATCAATTTATCCCGGATTCAATATTGGAGTGATAATATGTTAGTAATTGTAAGTCCCAGTGTATTTTTAATATCAAGAATTGTTCTTTTCTTTGTGGCGACGATGTTTATCTTTAGAACTATCCAAGCCGTTGATTTAGCGAAAATATTTAGACCAAATTCCGGTGACCAAATCAGGTTTTTATATATGGTCATCTCTGTTATCCTTGGTTATTTTTTCGTGGACGCTATTGTATCTTTGTTTGAGAACCTTAATAATCTATTATAGAGTATTCTTGACTTTCTTTAAGGATTATCAGTTTGTCCGAGTAATTGTTGTGATTAAATAATTTTGTTTTTATTTCATCAAAATTATGTTCTGTCAAATGAAAATAGAATGTAACGTTTGAGCCATAATCCACTTTTTCAAGGATTGTGTTATCACGAATGATTTTATCAATATTGCCTAATGAATCATAATCACAAGTTACTAAACAGTAATATGTGGTTATTTTTTTTGTGAATGTCGCTTTACTTAAGACTAAGGAAGCTGTGTGAGAATAAGCTCTAATCAAGCCGCCGCCACCTAGTAAAATTCCGCCAAAATATCGAATCACAATCATTAGACAATCATTTAAATCATTATTTTTTATAACTTCAAGAATTGGATACCCTGCGGTCCTGTTCGGCTCACCGTCATCACTGTATTTTACCTGAAAATCATTCAAAATATAAGCGTAGGTATAATGGCTTGCGCCTTCATATTCTTTACGGACGTTTTCTAGAATGTTATTTACTTCATCGATAGTTTCTGTATGATATAAAAGACCGATAAAACGTGACTTTTTTTCGATGAATTCGACTTTGGTTAATCCAGCTATAGATTTCATTTTCTCACCTAGTGTATTATAACATAATTAGTGGATTTTCAAAACAGTTATCTTAAAGGAAAATCTAATTACAGTGGCCTTATTTTGATTAAAAGAAATAGTATTAATATGATGCATATGATATAATACTCATGGTGATTTTATGAATAGATCGCAAATTTTAGGAAAGTTAATTCTTAAAAAACTTATTGAATCAGGTTACGAAGCCTACTTTGTAGGCGGTTTTGTGAGAGATTATCTATTAAACATCGATTCTTCCGATATTGACATCACTACCAACGCTACTCCGGAAGAAGTGGAGAGATTATTTCCTTCTACTAAAGCGACTGGTAAAAAATACGGGACTGTAACTGTTTATATGGAAGACCAAAAATATGAAGTGACCACTTACCGTATTGACCAAAAATACCTTAATCACCGGAAACCGGAATCTGTCATCTACTCTTTAAAACTTGAAGAAGATTTAAAGAGAAGAGATTTTACTATAAACGCTCTAGCTATGGATTATGATGAACAGATTATTGATTTATTTAATGGACAAGTAGATTTAAATCGAGGAATCATCAGAGCGATTGGTAATCCCGATGAAAGATTTAAAGAAGACGCTTTAAGAATTATACGAGCGCTTAGATTTGTCTCAAGGTTTGGCTTTAAGATTGAAGGCGAAACTTTGGCGAGTATGAAGGATTACGCAAGTAAGATTAAAGTTTTACCTAATGAAAGAATCATTCCGGAATTAGAAGATCTTTTTAATAATCCTTATCAAAAACAGGCAACTGTCTATATGGACAAAATTTTTTTTGGTAAGGTTTTCCCGGAATTGGAAAAGGGAATCGCTAGGTATAATCAAAGCCCAATTACGCTTAATTTATATGAGTTTATGGCTTTATGCTTTTATTTAGAAAAGGTTGATATTCCCGATTACTGGCGATTATCTAACAAGGAAAAAATCTTGATTTATAAGTTAATACACATATTAGGAGTTACTCATAATTGTCATTATAACCCATCTTTGGTTTATAAACTAGGTCTTGAGATTTGTTTAATCGCCAATAGAATTTCGCAAATAATCATGCCTTATTGTAATCAAGAAGAAGCGATTAGACACATCTATTTAACCCTGCCGATAAAAAGTCGCGATCAACTTAAAATTAATGGGTTTGATATAAAAAACTTACAGAAAATCAGTGACGATGAAATGATTGGTGATGTTTTGGAAGAAATAGAATTTCAAGTTATCAATCGTCACTTAGAAAATGAATTTGATGAATTAATAAATTACGCAAAGAAGTTAATGGAGAGATTACATGGATAAAAGACCATTTTATTGTTATCTAGATAGTTTTGATGAATTGACAATTATCATTCCCATCAAAAATTATCAAGATAACTTAGAATACTTTTTAGTTGGTAATGAAGAAATTATTAAACTAAAAATAACCCAGAAGATAAATTTAGGTGTGGAGATTAAGCTGATTGCTAATTTCGACGCCTATATTGATTTAAGCAAAGTATATTTTGTCGAAAATACTAAAAAACAGATGGCTGAACTTTATACCGGGAAGATTGTTAGAACCGAATTGTTCGATAATATTTACAATTATAAGAAACACGATTTAGGATTCACTTATACTCAAGAAGGCACGAAGTTTAAAATCTGGTCGCCAGTCGCTAAGTATGTGAAATTAGAATTAGTTGATAAATTGGGAGATATTAAATATTATGATTTGGAAAACAAAATCGCCGGCGTCTGGAGAGCGTTTATCGATGGTGATTTAGAAGGATATAAGTACCGCTATTTAGTTTATGTTAACGGGAAAGAACAAAGCGTTTTAGACCCTTACGCTAAAGCTTCTGACGCTAACAGTGAATATAACTTCGTGGTTGATTTAATGAAGACATACCAAATGCAGTATAAACCTGATTTTAGCGGTAATCCATTAGATGCCATCATCTATGAAACAAGCGTAAGAGACTTTACAAGCGATGAAAATATCGCATTTAAAAACAAGAAAAAATATCTTGGTTTTATCGAAGAAAACATTAAAACTCCCAACGGATTTTCTGCAGGTATTGACTACTTGGTGGAACTGGGAATTACTCATGTTCAATTAATGCCAATCTTCGATTTTGAAGGCATTGATGAATTGAATCCTGACAGTCAATATAACTGGGGCTATAACCCTAGTCAATATTTCATTCCCGAAGGATCATATTCAACCAACCCAAATGACGCTTATTCAAGAATTAATGAACTCAAAATGATGATTGATCAATTGCATAAAAGAAATATATCTGTAGTTATGGACGTTGTCTATAACCACGTTTATGACGCAGTTAATTTTTCCATGGAAAAGTTAGTACCTGGTTATCCTTATCACGTTGATCGTAATGGTATTAACACTAACGTATCGGGTTGTTCAAATGATTTGGCAACACACAGGAAAATGCTTAGAAAACTCATCATTGAATCTACGCATTTTTGGGCAAGCGAATATAAGGTAGATGGTTTTAGATTTGATTTAATGGGATTAATCGATTATGAAACGATGAATGAATTAATGTTGGAATTACATGATTTAAACCCGCAAATCATCGTCTATGGTGAAGGTTGGAATATGTATTCATCAAATCTTTCTGACCGGATGGCGCATATGGGCAGCAAGAAAGTCATGCCGACAATTGGTTTCTTCAACGATAAATTTCGCGAAACAATTAAGGGTTCCACTTTTAATCCTAAAGAACCGGGATATACTACCGGCAATACAAACAATCTAGAAACGGTAAAAGAAATGATTTTAGGCAGTGCAAAAAATCGTTATTTGTTTAAATATTCAGCTCAAAGCATTAACTACGTTGAATGTCATGATAATTTGACTTTCTTTGATAAATGCCTATATATGACGGAAAATATGGAAAGTATTTATCGCCAACAACTTTTAGCTACTTCAATGGTGATTCTTTCTCAAGGCGTGCCTTTCATCCATTCCGGTCAAGAGTTTTACAGAACCAAAAGTTTAGATGAAAATTCGTATATCTCAGGAGATGAAATCAATAAAGTTGATTGGAGTTTACGAGAAAAACATTTTGATGAAATCAACTTTGTTAAAGAACTAATTAAAATTAGAAAGAACTTTAATTGTTTTAAATTAAAAGCAGCTAGCGATCTAGAAGCTAAGACTGACATCGTTAGTCTTAACTCAGGTTCTTTGCTGGTACATTATAATGATACCTGTAATCTATTATTGGTGTTTAAACCGACTTCGATTGAGGAAACGATTATTATTCCTGAAGAATATCAATTATTGCTGGCATCGGAAGAATTGGAGTCAAAAGACGGAAGTGAATATTGTCTAAAAGAAATTGGCACTTATATCTTTAGGAAAGGAGATGAGGCGAATGTTTGAAGCAGGATTAAATTATGAATTTTTTGCGAAAGTACTTCAAATCAATGAATCAACTTACGCAACCTATCCAGTCACAGTCCTTACTGAAGATAATGAAACTGTTATCGTTAGAATTAAACAAGAGGAAAGCTTATCTTTAAATAAACTATATTTTTTTAAAACTGAAGGGATTGTTTTTAAAGAAAAAATCCATCTTGAAGTTATCGAATCTAAGAAATTATCGGAAGTAGAAATATCTGATGCTAAAAGAGAAAAACTGATGAAGTTTTTCTATAATCACGCACCTGTAAATACTACTCAGATTATTAAAGATATTGAAAAAACAATTCAAGGATTAGAGAACGAAGTTATTAAAACGGTCACGGAAAAAATCTATTTAGATAATAAAGAAGATTTTTATTTATATCCGGCAGCAACTAAGTTTCATCATGCCTACATTTCCGGATTAGCTTATCACACTCATTCCATGTTAAGATTAGCAAAAGGATTTTTAGAAGTCTATGACTGGTTGAACGCCGATTTACTATATGCAGGAATTATCTTACATGACATTTGTAAAATCTTTGAATTTGATTCTTTTGAAGGCAGTAATTATACAATCAAAGGTAAACTGATAGGGCACATCTCTATGGGCGTCAGCATGTTAGATAGAGTTGCCAGAGATTTAAATTTTCAAGATACGGAAGAAGTAATGTTATTACAACATATTCTTTTAAGCCATCATTATTACGGTAACTTTGGATCGCCAAAGAAACCTAATATTGCTGAAGCGCTGATGATTCATTTTATAGATAATATCGATTCTAAAACTTGTGTTTTAGGCGAAGAGTTGGAATTAGTGGAAAACGGCGATTTAACAGGACCGATCGGGGTTTTAGAACGCGAAAGATATTACAAACATAAACTATCTAAATAAACAAAAAAACTGTTGGAATTAACCAACAGTTTTTATTTTATTTGGTTTTAATTAGTTAAAATAAGGTTCTAAAACAGCTTCGTAATATGCATTTTCGATACTTTCAAAATTAGCTAGAATTTCCGCTGGAGTCAAATCGATATAATCATTGCCTAAGAAATTGCCGTCTGCCATAAATTGTGCCATTTTGATATTTGAAGTACCTAGAACGTAAACTTCGGCGATTACATCATCAAAGTAGAATTCTAAAGCTTTCAAGACACTGGCAGGAATGTTTGGAACTTCAATTCCATATTTTTCTTCAACGTCAGCGTCAGTCAAATCATAGACCATAGTATAGAATTTATAAGTTGCGTATAATTCAAGTTGAGCTAAAGTCGGCTTATCTGAATCATTGAAAACAGCCGCATCATATTGATCAGCGTTTTCGTCAGCGCTAGTAAATTTAGCTGAGAATTGTTCGAAGTTTTCACCTTGTTCAGCGAGGATTAAATGAAGACCGAATTGAGTAACGATTAAATCGGATTGTAATTCAGTTAATTCAGCATTTTGCGGTAAACGATATTCTTGGTAAAGACTTGTAAGTGCCGATGTAAAGTCTTCATCATAAGTATCTTTAACACCGTAAGGACCGCTGTAATGTAATGAATGTGTTGTTTCTTGGTCTTCTTCATCAGGCATATCCAATACTTCAGTTAACAGAAGTATGCCTTGTTGCTTGAACTCACCCCAAGTTTCATCTTCTCTAGTTGCTTTTTGATAAGCTGTAACTAAAGCGGTGAACGCTCCTTCATAATCATTGATTTCTGTTTCTAAACTAGCTAACAAACTCATGAAAGCAGTGTTTTCTTCAGGTGTTAAAGTAGCGACGTAATCATTATAATTATCAGGTGTACCATCTTCATCAAAGTCAATGTAAACCAATAATTGAGTAACGTCTAATGAGAAGTAGTTGTCGTAATTATCTTCAACGATTGCATATAAAGCTTCAACAACATCATATTCGTCAATTACTTCATTGATTAAATAAGGTCTTAACTCACTAGTGATAAAATATTCTAAAAGGGCAGTTTCAGTCTTAGTGCCATATTGAGAATAAGCATAATCTAAGAATGATTTATGTGGATACTCCATACCGTATTGCGCATACATATTCTTCATGTATAAATAATATGATTTTGAGTTTTCGATAACGGAAAGGATTTCATCCATTCTAACAGTATCATTCTTTAAAATATTTCTTTGCGTACCAAATGTTTCTTCATAATAACTTGAATATAATAACTCTTTAAATTGAGCAGCGTATAAAGTGTAAATACCTGGGTTTTTACTTAATGTGAAAGTAAATAGTTCATCAGCTGTAAACTCTACTGGATCTTCAGAAAGTAATGTAGTATTTAAACTAGCTACGATGTTTTTATCGCCATTATTTTGCATGTCATAAGTAGAATCAATTTCTTTATAATCATTAGCTAAGTAATAGTCATAAATAACAAATCCCATTTCCGTTCTTAAAGTTGATAATTCCTTATTGATATTGGTACTGCCATTAGTGCCATATACTTTAGTATCAAGTAATTTGTCGCTAACAGCTTGATAAATTGTATCGTTATTGATTAAAGTTTTTAGGTCAGGATAACTAACTGTAACATCCGGAACTTTTGAATTAGTACCTTCAGTTAAAACGTTAACAGTTACTTTACCAATTCTTGTTTCGCCTAAAACTTTAATTGTATAACTTAAGTCAACGATAGAATCAACTGCAGGAGTAGTTACTTTACCGTCATTAGCCACAACTGTCTTATCAGATGAAACCCAAGTGATAGTTGAATTGTATTCGCCTGTTGTCGGTAAGACTATGTCTTCAACGATTGTTTGAGGAATAACGATTGATTGTTCGATTAAATCTAAAACAGCTTTTCCTAAGTCATATTTTGTCGGTTCTTCAAGTTTATGAGTTAAATAATAGAAAGTAGTAGAAGAAACAGCGATTGATTGAGGTTTAGATGAATATGTTTTATCATTTAATTGAGAAACTGTTTTAAACATATATGTTGCTAAAGTCGGAGCGAATTTATTAACTTCATCAAAGTTAAACGATAAGTTTTCATTATCAAGAGCGGTTAAATCTTCAATAGTTGCGTTTTCTGGTAATAAATCGCGATATTCGCCATAAACATAATTGTACATTAAGATGTAATAGTTAAGAATTTCCGCATCAGTAAGTTCATTACTGTTATTAGGCGTAAAAGTCGAAACGTTCTTTTGTTCACGGTATTGTTTGTTGAAGATTAATTCATGAGTATCAGAAACGTCTGCGTTTGTTGCATCAAGTACTGTGCCGTCTGATTTTAAAGTATAGACAAGTTCATCAGCGGAATTTTTAATAAGGATATCTTCAGTTTTATCAAAAGAATCAACTCTATTCATTGTGTAATAAACTGTGTTAGCATCTTTGTAAGTTTCAGCTTCTTCAAAAGTATCAAAGATATTTTCGTTTTCAATAACAACTTCGTCTAAATCATTTACAAGATTACCAAGTTCGTCAAGTGAGTAAGTTTTATCGTCTTCATCGGTGTAAACATTGCCTTCACCCTTGGTGTAGATAATGTCTTGTTCGATGTCAAGGATATTATCTGTTGCGTCAAAATAGAAAACTTCAACAGTTGTATAAGCTTCAACAATGTTTCCGTCACCATCTGTTAAAGTTTCATAAGTGTAAGTGTAGCCTTTGTACTGAGCTAGAGTATTACCATATATTTCAACTAAATGGTAGATTTCCATAACAGCTAAAGCATCTTCTCTACTAGTAAAACGGATGTTGATGGCTTTCATATCTTCAAAATAAGAAGAAATGAATGCAGTACCTACTTCGACATCGGTTAATTCTTCAGCTAAAGCTTCAAGAGCGTATTTTTCTCTTGCGATTAATAAACTGACATATTCGGCTTCGTTGCCTTCGTATCCAGCTAATAACATTGATCTAGCAAATTCAGCTTCTCTAGCTTCTTTGTCTTCACTTGTCATTTCTAGAATTAAAGCATCATCATCTGTGCCATAAGTCAATTGTTCAATTTTATTTGTTATTTCAGCTTCGGTAATTCCGTCGAAATATTCTTTTAACAATTCAGCATCAACCATCATTAATAATTGTTGAACGCCACTGTTAGCTTTTATTTGTTCATAAATTTCTTCGTTTGTAATCGAATAGATCACATTGCCTTCTGTATCCAATCTTTCATAGAAGACGCCATCTGGGTCTCCTAAGTTAGGCATTGTTTTGTTACCCACCGTTACAGCTAGGATAATAGCCCCTAGAACAACGGCTAACACAACCGATCCAATTATGATAATCTTTTTTGCCAATGGGTTATTCATGTTTTTTCACTCCTTATTAATTTTCGCAATATATATCATATCATTTTTTAAGTCTAAAAACAATAAAAATATTGTTAATGTTTTGTGATGAAAGCTTGAAATCAACAAGATTTCCGATATAAGCAAATCTATGTGGCATATTATATGTTATTTATCATTTTTTTGCTAGGAGAAAATTATTGTATTTACTCTATTTTGCGATAAATCCCTGTTTTCTAAAATTTGTATAATTTTTAAACTAAAAAATCGACAATATTATTGACAAACCCTCGCTATGATAATATAATGTATTCGTAAATAGCAAAACTAGTGAAAGCTAGTGACGCAAAGCTATAGGGCCTTCGATAAGATGGTAGCCAGTTGCCGTTGTCTTAAATGACGAGGGCATTTTTTATTTCTCAAGGGGAAAAAAGTGCTTTTGTCGCTAGATAATGGCTTTTTTTGTTTAAAAAGCCGTGATGATTTTATACTAATTATCATAAATATTTTAATCCCGGAGATGAAACCATGGCTAAAACCGAAGAAAAGAAAGTAAGCTTATCAAAAAGAATTGTCAGTTTGACAGTTTTTATTGATATAATTTTTTTGATTATCATTGCAACTGCATTTTTGTTTTATACTTTTGTTAGCTTAAATCAAAACAAACTTGATTTGGTTCAAAACCAAACACAAGCAATTGTTAACTCAACTGAAAAGTTTTTAGATGAGGTAAAAAGCGATACTGATTTGTTAGCTCAAAATCAAACTGTCATTGATTACTTGAATTATATTAATGCTGGTAATGACCCAACAGTTCCTGAAATCGATGAAGACTATCACACTTACTATGATTTTATGGCAGTGACAAGCGCGATTGTTGAACATCAAGCTGAACAAGCTTATGATTTGATTTTTATCGCTACTGAAAGCACCTGTCTTGAATCAACTGGTGGTTGTGCTGTTTCCAACGTTGGAGAAGTTTTAACCGAAGGCTGGCAAACAGACCAAAGACCTTGGTACATTGAACTTGGTGAAGCTGACAAAGCCTTTACTGCACCGTATGTTGATGCTTTAACCGGCGCTTATACTTTTACTTATATTGAAAGAGTAATTGACTCAGGAAATACTATCGGATATATTGGAATTGATATTTCTTTAGTCAGTCTCGGGGATTTAGTAGATACAATATATCGAGACATCAATAGTGAAATTGCGGAGTTATTAGTTTTCACAGATTTTGAACATAATCCGACTTTAGCTTTTTTTAGTAAAGATATTTACGCTGACTATTCTCTTTCTTCTGGAACTGAATTCTTGGAAATCGATACTGCTAAAGGTTTTATTGATAGCGGAATTAGCCAGTTGGTAAATGATTATCAAGAAACTGGAGTGAAAAGCACAAAAGTTTTTGATACGGAATATTTAGTGACTTACAACAATCTTGAAGAATACGGTTGGCAAGTAGTCGTCTTAGTTGATAATTCAAGAGTATTATCAATGGAAATGATTTTCGGTATTATTTTAATAATTATTGCTATTTTAGTGTATTTGACTTCTTTGTTACTTAACCGCAGAATTAAAAGAGCTTTGGCTCCGGTTCATAAAATTCTTGATTCATTAGAAGAAATAAAAAATGGAAATTATAATGTTAAAGTAAATATTATTGAAAATAACGAAATTAAAGAGATTGGCGATGCAATCAATTTAATGTCAAGAGAAATAGAAAGACAAGTCGATTTAGTTTATGATACATTCGCTTATGATACAGTAACAGGTTTGAAAAATATTTCCGCTGCGAGAATTGACATTAACAAAAACCTTCTGTCAGGTAATAGAAAAGTTGCGATTTGTGTTTTCCAAGTTGAAAATATCAAAAATATCAATATCATCAAAGGTCAAATTGTCGGTGATAACTTACTTAAGACCATCGCTTTAGAATTAAAAACAATTTTGGGCAGTAGCGAGTTTATTTACGCTAACGGCCATGAAGAATTTATCTACATCATGAATAATATTAATTCACTAGAAAATGTTGAAAATAATATTTCTCGCATCCTATCTTATTTTAAAGAACCATTAACTGTTAAGAACATCAAATTGGAAGTTAAATTCTATATCGGTATCTCAGTTTATCCAACTGACGGTAGCGTATTAGATGATTTAATAAAGAAAAGCGACACAGCTTTATATAAAGCAAAACAACTTGGTAGTAAGAGATATTTATTCTATAACGAAAATATTGCAAGAGAAATCTCCTATAAAGCACAAGTTTCTGAACAATTAGCGAAGACAATTGAGAATCATGAGTTATACTTAAAGTATCAACCTTTAATTGATAATAAGAACGAACTTTATGGTTTCGAAGCTCTTGTAAGATGGCATTCGCCAATCTTAGGGGAAATTTCACCAAACAATTTCATTACTAACGCGGAAGAAAACTATATGATCGTTCCAATTGGTAATTGGGTCTTAAGAGAAGCTTGTAAGATGCAAGTTAGATTGAAAGAACTATTCAATAAAGAATTTACAATCAGCGTCAACGTTTCCTCAATTCAATTAATGCAATATGATTTCGTAGAAACTGTAAAATCAGTCATAAAAGAAACTGATATTTCCGCCGATTATTTAACTTTAGAATTAACGGAAAGCGTCTTTTTAGATTCAACGGTAATGATTGAAGAAAAAATCTCAGATTTAAAAGCTTTAGGAATTAGATTCTCACTAGATGATTTTGGTACTGGTTTTGCGTCTTTAACTTACTTGCGTCAAATCGCTTTTGATAACATCAAGATTGACAAGAGTTTTATCGATGGTATCTTTGGTACGGAGAATGACCATAAGATTGTCGGAACCATCGTTAACTTAGTTCATAACTTAGAAATGGTAGTTATTGCTGAAGGCGTTGAATCAAGAAGACAATACGAATACTTAAAACAAATTGGAACTGATATTTTCCAAGGCTATATGATATCTGAGCCGATTACAGAAGAAGCTCTTAAAGCTTTCATCAAGATGTTTTATAAAATCGCTAAGGCGAAACGAATGGATGTTCTTGCCAGCAAATATTAAATAGAGGTGAAGTATGTTAGATTTTATTTTTTTAACGGATCCCGTTTCAAGTTCACAACCA
The DNA here is from genome assembly GCA_002419445.1 of Caryophanales bacterium UBA5732. Lineage (GTDB taxonomy): Bacteria > Bacillota_I > Bacilli_A > Izemoplasmatales > Hujiaoplasmataceae > UBA2289. The sequence goes on from DIGC01000113.1 coordinate 12,820, forward strand.
TGGGAAATAGTAGTGGCGATTGTCATTATTGTAATCACGGGTGTTGCGTTATTTTTCTTATATCGCAATGTCATCTTTAATTTTAAGAAAAACAAATTAGAAAGAGATAGTATTAAGGAAAATCAAACTAAAGACGATGACGCTATGGATAATGTCATTGATTCAGTTTCAAGACATCCTTTACTAGCTGCTATTAATGATGACATATCCAAGATTAAAGAAGGCGACCTAAGACTTTTCTTTGCGATGAATCTCGATAACTTTAGATATATCGTCGATAGTTATGAACAAAAAGACGTTGACAAAGTTGTCGATGAATTTGCTAAAAGACTTAAAAAGTTCGGTGATAAAACTTCTATATCAGGACATTATGAACAAGATATCTTTATTTATTATTACAAAGGCGAGATTAATAACGAAATAATTAATCAAATCGCTCAAGAACTTCTCGATTTGTTTAAACAACCGACAAAACTAGGCAATCATGAATTGACCGCTTCAATCGGTGTGTGTTTATTTCCGTACGACGGAATTACTGCAGAAAATCTCTTGAAGAACGCTGAAGTAGCTGTATATGTAGCTAAAAAAGAAGGTAAAAACCGTTTCTATATGTATTCACAAAATTTAATCGAAAAAGAACAGTTTAATATTGATTATTATAAACAAATAAAAAAATCAATTGAAAATGATGAATTCTTGCTTTATTATCAACCGATTGTTGATATTAGAACAGGAAAAATCATCGGATTAGAATCTCTGCTTAGGTGGCAGCATCCAACGATGGGTATTCTGTCACCGGGAAAATTCTTGAATGTTATGGATTTAACCGGAGATATTACTTGGTTTGGTATCTGGGGCTTTGAAAAAGTCGCCGCCCAATATGCTTATTGGAAAAAGAGCACTAAGTTAGGTGATTTCTTTATTTCAATAAACTTAAATCCTAAACAATTATATGTTGAAGGTTTAGCAAGACAATATTTTGAAATAGCAGGGAAATTAGGTTTGAGTCCAGAAAACTTTGTATTGGAAATTTTAGATTATTATACACTCGCAAATAACGAAGTGGCTCAATATAATTTAAAAGAATTCAGAAGATATGGATTTAGAATGGCGATTGACGATACTGGCTTAGATTACCAAGTAATTGACGATATGCATAAAATCAGCGCCTCAATCTTTAAACTGTCTCGCGGTAATTTATTGTTAATCACTTCTGAAGAAACTTCTTCAGATAAAATCAAGAAGATTATTGATCAAGCAAAAGCTAATCAAAAGATTGTTATTGCTGAAGGTGTTGAAGATGAAGACACGATTAGATTACTTAATAAATTAGATATAAGATTTATGCAAGGATATCATTTCTCTGAACCGATTTCGGTAGAAGATGCTGAAAAGATGATTAGAAAATCACCTTGGGATATGTATTCCTTTAATCATTTAATAAAGTAGTATTCAACAAATAAAATATATAAGAAAGGAAACCAACAATGGATAAGAAAAGATTTGTGCTTTCAATGATACAACTCTTCCTAGCTTTATCCGCATTTATTGTGGTTTCTTTTGCGTGGTTTGTTACTAGTACCACAGTTCAGTCTGACTCTTTAGCATTTGATGTTTCTCATGAATATGTCGAAGGTTATGAAATTAAATTTTTCACTAAACAAAATATTTATAAGTTTAACAGTTCAACGAGTGAAATAGAAATCTATAATGGAACGACTTATGTTGATCCATCTACTTGTGTAGAATCGGTCTGTGATACTCCTAGTTACGGATATTGGGACGACAGTTATGAATTTGCCGGTATTTTCTTAAATCAATATGATCCTTTAGTTCCGGTAAATAATGCTGATAATATATTATTTGTCGAGTTACATCTCTCTTATGAAGTAGAAGCTGATATGTATTTATATTTAGACGCTAGAAGTTTAACTTCTATGGCTGATACTAGTGCTTTTGATACATCGAATTTTGGCCCTCATTATTTGAGCGAAGTTATTAATATTCAGTATATGACGAGTACAAGTTATACTTCTAGATTAGAAGCTACTAATATATTTACTGATTTAAAAGATGATTTCGCTGAAGTTGATATCAGTGAAGATTTAATATATCCAGAATATAATTTTTATGGAACTTTAGATACATATTCTCCTTATTTGGACTTAACCGATATGCTATATCCAATTATCTTGGAAGTTGAATCCACAGAATTATATCTTTATTTCAGTTTTTCTTATTACGAAACTAAGGTTGATTATTTTATAGATGATTATTTAACCACTGAAAGTTTGACCTTACCACTAGCAAGTACTGACTTCCTTAGATTCTTTCAAGACATCATCATCGTTTTAAGTGATGGAGGTGAGGTAGTGTGAAAACTGGCAGAAAACATTTAATTCTTACTTTAGTGACTGCTTTGTTTTTAATGTTTTCCTTTGTATTCGTTACATATTCTTGGATGGATAATACTTTTGCTTTGACTAATGATGTTCTGGGAAAAGTCAGAACAAGCATAAGAAGTTACTTCGCTGGAGGAAGTGGAATAGCATCAGATCCATATATAATCGCGGAAGCTGAACATCTATATAATTTGTCTTATTTACAGAATTTGGGAATATTTCAAACGCAAACAACTCAACAACATTTTAAAGTAGCTAATCCTGATACTGGGAATCCAATTGATATAGATTTTGGTTCTTATCATTCTCTTCCACCAATCGGTAATAATATTTCTCCATTTACTGGAGTATTTAATGGCAATAATTCAAATTTAATGAACATAACCATTGACGGTGCATTAAATCAAGATATCGGTCTATTTGGTTATACAAAAGGATTTGATACAGATAATGACGGTGATTACGATTTGCATTGTAAAGTGTCAAATCTATTTCTAGAAAATATTAGAATTATCAGTCAGCCTAATGTAGATGATATCAATTATTCCACCACTGGCTTCCATCCTCATAACGATGGGGTTTTGAATCACGCTACCGGATTTATAGTAGGACATTTAGGGCCATTTGCAATATTAGAAAATGTCTTTGTTGCAAACCCAACGATAGATAGTTATCCATATCCTTTAGCATTTAATACACCTAGCAATAGATCCGAATACGGACTTATTGGTTACAATCAAACCGATTCAGGTTATATCGCTGGTGGGCCGAGATCACCTTATACTTTTAATTTTAATATGGCCAACACCTATACAGCTTTAGCATATGCACTTAGCACTTTTGGAACATATTATGTGATTGGTGAAACTCCAGCAAAAACATTAAGTCAAGTGTTGTTGTCTGGCCTTGATAGTGTAGAAATTTATGGGAAAGCATTTAACAGAATGGGTGCTACATATAGTTATTCGATATCCACTTTACAAATCTACGATCCTAACGAAACTGAGGATGATGCTTTTAATTTGTATGACCGTTTAAGAGAGTTAGGGTACACTTTCGCTTCAAGTCAATCTGCACAATATAGTAAAGAAAATATGGACTTTGTTGGTTCGGGTATTTTTTACTCAACGGGAAGTTTACAGATAAAGAGCTTCGTAGAAACCCTAGTAACCCCTACAGTCGGAAATGTTTTTAACCCTCATAATTATCCTGCTAAATTTCTTTTATACGCTAAAGTTCCTGATGATCCTCTAGCAGCTATAGGTTGGATTACTTCTACCTATTCGGGGTCTGGAGATTTGGCTTATTACCGAGCGTCATATGATGTTAATGGTGATTATATTTCCAATATCGCACCAGTAGCTGTTAGTTTTGCTAATTCAGGTGTAAGAACTGAAATGCTAGAATCTCAAGCTTTAGCAGCTATTCAAAAATCAGAAAATGGTGAAATGATAGTTGTGAATCCTAATGACCCGCTTACTCCACCTGATTTTTATGTATATTTAGTTGGCGTTTATTATGATAATACACCAAAAAATATGCAGATTACTCAAATTCAGTTTGAGTATTCGCCTCAAGCTCTGGAAATTTCTAGTAGTTTATCCGCTATGCAGAATGTTGATTTTATTGATGATGTTGATGAAGTTCGCGCTAATTTAGCAACTTACAATTTTTCTTACATAAATTTTGGATATAGTCTGACACCAGAACAAGTACTTAAAGTTAATGTAGTTAGAAACACTACATATTTAACTGATCCTCCTGCAAGTCAAGAGTTTCATATATATATTGATTATTATATTGATGGTTCATCTGAATTTTATTTTGATATAATTAATTTAAACAATTATACCATCGTATTGCATACTCGCTATAACTACACCGGAGATTATGTCCTAAAATATAGTGGTACTCATGATGTTATTTTAACAGAAATATCCGTCTCAACCATTGTCGTTGACCCATATAATACAACCTAATTCAAAAACAAATATAAAGACTGATTTCCTTATTGAAAATCAGTCTTTATTTTATTCAAAACGCAAAAGTTTAGTTATTAAAATTAATCAGTTTTATAATTTCAATCACACAATTTTTAAGCATAGTTTTTGAATTATCCTTATGAATTGCTTCATAGTAATCAATTGGTCTATTTATTATTGAAAACATGGAAGTTATTCCTATTTCATGAAGTTTTTCTGCAGATTCATCGACAACTCCGGCAATTGCGATAACAGGTATTTTATATTTTAAACCTAAAGCGCCGATTCCTGACAAAACCTTACCCATCGCTGATTGCTTATCAATTTTACCTTCTCCAGTAATGATTAAATTTGAAGTGCCGGCAAATTCATCTAAATTCAATCTGTCGAAGATGATATCAACTCCAGGGTTTAACTTAGCATTAAAGAAGGTATAGAAAGTATATCCTAAGCCGCCAGCAGCTCCTGAACCTGGCTTTTGTGAATAATCAACATTCATTAATTTGGTAGCGACCAAACTAAAATTTTTTAATCCTGAATCCAACTCTTTTACTGCGTTTTTATTAGCACCTTTTTGAGGACCATAGACATAAGCCGCTCCATTTTGTCCAAAGAGTGGATTGTTGACATCGGATGCGATTAGAAATTTTGATTCTTTAATTCTTTCGTCAAAATCCGTAACATCAATTCTATCAATCAATTTTAAAGAAATACCAACTGGTTTCAATAAATTGTTTTCTTTATCATAAAACTTCATTCCTAAAAAACTTAGCATTCCGATACCGGCATCATTCGTACCGCTCCCGCCAATACCAATTATGAAGTCTCTAATTCCTTTATCAAGAGCGTCTTTTATTAATTCGCCAACACCATAAGTAGTAGTATAAAGCGGATTTTTTTCTTTTTCACTGAGGAGCGTCAACCCACAAGAGATAGCTGATTCGATAATAGCGGTTTTTTCATTAAAGATACCATAAACTCCATCGATTTCTCTCATTAAAGGATCTTTGATTTCAAGAAAAATCTTTTCACCGTTTAAGGCATCAATTAAAGTTTCAACTGTACCTTCGCCGCCATCGGCTACTGGTCTTTTGATGACTTCAATATCAGGGTTAACATGTTTAATGCCTTGTTCAACCTCATTACAAGCTTCAAGTGCAGTTAAAGAACCTTTGAAAGAATCCATCGCAACGAGAATTTTCATATTGTTCACCTCCATCACTAAAGTATTTTAACATAAATAAAAAGAAAAGGCTAAAAAAATTTAGCCTTTTTTGCTGTTAAATATACCGTTTTGCAGTAACTTCATACTTTCATCAACGACGAAATCAACATCTTTTTCTGTGGCGTTTTCATTGAAAACAATTTGTAATCCCACAAAATTCGAAATGCCCATTAAGATGTATGAGACAGTTTCTAAATCAATATCATCTCTTATTTCTCCACTTTCAACGAAAGGCTTCAAATGATTTACATAAGAACTGGCGAAACTCATATAATATTCTCTAAAAATATTTTGGTCGACGAACAGCGATTCCCAAACAAGTTTATAAGCTAACGGATCTTCCTTAACATACATGATGAAGGCTTTTAATCCAGCTCTTTCCATTTCTAAACGAGTTTTACAATTTTTTGTGGCATCAGTAGCTGATCTTCTAATATTATGTCTATATTCATCAAGTAGATAAAGATACAAAGCTAATTTACTATCAAAGTAGATGTAAAACGTACCGGCAGCGACTTTTGCTTTAGAAATTATGTCGTTTATGGAAGTTGAATTGTATCCAGCTTTTCCATATAATAATTTACCAGATTTGATAATTTTCTTGAATGACTTTAATCCAACTTTAGTTTTTGGAAGACGCGTTTCTTGTTTATTCATATTATCACCGTTTACATTGTAAATTAAAAGGTTATAAAATACAAGCATTTTCATGAAAATATTTACATGAATAAAGATTCATAAATATGATTTTATGTAAAGGGTTTTATAAAAAGAACAAGCATTTCGCTGAACTTGGCTTTATTCTAATGATTTGTCCTTTGTAACCCTATATATGGGCTTTTGTATTTTTTAGAAAAAAAAGTGAAAGCGCTTGACATTTCTATCTATATTTGATTATAATTATGATGAAATATGAAGTTTTATTCATATTTGTAATTAAAATAAATAGGAGGTTTTTGTCAGTGAGTAAAAAAGTTTATATTGTCGGAGCGAAAAGAAGTCCTATCGGTTCATTCTTAGGAACGTTGAAAGATGTCCATCCTAGAGATATGGGTTCACAAGTGTTAAAAGCATTATTAGAAGAAACAAAAGTACCAGTTGATAAAATTAGCGAAGTTATTGTTGGTAATATTTTACCAGCTAATATCAGCCAAGGAATAGCAAGACAAATTTCTATTACAGCGGGAATTCCTGATACAGTTCCAGCTTATTCATTAAACATGGTATGCGGTAGCGGTATGAAATCAATTATAAATGCTTATGTTGGCATTCAAGCAGGTTTTACTGAATTAGTGGTAGCTGGTGGCGTTGAGTCAATGTCAGGTGCTCCATTTATGGTTTCGGGAAAAGTAAGATCTGGTAATAAAATGGGCAACATGGAATTAGTTGACCATATTTTAGCTGACGCTTTGACAGATGCTTTCGGTAATATGCATATGGGTATTACTGCAGAAAACATTGTTGCTAAACACGGATTAACAAGAGAAGCTCAAGATAAATTCGCTTATGAATCACAAGTAAAAGCCATTAATGCAATCGATTCCGGAAGATTTAAAGATGAAATTGTTCCGATAGTTATAAAGGGTAGAAAAGGCGACACAGTATTTGAAAACGATGAATATCCAAATAGAACAACTTCTCTTGAAGTATTAGCAAAATTAAGACCGGCTTTTACCAAAGACGGTTCAGTGACCGCTGGTAATTCTTCGGGAATTAATGACGGTGCTTCATTTATGATTATCGCAAGTGAAGAAGCGGTTAAAAAATACAATTTACGGGTTCTAGCTGAAATAGTCGCAGTCGGCCAAGGCGGGGTAGACCCTAATTTTATGGGTCTAGGTCCGGTTCCGGCAATTAGAAATTTATTAAAAAATTATAATTTAAAATTGCAAGATATCGAATTGTTTGAACTTAATGAAGCTTTTGCGGCTCAAAGTCTTGGTGTTGTCAAAGAATTATCTCAAGAACATGGCGTTACAGAAGAAGAAATCTTAGCTAAAACAAATCCTAATGGTGGAGCTATTGCTTTAGGTCATCCGGTAGGCGTTAGTGGTAATAGAATCGTTGTTACATTAATTCATGAAATGATAAAACAAAATAAACATTTAGGTTTAGCTAGTTTATGTATCGGTGGCGGTATGGGTACTGCTGTCGTAATTAAAAGATAAGGAGAATTTTAAAAATGAAATTAAAAGATAAAGTAGCGGTTGTAACAGGTGGAGCCAAGGGTATTGGTGCAGAAATCGCTAAAGCATTCGCTCTTGAAGGAGCGAAAGTTGTAGCTGTTGATATGGGCGAAATGACTTATGCACAAGAAAACGTAGAGTTCTATCGTTTAAATATTACCGATACTGAAGGTTGCAAAACTTTCTTTGATGATATGATTGCTAAATTCGGAAAAATAGACATTTTAGTGAATAACGCTGGAATTACTAGAGATGCAATGACTAGAAAAATGACTGATGAAATGTGGGACGCTGTTATCAACGTTAACTTAAAAGGTATCTTTAACTTAGTTAGATATATTGGCCCGCAAATGGAAACAAACAATTACGGGTCAATCATTAACATTTCTTCTGTAGTTGGTGTTTTTGGCAATATCGGACAAGCTAATTACGCAGCTACAAAAGCAGGCGTTATCGGTTTAACAAAAACTTGGGCAAAAGAATTCGCAAGAAAAGGTGCGCCAGTTAGAGTTAATGCCATCGCTCCTGGATATGTCATGACTGATATTTTAAAAACCGTTCCTCAAGAATTACTTGATCAATTCGCAGCTCTGACGATGTTAAAACGTTTAGGTCAACCTGAAGAAATCGCTAAAGTTGCTCTATTCTTAGCTAGTGATGATGCATCTTATATTACCGGACAAACTATTCAAGCCGATGGAGGCATGAGACTTTAAAAATATAAAAAGAAAGATGTGATTTATATGGAAAAGCCAACTGTCGGAATTGTTGGTACTGGTATTTATTTACCAGATAGCTATTTGACTGCCAAAGAAATCTCTGAACAAACAAAGGGCGTTTGGTCAGAAGAAGCAGTCAAAGAAAAGCTCGGAATTGTTAAAAAAACTGTTCCTGGAGAAAATGATGGAACTCAAGAAATGGGAGTTTTAGCTGCTCTTGACGCTTTGAAAAACACAGGAGTAGACCCTAAAGATATTGATGTTATTATCTGTGTCGGTGAAGAGTGGAAAGAATATCCTTTAACGACAAGCGCTCTATATATTCAAGACAAAATTGGAGCTGTTAATGCTTGGGGTATTGATGTAGCTAACAGGTGCTGTACAACTGTTTCAGCAATGAAAATGGCTAAAGACATGTTGATAGCTGATGATACTGTCAATCTAATCATGGTTGTCGGTGGCTATAGAAACGGTGATTTTGTTGATTATACTGATAAAGATATGTCAATGATGTACAATTTAGGTGCCGGTGGCGGAGCGATTATTTTAAAGAAAAATTACAATAAAAACTTACTTTTAGGTTCACATATTATCGCTGATGGTTCTTTATCTAGAACTGCCGGTGTTGAGATTGGTGGAACTGCAAATCCTATCACTTGTGACAATTTAGAAGAAAGCAAGAAATCCTTACGTCTGATGGACCCAAAAAAGATGAAAGATCGTCTAAATGTTGTTTCAATGCCGAATTGGTTTATGTGCATTGATAAAGCTTTGGAAAAGTCTAATCTTGAAAGAAAAGATATTGATTATTTAGCAATTCTTCATATTAAAAGATCAGGGCATCAAAGCATGTTGGATGAACTAGGATTAAAAGAAGATCAATCAATATATCTAGAAGACTATGGCCATATCGGCCAAGTTGACCAAATTCTTTCTCTGCATAAGGCTTTGAAAGAAAAGAAGGTTAAGGATGGTAGTGTCGTCTGTATGATAGCCGCTGGTATTGGCTATGTTTGGGCAGCCAATATCATCAAGTGGGGAGGGGTTTAAGATGCCGGGTATTGATGTCGCTGTTAGACAAATATTAATAATAATATTGGGATTAATTGCGATTTATGCCGCGCTTGATCTTTTTTGGCTTCGCAAACAAACTCACAAATCATTGTATCGTTCAAGAGCTCTAAACGTCTTAATTGTCTTAAGCATATTGACTATGATTGTCATCAGTGCCAGGTTATTCACTTTGCCTATCATAATTCAGATATTATTGCTTAATACAATTGATTTAAGTATTTTAATCTTGGCAACTACCGCAGTTGTCCTAATCTTTAAAACTTCAGTAACCACCAACTTTGCTCAAGGAATGATGGCGACTTTCGGGGCATTTTTCGCTGCCTCAGTTGTTATGAAGTTGATTGATAACGGAAGCACTAATATGACTTTGATACTTTTTGCTGGTTTATTTGCGGGTATCGTAATTTCGTTCCTGCTAGGCTTATTCATTGATGTCATGATAATTAGAAAAGGAAAAAATGTTAATTCTGTTGGTAAACAGATGATAACTATGGGTCTTGTCATGGTTATCATGGGTATTATTCCGGTAATATTTGGTTCTAATCCGATAGTTTTACCGGCATTTTCGGTAGATGTCAAAATCTTTAATATCGGTGATTATCCAATGGTTATCCCAGTTCAGAATCTTTATGCAATAGCGATTACCGTGATAGTGTTAGCGGCGCTATTCATCGCTCTAAGATTTACTAAATGGGGGTTGGGGGTTAGAGCCACAGCTTCTAGTGAAACTATTGCCAGCATGATGGGAGTGAATACCCATGTCATCACGGCTATGAGTTGGGCAATCGCTGGAGGTTTGGGTGCGATAGCGGCTTTCTTCTATGCTTCGATGGGTACGCAAGTACAAGTTGCTTCTATGGTTCCTGTTCAGGTTAATGCCTTTATGGCTGCCGTTTTGGGTAGTTTTGGATCATTTGGCGGATCAATTATCGGTGCGATTTTAATTAATGTTTTCTCTTCGATAGCTCCATATTACAACGGAACTTGGCAATTGGTAATTGTTTATGGAATTATACTCTTGATTGTTTTAGCCAAACCATTAGGATTGTTCGGCAAAAAGATTGCGAAGAAGGTGTAGACTATGTTGAAACTTAAAAATGTCTTGGCAAACTTTAAAAAACAATTTCTTTCAATATCTAAACATCCATATTTCGGTTTTATCGTTTTAGGGTTGATATTCCTGTTTGCCTTATTTTTGAGAAATATGGGATTACTTACAATTTCGGTGATTAACACTTTCACCTTAGTAATGATTTATTCTGTTGTCGCAATGGGCTTTTCGTTACTACTCGGTTTCGGCGGCTTGGCTTCACTGGGAACAGCAGGGCTAGTGGGACTTGGGTCATTTATCATGGGATATTTCCATGGCATCGGTGGCATGTCGTTTGGAATGACTATAGTTATATCAATCATCATTGCCTTAGCTGTGGGATTGTTAGTAGGTTTCATTTCCTTGAGAATAGAAGGTATGTATCTGGCAATTATCACTCTTGGTCTAGGTGAGATGCTAAGACAATTTTTCATTAGTTATGATACATTCACCGGCGGATTTACCGGAACTTCTCTAAGAAGTTTCAAAATCTTTGGAAAATTGTTCGAAAGTGGTAATGACAATTATTTTAATACAGTCTATATAATCGTCATTATCTGCTTCATTTTGGCGATGGTAGCGACTATCAATATTATTAAAAGTCCAACTGGAAGAGCTTTGCTTTCCATGAAAAACAGCGAGTCAGCGGCTCAATCAATGGGAATAAGCATTATCAAATACAGACTTTTAGCATTTATTCTTTCATCTGTATTTGCGGTATTGGGTGGAGTGTTATATATCCTGCATACCAAGTTTTCTTATCCACCGCAATGGAACTTAAGTTATTCATTGGACATCCTAGCGGCCGTTATCGTTGGTGGTGCTCAATCAATTTATGGCATCATCATCGGCGTGTTTCTGATTTTTGGTTTAAAAGTATCGGTTTTGAACTATATACCGTTTTTTTCCAATAATCCAGCTTTGATTGTAATTTTTAATGGGGTTTTAATTGTTTTGGTAGTAATGTTCTATCCCGGTGGTTTAATCAGATTATTACAGACGTCATGGTTTAAACTTAAAATTAAATTGGCTAAAATCAAGATGAAATGGAGGACTTATCGCTATGGCAAAGATGATGAATAATCTCCTGATTAAAGTCTACCAACAAATCTTGATTAGAATTGAAGATAAAGCAAAATTTAAAAAGGATTATTCTGAAGTTGTTCTGGCAAGAAAAAGATTAAGAGCTGAAAACAGAATCAATAGTTTTGAAGATAATTTATCAGCAAAATGCTTGGTACTTGCACTAAAGTATAGCGTCAACAATGATGCGACAAAAGAATTAATCGCCAGCAAAGTCCAGAAAATTGAAAATAAATTTTATTGGCGAAAAAGAGCTTTAAAGACAAGTTTTGAACGGAAAAGTGCTAAAGCTGAAGATAAATCAGCCGTAGAAAAAACTTTTTTCGATAAAGCTAGAGAACTTGACAACGAGTTAAGCAAAGAAATAGAAACTATCAATCAAAAATATTCGGGAATAAAATCTAACCTAGAGCAGTACAACACAGAAGTTAAAGAATTAGAAATAAAAACTTTAGAAAAGATTGCGCAGATTGAAAGAAAATCAGCTTCTAGTCTTGAAGATTTTAAGAAAAAAACTGATAATAAAATTGAACTACTCAATAAATTTGGTAAATACTTTAAAGACAAATTGTTCGCTCTTGTAGATCAGACCAAAATCAATAATTATGGTTTGGATGAAGATGTAATTTTAAGATTGGATAACCTAACCATGAGGTTTGGTGGCTTATTGGCTGTCGATCATTTAAGCTTTGATGTTAAAGAAGGCGAAATTTTTGGTCTTATTGGTCCTAATGGTGCTGGTAAAACCACTGTATTCAACTGTATTACCAAGTTTTATAAACCTTTCGATGGCAAGATGTATTTTCGTAAAAACAAGATTGATACTGTTTTCTTGAATGATTACAAGGTTCATCAAATAATTAAACAAGGAATTGTAAGAACCTTCCAAAATGTTGAGTTGATTTGGGAACTTACAGTAATTGACAACTTATTAGTAGCGGCTCATACGTTGTTTAAAACCGGATTTTTCGGCCAGTTGATTCATACTAGAAAATTACGTCAAGAAGAGTTGGTTTTAAGAAAGAAAGCGGAAAATGTTTTAACAAAAATAGGTCTTTTAGCATATAAAGACTCATATCCGTTAGGACTTCCTTATGGCATTTTGAAAAAAATAGAGTTAGCCAGAACATTAATGGTTGAACCAAAGATGATCATCCTCGATGAACCGGCAGCTGGTTTGAATGATGCTGAAACTTTGGAACTTGCAAAACTCATTAAGATGATTCGTGATGAAGAAAAAGTTACCATCTTCTTGGTCGAACATGACATGGGCTTGGTTATGGATATCTGCGATACGGTTTGCGCCATATCTTTTGGTAAAAGATTGGCAATCGGCACACCAAAAGAAATTCAAGAAAATAAATTGGTGCGCGATGCCTATTTAGGAGAAGAATAATGGGCAATGTCATATTGAAGATCTCTAATTTAGTCGTAGATTATGGGATTATCAGAGCAATTAAAGGTATAGATTTAGAGATAGAAAAAGGAAATATTGTCGCTATTTTAGGGGCAAATGGAGCTGGCAAATCATCAGTTATAAGAACTATAAACGGTCTTGTTAAACCAAAATCTGGTAAAATTATTTTCGAGGATGAAAATATTTCTGGATTAAATCCGCACAAAATTGCCAAAAAAGGTATCATTCAATCTCCTGAAGGCAGACACATTTTCAAAGGTTTGACTGTTGAAGAAAATCTTTTAGTTGGAGCTTACTCTTTGAAAGCGCCTAAAGGCGAATCGACAAAGAAACTTAAACAGCAAATTCTTGCTGAAGTGTACTCATACTTTCCGGTTCTAAAAGAGAGAAGAAAACAACAGGCTTCAACTCTATCTGGTGGTGAGCAACAAATGCTCGCGATCGGTAGAGCATTGATGGCAAAACCAAAACTATTGCTTCTTGATGAACCTTCACTTGGATTAGCGCCGATGATTGTGAAGGATATTTTTAGAATTATCACGGAAATTAAGGCTGCAGGAAATACTATTTTACTGGTGGAACAAAACGCTTTTCAAACTTTAAAGATTGCCGATGAAGTTTATGTAATGGAATTGGGTAAAATTAAAACTAAGGGTACGGCTGAAGAACTACTTAAGGACGAACAATTAGTTGAAGCATATTTAGGAAAAAAATAGGTAAGTACCGATTATTCGGTTAACATACAAAAATAGAAAAAGGAGAAATAATATGAAGAAATTAGTTTTAACAGCATTCGTTATTTTGTTTGGTGTTGTATTAGTTGCTTGCGGTGGTACAACAACTACTGCGGCGCCAACTACAGCTCAACCAACAACCGCTGCACCTACTGACGCTCCAACAACTGAAGAACAAATCGTTGTTCAAGGCGTTACAGAAACAACTATCAAAGTTGGTAATGCAGCTTCAACTACCGGCGCTGGCGCTGGTGTTGGCGTTCCGTTCAACGCTGGTATTCAAGCTTATTTTGAATACATCAATTCCCAAGGTGGAATCGATGGCAGAACTATCCAATTCGTCACTTATGATGATGAAACTGATCCAACAAAGGGTTTGACTTATACTGAAAGATTAATCGAAGAAGATGAAGTTTTCGCTTTGGTCGGACATTTTGGTACATGGACAGTTGGCGCAACTCTTGAATTAATCCAAGAAGTTGGCGTTCCAATGGTTTATGCAGCTACTGGTATCAACTCACTTTACTTCCAAGAATCAGTGGGAAATCCAGTTCTAGCTGTTCAACCAATCTATATGACAGACGGTAGAATCATGACAGCTAGAGCTATCAAAGAAGCTGTTTATGGTGTAAATCATGACGAAGCGCTTCCTGAAGGAGCAAAGATTGGTGTCATCTACACCAATGATGACGTCGGATTATCAATCAAGGCTGGTATCGAACAAGAAGCAGAAATTTTAGGAAAATCAGCTGATATGGTTTACCAAGCAGTTACTACATCATATGCAACAGCAGTCACTTTATTAAAGGCTTCTGGCGTATCTGCAGTAATCTTAGCAATGAACCAAGAACCATTTGGATACTCTTTGCAACAAATGCATAATTTGGCACTTAACGTTCCAGTATTCTCTTCTTATGTAAATGCTGACGTATCATACGTTAACCACACTTTATACAATCAAGCTCGTCCAATTTATGTTAATGCATGGTTAGATTTACTTGATCCAGAAGGTATCAGTGGTTTACATCAAGACTATTGGGATTATTATGGCATCATTTCCACTGGTTCATTCTCTCAATACGCTCTAAACAACTTCGCAATCGCTGGTTATATGGCAGCTTATATCTTCGTTGAAGGCTTGAAGAGAGTCGAAGCAGCTGAAGTTGAACTTACTTGGGACAATTACATTGCCCAAATGGAATCTGAAGTATTAGATATTCCTATGGGCGGTATGGTTGATTGGACAAATGGTAAGAGATGGGGTATCGCAGAAATGTCAATGTTGCAATATACATACGTAGCTGGCGACAATCCACTTACAACTGACGTAGTTGAAACAGATTATTTATACGAATCATTCGGTAAAGTTAGAGAAATCGAAACAATCGAAGAAATCGAAGCAAAAGGCAACTAATATTCTATTTTTCGAGGTTTTTGAGGGGGAGATTTATCTCTCCCTCTATATCCTTGAAGTAATTATTGAAGGGGTAAAGCAATGAAAGAACATAAAATTGTAAAAATCGAACAAGTACTAGATTTAATCAAGAGCAACGATGAAATTGTGGTAGGCATGGCTGCCAACGAACCACAAAAATTTATGAAGAACCTACATATCATCGCTGACAAAGTAAAGAATGTCACGGTGACCAATTGTTTGCCGATAGTTGAGGCAGATTTTTTTACAAATGAAAAATTACGAGATTCTTTTTTCTTAGATAGTTGGTTCTATACTAAGACTTTAAGAAGCGTAAGTAAAAATGGAAATATCTCGTTTATTCCTAACCATTTACATTTAGCAGGAAGAAGACGATTAGATCATAAAACACCTAATATCTTTATTACAGCCGCTACTCCGCCGGACAAACATGGTTTCATGTCTCTTTCAACGTCTAATGTTTATGAAAAACAAATGGTTGAAGAAGCTGATATTGTTGTCTTTGAAATTAACCCTAACTTCCCAAGAACTTTTGGCGATATGGAAGTTAGTATTCACGACGTTGATTATCTAGTTGAAACTTCTTATCAGGTACCAACTTTACCTTATGTTGAACCTAATGAAAAAGATATGATGATTGGTAAACTAATCGCTGATAAGATTAATGATGGCGATAGCATTCAATTAGGAATCGGCGGGATTCCAAATGCCGTTGCTAAATCTTTAATCCATAAAAAAGATTTAGGAATTCATACGGAAATGTTTACGTCCGGAATGATTGATTTGATCGAAGCTGGAGTTATTACCGGTAAAAAGAAAACACTTCATAAAAACAAACATGTGTGTTGTTTTGCAATGGGTTCTAAAGAACTTTACGAATATATCGACAACAATCCGTCGGTCATGATTTTACCTGGATCTTATGTTAATGACCCAGCTGTTATGGCTTTAAATGACAATCAAGTATCGATCAACGCAACAATCGAAATTGATTTAACCGGTCAATGCGCTTCTGAAGCTGTCGGCACAAGACAAATATCAGGTACCGGCGGACAAGCCGATACGGCTATCGGCGCCCAAAACGCTAAGAACGGTCGCGCTTTTATCGCGCTTTATTCAACCGCCACAGTTAAAAACAAAGTAACCGGAGAAATTGAAGAAGTATCGAAGATCGTTCCGACCTTACAACCAGGTGCAGCAGTATCTTTATCGAGAAATGATGTAGATTATGTGGTTACTGAATATGGTATAGTCCGTTTAAGAGGCACAAATATCAGAGAAAGAGCTAAACTTTTAATTAGTATCGCTCATCCTAAATTTAGGGACGAACTATTAAAAGGCGCTATTGAAGCAGGTTTTATTCATGAGCATTTTTCGTTATAATAATCACGATATCTTTTATGAAAAAGATGGTGAAGAAAAGTCCCCGAAATTATTAATCCTAAACGGTATCATGATGAGCACAAAATCATGGATTCCTTTTATTGAAACTTTAAAAGAACATTTTCAAGTTATCAGATTGGACTTTTTTGATCAAGGACAATCGGTTAAGTTAGATTATTTTTATACTCAACAAATTCAAATTGATTTAATCAAAGCATTATTAGATTATTTAAATATTGAAAAAATCAATATTGCCGGAATTTCATATGGTGGTGAAGTCGCACTGCTTTTTGCTTGTCATTACCAACAATACGTTAATCGCTTAATATTATTTAATTCATCGGCTTATACCAATCCTTGGTTAAAGGATATCGGCGATGGTTGGATTAAAGCTGGAAGTACCAGAAACGGCGGACTCTATTATAAAACAACGATACCTGTAATCTATTCATCAAAATATTATGAAGAAAAGCTCGATTGGATGCAACGCCGTGAACAAATATTGGTTCCTGTTTTTTCTAACCCCATCTTTTTAGACGCTATGGAACGCTTGACAAGAAGTGCCGAAAGTTTTGATGTGAGAGAACTTTTAAAAAATCTTAATCTTCCGGTAATGATTGTAACCGCTGAAGCGGATATTTTAACTCCTAAAAAGGATCAAGAATATCTATATAAGAATATTAAAGATAGTAATTGGGTAATAATTCCTGAAGTGGGTCACGCTTCGATGTATGAAAACCCTAGTATGTTCACAACGCTTATTACTGGTTTCTTCTTAATTAAAGAGATTAAATATAATATTTGATGGAGGATTTTATGGAAAAGAAATTTGTGTTATTAAAGAACAAAGAGACGATTGCTTACTTAGAAAAAGGTACTGGTGATAAATACTTAATTTTAGTGCATGGTAATTTCTCTTCAAGCGTCTATTACAAACCTTTACTTGATCGATTACCTGAAGATATTCATACTTTAGCAGTAGATATGCGCGGTTTTGGCGATTCAAGTTATTTAAAGAAGGTTATGTCTTTAAAAGACCTAGCTGAAGACGTGAAATTATTCATGGACGCTTTAAAGATTGAAAAGGCAGATATTGCCGGTTGGTCATTAGGCGGCGGTGTGGTAATGGAATTTGCGGCACTTTATCCGGAAAGACTTAATAAACTTATTTTAATTAATTCAACTACTTATAAAGGTTATCCAGTCTTTAAAAAAGATCCTAATGGCCAAATTAAATTAGGTGAAGTCTATTCCACTAGAGAAGAAATGGCTGAAGATCCGATTCAAGTTAAACCATTGTTACTAGGTTTAGCGGCACAGAATTTTGATTTTATTAAGTATATCTTTGATTTAACAATCTATACTTATAATAAGCCTACTGAAGAAGATTATAAATTATATATTACTGATTCCTTAAAACAAAGGAACTTAGTCGATGTCGATTGGGCTTTAGCTAGTTTGAATATGGGTGAAGTTCATAACTTATATTCACCGGGAGAAGGGACAATCAAAAACATTAAAGCGAAAACTTTACATTTTTGGGGAACTCATGATAAGACAGTACCTGAATATATGGTGCTTGATAACATAAAAGCTTTAGAAGAACTATCCACCTATGTAAAATTTGATCAATGCGGTCATTCGCCGCTTGTGGATAAACCTGACGAATTAACAAACTTAATCATGGACTTTATTAGCTAGATTTTAGCTAGCGGATTTCTCCTTTCTTATTATTAGAGATGCTTCCAAATATGAAAAACGGAGGGAGCATCTCTAAAAGAAAGTAAAAATGAATAAATTTAGTACAAAGGACTTGACAAAGATAATTGACTATAATATAATCTAAGCGTAAATAGCAAAACTAGCGAAAGTTAGTGACGCAAAGCTATAGGGCCTTCTCATGCAGGTGGTAGCCAGTTGCCGTTATCTTAAAAGATGAGGGCATTTTTTATTTCTTATGAAAGTTATATTTGTGAAAAGTAAAAAATGTAAACTCTATAAAGGTGATGGCTTTTTTTGATATAAAGAAGCCCTCACTTAAATCCAAGATTGGGGGGATTCGTTTGCGGTATGAGCCAAAAGACTAAGTTAGCTATTCATATTGTAAATGCCTCAAAAGCGGCTAAAATCGCCAAAGCCAGTCGATTGGGAATTGCCGTTAGTGCTGTACTGGTGTTTCTGATTTTTGCGGTATCGTATTATGGCACTGTGGTTGGTAATTTTACCTTCAGTGTTGATGGTATGGCTAGAGAAGCAGGAATCTCTATGTATGAGTATGCTGATCTAAAAGATTATAAAACCAGAGTAGTATCCGCTAAGGTTGAAGATAACCAAGGGATGACAGGATATTGCGGAACAGAGTATTATGACGGTTCACAAGGCGAAGAGGTTTGTATACCTGGTGATGAGTATTTTGTTAACACAGACGGACCAAATAACAGTTTTTCGTACATCGCTCACACATTTTATGTTGAAAACGCTGGTGACTTTGATTTAGATGTTTCAGCGACAATCAATATTCTAGCAGCTCTTAGAGGTGCAGAAGAAGCAATTAGAGTCAGAGTTATTATCGATGGAGTAGCAACGACATACGCTAAGGTCCAATCAGAAAATGGTGACGCTCCAGGTGAGTTAGAACCGCTAACAAGTAGTTTTTACAGTATTGATAAAGTAATGTATCAAGAATTTATTAAAATGGCACCAGGAGATACGATAAAAGTAACATTGATAGTTTGGTATGAAGGCACAGATGCCGATCATACTAACGCAATCTTTGATGGCGGAGTTAAATTAGATATGAAATTCTCTGTTATTAAAGTTTATGATGACGTGCAATAAATTTTTAATTGCTAAAAATTTAAAAATAAAATATTTATAAAGGAGAAAAAATATGAAAGGTTTAAGAAACAAAGTGATTCTTTCGGGAATCGTATTATTATTCGCATTTATCGCAACAATAGGTTCTACTTATGCATGGTTTACAGTATCTACTGAAAGCAATGTTACTGGAATTAATCTTGAGGTTACCGCTGCTGATAACTTATTGATTAGACCAAAATCAATAACTAATAGTGCATCAGAAACTTTTAATTACTTAAGGGATACATTTAACTATAGTACTAGTGTAACCGCTTCTGATTTAGAAGATGAAGGTTATTTCTATGAAGATCCTACAACCAAATTAATCCCTTGGAGATTAAAACCGTCTACTACTATTTCAAATCAAGGTACTGTTAATGTTAATGATCCTCAAGGAGGATTATATTATATTAATAACATTGATGCTGTAAGACTTGGAAACGGAACTGATGTTACTCCTCTTTATACCATAGCAACTGATAACCTAAATGGCGGTAACTACATAACATTAGAATTTTGGATGTTATCACAATCTGATGATCCGCAGGCTATTGAACTAAATAGTTTTTCGATTTCATCATCAAGTGGTAACTCTACAGCTCAAGCAAATGTTCAAAATGCTACGAGATTAGCTTTTTGGGGCGATGACAGTACATGGGAAACTGAAATGTTAGTAGAAGATTCTACATTTGTTCCTGTAGTTGGAAGCACTTATATATTTGCAAATGACAGCGATTATGGTTATTCAATTGCAACAACCTTAACACCTGTTACCGCGCCTACACCTGTGCCAGCAGCACCAACTGTAAACACTACAGCATCAGCGGTTACTTCAATATATACACTTCAACCTAACACGCCTACAATAATGACAGTTGTCATTTACATTGAAGGCTGGGATTTACATGCTTCTAACGATATAATTTTAGCAAATTTCGATATCGCTTTTAGTTTTGCTTTTGTTGGATAATTTTAATTAATAATTACTAAACATAACTTAGGGCTTTAAAAGACCCTAAGTTATGTTTCCTTACGGGAAAATGATTGTTTTCATTCATTTTGTTTGTAAATGTAACTTTTTTTGCCCATTTCTCAATTTTGTAGTGAAAAATAATTTCTTTTGCTATATAATAGTTAGATGATAGTCTTAATAGTTGAGGAGTGAATACTAATGGCGAAAATTACAGTTAAAAATTTAAAAATGAAAAAGGTATTTAATATTGCTTTTTATGTTGTATTATTTATCGTTTTTGTTTATGCGATATTTGGGTTATTTTCCAAAAAAGATGGTAATTCTATATCTTTTTTTGGAGTAACTTCATTATCAGTTCAATCTGGATCAATGGAACCAACCTTCTCTGAAGGTGATCTTATCTTTGTTCGTACAGATATTAACCCTAAAGATTTAAATCCAGGGGATATTATCACATACCAAGATTTTATGGTTACTGATGAAGGAATAGTTTATTATTATAATACCCATAAAATTGTAAGTATTGATAAAACTAATCCTATATGGCGTTTTGAGACCAAAGGTGAAGCTAACGTTGATTCTGACCCTAGATTGATTGTTGAATCGGAAATCTATGGCGAGTGGACTGGAAAAGCATGGTCTGGTTTTGGTACTTTCGTTGATGGATTCACTACCTTCTTAAAATCAAGTATTGGATTTTTCTTATTTATCGTTGTTCCATGTTTAGCTTTACTAGTTTATGAAGTTATAAAGTTTATGAAAGTTTACGCCGAATATAATGTACAAAAACATACACAAGACCGTGTTAAAATGCAAGAAGAAGCCATAGCTGCCGCTAGAGCACAACTAGAGGCTGAGGCTGAGTCAAAAAAGGCGGAAGAAAATAAAGATCAACAATAGATAAGTTCTTTGCGCCTAGTTTTTCTTATGGGGGTAAGCATTAATGAAAGAATTTTCACAATTTTACGTTGACCTTTTTGAAATGATAGGCGATCATATAGTTTTCTTTTTCAAAACTATATGGGAAGATATAATTGTTCGTTTTTTTGAAAATATAATCAGATACTGGAATCTTATGATCGAAGATTCTGTTTTATATGAATTTAATACTTTATCCTGGATTATGGTTGTTGTAGCTTCTTTGCTCAATATTACCCTAATCATTTTTTTAGTTTTAAGACTCTATTTATGGATTAAAAAGTACTTTTCGTTTAGAAGAATTGAAATTGAAAAGAATGAGTTGATTGAAGAAATAGCTGATTTAAATGAAAGAGTTATTGATTTAATCGATGAAAAGAATCAAATATTAGCTATGAAAGTATCGCAATTAGGTATTAACCCGAAAACAGGTGAAGCAGGAGAAGGATATACAACTTCTAACGGTTTACAACCAGCGTACGGAACTGCTGGAATATCAGGCGGACCATTCACTGGTCCGGTTTCAATTAAAGCCGGTGAAATCGGTGGTTCACAACCAACTGCTCCAGTAGGACCTTCAAGATTCGTTAAACTAATTGCTGTCGATAAAGAATATGCAGGTAAAGATACACATATCTATATGGAAGATAATGATTATGTATCAATGCCTGAATTAGTCACAAGATTTGTTAATTTTGCCGCATCACAATTAAAGCTTTATTATACTCCAAGAATGGTTTCCTATTTCTTTGCTGGTATGGCTGCTTCTAAGATTATTATCCTTGAAGGTATTTCTGGTACTGGTAAGACATCTTTGCCTTATGCTATGGGTAAATTCTTTGATAATCCAGCTGCGATGATTTCTGTTCAACCGGCATGGAGAGACCGTGCTGAAATTCTTGGTTATTTAAATGAATTTACCAAGAGATTTAATGAAACTGACTTTTTAAAAGCTTTATATGAAGCAATTTATCGAAAAGATGTTAACTTAATCGTACTAGATGAATTAAACCTTGCGAGAATTGAGTATTACTTCGCTGAATTCTTGTCAATAATGGAAATGCCAGATCCAAATGAATGGAAAATAGATTTAGTTCCCGATTCAAAACCTTCTGACCCATTAAAAGTAATCAATGGTAAAATAACTGTTCCATTAAACATTTGGTTTGTTGGTACAGCTAATAAAGATGACTCAACCTTTACCATTACCGATAAAGTTTATGACCGTGCTATTTCCTTAGAATTTGATAGTAAGGGTGAATATTTCCAAGCACCAGATACAAAAGCTATTCACATGTCAAGTGCTTACCTTCAAGAATTATTTGATGAAGCATATTATAAGTTCCCGATGAGTGAAGAAACTCTTACTAACTTCAAAGTTTTAGATAAATATATTCAAGCGCATTTTAGAATCGCATTTGGTAATAGAATCATGACTCAAGTTTATAAGTTCGTCCCTGTGTATGTAGCTTGCGGAGGAACTGAACTTGATGCTTTAGATTATATCTTTGCATATAAGGTTTTACGCAAATTTGAAAGCTTAAACTTAGCGTTTTTACAAAGCGAATTGACAGAATTAATTAATCAAATTAAGAAGATTTTTGGCAAAAACTCCTTTGAAGAATCAGTCAATTTTATTAAAAACCTACAGAAATTAGTTTAGGAGGTCTTTTATGGAAGAAGGAACCGCTAAACGTTACTATAAGAAGATAAACACGACTTTCGAAGGTGTTAACCGTCTTGATGATTTTGCTAAACAGTATTTAAATCTTTTAGAAAGTTCACAACTTGAGTTATATCAAAAAGAAAGAAGAGAACGTCGTGTCTTTGATGACTCTTGGTTATCGAACATTGAAGGTATTATTCCAATTATTGATAAATTAATGCGTTCTCCAAAAGAAAGTTTAAAGAAAGTTTCCGAAGTTGTACCTGTCGAAAGAGCTAAAAAAATTGATTCTAGTACAATCAGACATTTAGCTGCGAATACACAAAATATTAAAAAAAGTAGTAAGGGTGGCGAAATTCAACCGACTAAGTTACTTACGTCGTTTTCCGAACAAGAATTGGGTACCTATGAAAATCGCTTTTTAATGACGCTTGTTGATAAAATTTATACTTTTATCGAAATCAGATATCGTTTAATTCATCACAAGATGAATACTGAATATGTTAACTTTTTAAAAGTCGGTTCGACAATTGAATATCAAAGTGCAAATATTGATTACGATATTACTCTAAAGATAAAAAGAAATATGGAAGATGATGCAGTTTGTAAGAGAAATCAAGAGCTTTTTGACCGGATGAAAGATATTAGGGACATGATCACTAACTACCGGAATTCATCTTTTATGCGAGCTATGGCAAATTTCGCACCAGTCAGACCACCAATTATGAAAACTAACATTATTCTAAAAAATATCGAGTTCTCTCAGTGCTATGATCTTTGGTTATTCTTAGATACAGTTGATAGAGTTGGTTATGAAGTAGATGTTTTAGAACGTAATGTTACTTTTGACGAAGAGTATATTCGTCAAATTGAAAATACGATGATGGTGTTATACGCAACGGTTGCGAATAACCAAATTGAAGAGTTTGCCTTATCTCATGAACAACCATTTACTTATCGAAAAGTAAAAACAGCGAAAGTAGTTCAAAAAATTGAAGAAGACGCTTATTTGGACAGTGGAGATTATGTTTTTAAAGATGAAACTTTAAATCAATATTTTCTCGATCAAATTAGTAAAGATAATATCGAAAGATATAACACTTTAATAAACGCGGGAATTCCTAAAGATAAGACTATTGAAATTATTCATAAGAAACTTTTGGATATCGCTGATGGTGCTTTTCAAGACTTTATCAATTACACCTTTAATCCTGATGATGAAAAAGATCTTAAAAAGAAAATCGAAATTCAAAATGAAATTGTTAAAACATATCGAGATATCGAAAAAGTTAAACGCGACAATTTAAAAGACATTGAAACCGAAAAAGCTCTAGCGATGTTACATCTTAATAATTATCGCGAAGAATTAAACGCAAGAATTGCTAAACAAAAAGCTGATATCGAAGCTAAAAAAGCTGAAGAAAGACGCTTGGATTTACAAAGAAAGAAATTAATAGCCCAAGAGAGATTAGCTAAGAAAAAGAAAATTAATCGAGCTAAGGAATTATTGGAAAAAGCTGAACGCGCTAGAAATATGCAAAATAAGTAAAGATAACGAAGTTTGCTGACTTCGTTATTTTTTAAGAGGGAAATATGAAAAAGATTTTATTAAAAACAATTTATTATTTACCATTCGTTTTCATCATTCTTTCAATGGTGATGATGGTTCGTTTAGGGGTTTCATTAAAAAACAATGAAATTCCTAGCATCTTTAATCGTGCGATTTTATATGTAAAAACCAATTCCATGGAAGATGCAATTATGGCGGGAGATCTTATCTTCATTGATACTAGCGTGGATGAGTATTTTCCTGACGATATTATTAGTTTTAAGAAACCCGATGAACAAAACATTATCATAACTCATAGAATCGAATCTATTAATGGTGATTTCATCACCACAAAAGGTGACAACAATAATGTTTCTGAAACCTGGGAAATTAATTTCTCTAAAGATTTAATAGTAGGGAAATATGTTTCTAAATCAGCCTTTTTAGGTTCTATATATGAAGTTTTATTTGTTAATGGATTGAACATGCTGTTTCTTTTAATAATTATTGTTTTTATGCTGATTGGTATGATTGA
>DIGC01000055.1 GCA_002419445.1 Caryophanales bacterium UBA5732
AAGCATAGTTATTACCAAATAATTTACGAATATATTCATGAACTTCACCCTGGTATTCACCAGAAAAGTTCAAATCAATATCGGGAGTCTTGTCGCCTTTAAAACCTAAAAAAGTTTCGAATGGAATGTCGTGACCATCTCTGATTAAACGCGTGTTACAAATCGGGCATTCTGCTTTTGGTAAATCCCATCCAGCATCAGCGTTATCAAATACGTCTTTGTATTCTTTTTCAAAATCATTTTCACCATAGGCTTGTTTTTCTTCATCAGTTTTCTTGAAAGCGTGGAAATGACATTTAGGGCAAACATAATGTGGCGGTAATGGATTTACTTCCGTAATCCCCATTAAAGTAGCCACGAATGATGAACCGACAGATCCACGAGAACCAACTAAATATCCGTCATCCAATGATTTTTTTACTAAAAGATGTGAAATGTAATAGATAGTGGAAAAATGATGTTCAATTATGCTGTTTAATTCTTTTTCTACACGATTTTTAACTATTTCCGGAAGAGGATCTCCATATAGTTCTCTGACTTTGTCATTGACCATATGTTCCACTTTTGTTTTGATAGATGGAACGCCTTTTTCGGCTAAAAACTCATCGGTAGGAGCGTAAAGTTCATTCGGAATTATTGTAATATCTTCAACTAAATCAGCGATGAATTGAGAGTTTCTAACAACGATTTCATAAGCGATATCGGTCCCTAAGAATGAAAATTCTTCCATCATTTCTTCAGTAGTCATAAAATATTGATTAGGTTTTAACTCTTTATAATATAAATCATGAAAACCGCCACCACCTACAAGTGGTGTATTGATCATTATCTCACGATATTTGTAATCACTAGGATCAAGATGATGCACATCGCCGGTAGCTACGACAGGAATGTTCAATTCTTTACCGACTTCAACTATCTTTTTAATTACTCTTTGAATTACATTTTTCCAGTTTGGAGTTTCTGTTTCCATGAAACGGAAATAGCTTAATGGTTGAACTTCTAAATAATCATAATACTTAGCTTCTTTGACTAGTTCTCTACGCGTTTTGTTTAAAGCGATATCAAAAAAACTAGAATTAAAGCAACCGCTTGATACCAATAAACCAATCCGATGTTTATCTAGAACACTCTTTAAAACCTTTGCTTCTCTGTCATAATAGGTAGTCAAACCTTCAGACAGAATCTTATAAAGATTTTTTAATCCCGCTTGTTCTCTAACTAACAGATTAATATGTTTAGGATAAGGATATTTAAAAACTTCTTTATGGTCAATTACTAAATTTAAATCTTGGAAACGATTGAAACCATCTTTTCGGAGTTGCTTAACTAAATGTAAAAAAACTTCAAATAAAGCCTTTGTGTCATTAATTGCTCGATGGTGACCATCTAATGTTACTTTAAAATAACGGCTAACACTCTTCAAATCAAATCTTGATTTATCAGGAATTAAGGCTTTTGATAACATAAGTGTATCAATAGATGGATTTATTTTATTATCAATTCCTAGTTCCCGGTAATTATACGCTAAGAAATCAACATCAAAATCAGCATTATGGGCGACTAAAACGCAATCTTTTGAAAACTCATGAAAATCTTTTAAAACTTCTTTTATTTTTCTTTTATCTTTTAACATAGAATTGCTAATTTTAGTTAAATTTTCAGTAAACTTAGAAATTGTCATTTCCGGGTCAATTAATTCTTCGAACTCTCCTAAAATAGCCCCGTTTTTTACCTTAATACCGGCTATTTCAATGATAGTGTCGTAGTTTATCGAAAGACCTGTGGTTTCTATATCAAATATGACATAAGTGATTTCTGATAATAACCCTTGAAAATCACCCCTTGTAATTGTAATTTCTTCATCATTAACATAAACCATTTCTAATCCATAAATTGGCTTTATAGGTTTATCTTTTACGTATTTTTCTAAACTAGGGAAAGATTGTACAGATCCATGATCACTGACTCCAATGGCTTTATGACCATAGCTAATGGCGCGATCGACGTAATCTTCAATGTCGTTGACCCCATCTAAAGTCGACATTTTCGTGTGTAGATGTAGTTCAGTACGTTTAAATTCATAATTATCTTCACGACGATTATTATCGATTTGCCCTTCAGAACGAGCTATATTTAAAATGCTTAAAGTCACTTCGGTATAGTAACTATCATATTGAGCATAACATTTCGCTTTAACACCCATACCAATTTCAATTTCTTTGAAAAAATCTAAATCGGTAGGCTTAGTTTTTCTTTTCACTAAATAAACAGAATCAACGCCATCAGTGATAATTAATTTGACGCTGGAATTGCTATTTGAATCATTAATTTCATTCTCTACCACAATACCTTGAACATAGATAATTGATTTTCCTTGATTTCTTTCTTTAAATTCTTCAAATTCCATATCAGTCTTAGGTATAGAAGAGATTTCTGTGAAATCATCAAAATCGTTAGGTTGATTTAATGCGATATATTTAACTTCGTTAGCGTTAAGTAAATCTTTGCTTTCTTTTATAAAAGTATCATTGTTTTTCTTAATTTCTTCCTCGATTGATTCCTTCGTATCATCGATTTCAATATTAATTTCCACTTCAAAACCAAGTTTCTTCATTTGTTCTTCAATATTTACACGATACATCTGGGGCGAGACAGCTCCGTTTGGAACATAAACTTTTATTACATTTAGATCAATGTCTTTATCATACTCTTTAAGCGGTAAAACTCGCTTATCGTCCTTAGCGATTAAATCAATCGCTAAATCATAATAATCTAAAATATCGCCATCCATCTCTAAAAATTTGACTCTAAAGTCAACTGTTTCCAAACTATTATAAATTGAGGTCAAATTATTAAGTTTCTGAATAAAATTCCGAAAATGCATAATAGGTATAACTTTTTCAAAGGTAAAGAAAAAGGTCCAAGTATCATTTAACTTATCTACTTCAACCGCATCAATTTGACAATATTCTTCTATGATTTTATCTTGTAGGTCTAGTTTATTAAGTAAAGCTTTTATCTTATCCAAAATATCATCTCCAATAACTATTTTATTATAACATATTAATCTGTATTTTTAAGAGTGAAAATTTAAAAGAATAAAAAAAACAGCCGAGGCTGTTTCTTAAAATTTCGCTGATACTTTTCCTGCTAAAATTTCTTCAAGTGCCATTCCAACAGCTTTTACGCATTTGTTATTTACCGAGGAATAATTGTCACTTTTAATGATTTTCGCCCTTTTTGCGGCGATGTATGCTAACTTGTACTTCGAGTCGATAACTTCTAATAAATCATCAATTGACGGGTAACGTAACCCTTCGTGATTCACAGGCTTAGATTGTTTAGTGTCTTCTTCTCCATCAAAAACCATGTCTCCGGTTTCATAATCACCATATGAATATGATTGAATATTAAATTCTTTTGGATCATATTTCGTATTAGCTTTTGAACTTCTATCATCTAAATCTAAATTAGTGCCTTCTTTATGATTTTCCATGAGTTTTTCTTTTATTTCTAGAAGTTTTTCTTGATTCAAATCGTGTTTGTCTTTAATCATTCTTTCCCCTCCAGGAGTTTATAATATTTATGGATTGACCTTTCGGTCTTCGCGTGTTCAGCTCTGATAATAGCAAATATTCTATCTGCTGCATTAATGACTTCATCATTGACAACAATATAATCATATTTGTAAGCGAGATGAAATTCTCTTTCTGCTTTATCAATTCTCTTCGTTATGGTTTCGGGTGAATCTGTTCCACGATTTTTTAAACGATCAATTAGGGCTTTCCTTGATGGCGGAACAATGAAAATAAATACTGCTTCAGGATTTCTTTCCCTGACTTGCAAAGCTCCTTCAACCTCAATTTCAACAATGACTTCTTTTCCTTTTTCCATCATGGTTTCAATAAAGTCGATTGGTGTGCCATAATACTCACCTACGAACTCTGCATATTCTAAAAAGCCATTTGCTTTGATTTTTTTTTCAAACTCTTCACGAGTCGTAAAAAAATAATCAACGCCATCAACTTCTCCAAATCTTGGTTTTCTTGTTGTCATTGATACTGAATAACAAAAATTATTATCAGGAATTTCAAAAAGAGCTTTTCTAAT
>DIGC01000013.1 GCA_002419445.1 Caryophanales bacterium UBA5732
GCTTATGAAGGATATCCGCAACGCAATTAAAGAAGATCGTTTCGCAGAATTTAAGGAAAAACTCATAACTGAATATTTCGAATAGTTTTTATGTTTCTTTTGTCAAATTATATTTATTAATTACATTTTTTGTGATAAGATATCTTTAAGATCATTAATTGGGGGTATCAAATGTTTAATATTGACGATAAATTTAACCAAAAGCCGACAATTAAAGTGGTTGGTATTGGCGGTGGCGGTGGCTCTGCCGTTAATCGAATGATTGAAAATGAAGTTCCTGGTGTAGAATTCGTAGCGATGAATACCGATGCTCAAGTCTTAAGGCTATCAAAAGCAGATGTTAGATTGCAATTGGGCAAGAGCTTGACAAGAGGTTTAGGAGCTGGCGCTAACCCTGAAGTTGGCCGCCAAGCAGCTGTCGAATCCGAAGATGAAATCAGGGATATTTTAGCCGAAACAGATATGGTATTTATTACCGCTGGTATGGGTGGCGGGACCGGTACTGGTGCTAGTCCTGTAGTCGCAAAAATAGCTCGTGAAATGGGCTGTTTAACCATTGGTATCGTCACAAAACCTTTTGGATTTGAAGGAAAAAAAAGAATGGCGGTAGCTTTGGAAGGGCTTGAACAATTAAAACCTTTCGTTGATACATTAATTGTCATTCCTAATGATAAATTATTTTATATTGTTGACCGTAATACGTCTTATCTTGATGCTTTTAGAGAAGCTGACAAAGTCTTGCGTCAAGGCGTTCAAGGAATCACTGAAATTATCGCAATGCCTGGTGTCGTTAACGTTGATTTTGCTGACGTTAAAACCGTAATGAAAGGTAAAGGTACAGCTCTAATGGGTATCGGTGTAGCTGAAGGCCCTAATCGGGCTATTGAAGCTGCTAGAGAAGCGATTAGATCACCTCTACTTGAAACTTCAATCAATGGCGCTACTGATGCAATTGTTAATATCACTTCAAACTATCAAGCTTCCCTTTACGAAATTGATGAAATTATTGCTGAAGTACATAAAGCTTCAACGACTGATATCAATGTTATCTACGGTTCAGCTATTAACTCTGATTTAGGTGATGAATTGGTTGTTACTGTCATCGCTACTGGTTTCAGTCAAGACCCAGTTTTTAAAGACGATATTTTACCGCCTAAACCGTCATCATCTCAAAGCGAAAAACCAAAAGAAGAAGTTGAAATTGATATTCCTGAGAAAAAACATAGTAAGTTCTTCAAGAAAAATAAGAAAAAAGAAGCGATAGAAAAACAAAAACCTGAAGAAGAAGAAAAAGATGATATTAAAATTCCTTCATGGTTAAAGGATAGATTTAATAAATAAGACTGGTTTCCAGTCTTTTTTTTTGCATTTTTTTAAGTAAGAAAAACATCTTATGTTTGGCTTTATTAATTGTAATTTACCCAATATAATGATACAATTTTTAAATAGAGGAGGTGAAATTCATGGAAGACTTTGAAAAAGAAATTTTGCTTGAAGAAGAAATTATCAATCTACTTGACACCGTTGAAGATGAAGAAGTCTTAAAAGACCTTCTTGATGTTTATCATAATTATGAATTAGCTAAAGTTTTATTGATTCTAGAACCTGAAAAACGCAAAAAACTTTATCGATTATTACCCTTAAGAAAGCTAACTGAAGTCTTCGAAGAATTAACACCTCAAGATGCTTTTTCAATTTTATCAGATACAAGTTTAGAAGTCATTGTTCGTATTTTCAAAGAGATGGAGACCGATGACTTAGTTGATATAATTTCCGCTATTGAAGATAAAGAAGATCGTATCACCTACCTCTCGCTTATCGATGTTCATAAAAGGATTGTTATCAAATCATTATTAGATTTTGATGAGGGTTTAGTCGGCTCAATCATGAATAATGATTTTGTGGCTTTAAATCGGGATTTCACAGTAAAAAAAGCTATCAAAAAAGTTGTTAGTCTAGCTCCTGAAATCGAATTTATCCATAATGTTTATATTACTGACCAATCCGGTATTTTAGAGGGGGCAATGTCGCTTAAAGAATTAATCAGTGCTGGCTATGATCAGACCCAAATCATTGAAGATTTGATGAGTACCAATTTAATTTATGTTACTCCGTCTACTGAAATCGAAGATGCGATTGAAATCATGAAGAACTACGACTTTCTGTTATTGCCAGTCGTTGACAAAACTCGGAAATTAATTGGGATTATTTCCTTTGACGATATCTTAGAAGCTCTTAATGATGAATCGGACGAAGATTACTCGAATTTAGCCGGTTTGAGTGATGTAGCGGTCGATGAAAATGAAACTGTCTTTACAACAATTAAAAAGCGTTTACCTTGGCTTGTGATTTTATTGTTTATCAACCTGATAACCAGCACAATCATTATCGGGTTCGAAGATGAAATACGGCTTCTTCCAACTTTAGCTATTTTTATGCCGTTAATCTTAAATATGGCTGGGAATTCCGGTACTCAAAGTTTAGGTATCGTAATTAGACTTTTTGCGACAAACCAACTTAACAAAAAAAAAGCAATTATCAAACATGTGACTAACGAGTTTTTTACGGGTTTAGTAAATGGAATTGTTATAGCAATCGGATTGTTTGTCATCGTAATCCTTTTTAATCTGATCAAAGGGCAAGATTTTACCACTGGTTTAAGCTTTGCTCTAGTAGTAGCTTTATCGATTAATATAGCACTCATCGTCGCAACGCTTGCGGGAACTTTAGTTCCTTTAGCTGTCAATGCCTTAAAAATAGACCCAGCCGTGGCTTCTGGACCATTTATAACCACGATCAATGATATCTTGTCTTTACTAATTTATTTTGGTTTAGCAAGTATCTTGATTACTTCATTGATGTAAGGAGGGATTACTCATGGATGAAATCATGGAACGAAATCTAGAGTTTAAAAATGAGATAATCACTCTGATTCGAGAAAATATTGAGAATAGAAATATAGAAACTTTATTGGAAGAATACCATCTTTTTGATATCTCTCAAGTGCTAATTGAACTCGACGATGAAATTATCAAGTCCTTCTTTAAAACCGTGAGCACTGAGTTTGCGGCGGAAATTATCGAATATCTTGATGAAGACGATGCCGGTTATGTGGTTTCGATAATTGGCGAAAATTACGCTGCTAAAATTATCTATGAAATGGATTTAGACGACGCAGTGGATTTGTTAAAACATCTCAAAAAAACCGGAATGCGGATTTTGAGGCAAATTGATTCGGAAAGAAGAAAAAAACTTTTACAAATAATGCTTTATGATGAGGATGAAATCGGCGCGTATTTAACAGATAGTTATTTGTCTTTACGAACTAATATCTCCGTCAAAGAAGCAATGAAACAAGTAGTAAGTAAAGCTCATGATGTTGATTATATTTCAATTATTTATGTAGTAGATGATCAAGATAACCTTCAAGGCTACATAAAATTAAAAGATCTGATTGTTGCTAGAGCGGAAGAGATTCTAGGAGATATAATTAAGACTAGATTCCCTAAAGTCTATCCGAGCGCTGATAAAGAATATGTAGCTTCCTTAATGCAAGACACCTCGGAATCATCAATTCCCGTTATAAATGAAGACGGTAAAATGGAAGGGATTATCACCCATGATGATTTAATGGATATTATCTCCTTAGTCCAAGAAGAAGACTATACTAAATTCGCAGGCTTGGGTGATGTTGAAATTAATCTTGAAGCTAACACTCTAAAAAAATCTGTTAAATCAAGGCTACCTTGGTTAGCCATCCTATTAGGCCTAAGTATGATAACCTCAATAATTTTGTCTTTATTTGAAAGCGACCTTTCTTTGACTGAAGGATCTAGATTGCTTGCTTCCAAACTAG
>DIGC01000062.1 GCA_002419445.1 Caryophanales bacterium UBA5732
CAAATCCCTCTGGTTCCACCATAATAAATTGAAATAGCTTCCGGAAACTAGAGAAATAGTATACAAAAACACTTCTCTAATTAAGGAAGCTTTTTATATTTTGAATAGATTTATATTAAATTAAACACAAATAACGGTACATCCGAACGAACGAAAATAGATTATAAAGTAATGATTTCCAATATAATCGAAATTATACTTGAAAAAGCTTTTAATTTCGAGTATAATCTAAAACGAGGTGGTAATATGATAAGAAGAGATAATTATATAAATGAATTATTAAAATATAAAGATAAGCCAATCATTAAGATATTGACTGGGTTAAGACGAGTTGGGAAATCAGTCCTAATAGATTTGTTTATTGATGAACTATACAACCAGGTTGTTGGAAAAGAACATATTTTAAAACTCAATTTTGAGCTTCCAGAAAATTTCAATATCCAAGATTTTAAAGATTTGTCAAATAGAGTGATGACTTGGAGTGAAGGAAAATCAGGTAAGCTATATTTATTCCTTGATGAAGTTGGTAGAGTAAAGAATTGGGAAAAAGCGGTTAATGGATTTCATGCATTAAATAATTTTGATATATATGTGACTGGATCGAATGCAGACTTGCTATCTTCAGATTTATCAACTTATTTAGCTGGAAGATATATTGAAATTCTTGTTCATCCCTTTTCATTTAAAGAGTTTAAAGAATTAAAACCTAAAGCGACATTAAAGGAATATATTATATTTGGTGGAATGCCTTCAATAACTACTTTTGGATTTGATTATGATATATCGATGAATATTTTGAGGGATCAGTTTAAATCAGCGGTACTGCAAGATGTTATCCAAAGAAATAGCATAAGAAATACAGTTATCTTAGAAAGATTAATAGAATATGTTTTTAGCAACACTGGAAAAACTTTTTCAGCTTTATCAATATCTAAATATTTGAAATCTCAAAGAATGAATGTCTCTGTTGATACTATATTAAACTACCTAAAAATTATTACAAATGCCTTTTTAATTTATAAAGTTAAAAGAAATGATTTAATAGGCAAATCAATCCTAAAAACAGAAGAGAAATACTATATTGCTGATCAAGGTATTCGCGAAGCAATTATCGGAAACAATGAGAATATAATAGAAATGCTATTAGAAAATATTGTATACATTGAACTTTTGAGAAGAGGATATACTGTCTACATTGGCAAAGTAAACAATCAAGAAATTGATTTTGTAGCGAAAAAAGGGAAATTAACTAAGTATTACCAAGTTTGTTATATTATGGAGTCTGAAAAAACAAGAAATAGAGAATTTAGTGTATACGAAGATATAAGAGATAATTTTGAAAAGTATGTGTTATCTATGGATCATGTTGATTTCTCACAAAATGGAATTATTCATTTGAACATTGAAGATTTTCTATTAGAATAGTTTAGTTTTGAACGGAAAAACTTATAAAAAATTACTATATTATGATGGTTTAGTGGCCTTTATTTTATTATTCTAAAAAATGTTACAAGGGTCAAGACAAGGGTCAAACTTATTATTAAAGTGTATTAAACGTCTAAATATAGAGGAAAATCAAGTGTACGCGAATCTGCTTGACGTGCAGAAGGTCGAAGGTTCAAATCCTTCTGGTTCCACCATAAAAAGCCTATTTTTGGGAAGTTTATTCATAGTAAATAAACTTCTCTTTTTTTTTTGAGAGATTTTTGTTGTTAAAGAAGGCTTTTATATTTACCAAAAAATGATATAATCCTATATATATATTCATTTGTAAGTACTGATTAAAATTCAACTAATCCAAATCTCTTTTTGAAATGAAAGGAGCAATTGTATGAAAGTATTAAAAACTTCTACATTGTTAATCTTAGTACCGATTCTGATAATCGCTTTAGGATTTGGTGTTTATTATGTTTCCTATGAGTGGAGTATTCAGCGAAATATTAATAGAATCAAAGAAGAAAATGAATTATTTTATGAAATATTAAATGAAGAAGATATAGATATACAAAATTATGTGCTTTATGAAGAAATCTTCATAGAGAACGGTAAATATTACCTAATCTTTACTGAAGATGTGACGAGTATTTACGATGAGGGTGATATTATACAAGGCATATTACTTGAAATAGAATCGGACATAAATACTGCATATTCTTCAGATATAAATTTAGAAGAAGAAAACGATATTTACTCATTACCATATTTATGGTTAGCTGGCGGAAATTCTACGTACGGAACTTCTCAAGGATTCTATATAAGGTCGGAGTTAAGAAGATTGATATTGGAAAACAATAGCAGCATAGCTCAACGAATTATTACAATAAAAATTGAAGGTTCATATTGTTTAGGGAAATTGGAGTTTTGATGTTTACAAAAACCAAATTATTGAAATGATAATTTATAGTAAGTTTTTTCTAGAAATTAATAAATCCATTTATTTCCTATTTAACATTCGCTTGAAACAACACAAAAATTTAATTATACTCAATATATGATGGTTTATCAGCTTTTATTTTAGTTTTTTTATAAAAAGTAACAAGGGTCAAGACAAGGGTCAAACTTATTTTAAAAGCACATTTAATGGCTAAATATAGCGATAAATCAAGAGTAGGTTAATCTGCTTGACGTGCAGAGGGTCGGGGGTTCAAATCCCTCTGGTTCCACCATAATAAATTGAAATAGCTTCCAAAAGTTGGAGATATGGTATAATAACCATACCACTCTGATGAAGGGAGCTTTTTTATTTTATGAGATTAACACTAGAGCAGAAAATGAAGATGTGTGAAGAGCATGTTATAAAGGGGAAATCAAGAATTTTAGAACAAATTATCGACGAATTAAAAAGTACAGGCATTGATGATAATCACATCATTACCATAAACTTTGAAGATATGGATTATGAATATATAAATACATCTTCCAAATTAAATGATTATGTTAAATCCAAAATTAAAGACGATAATAAATATTACCTATTTTTGGATGAAATACAGCATGTCAAAGATTTCGAAAAAGCAATTGCTTCTTTTAAAGCTACAAAAAAATGTTCAATATTTGTCACAGGAAGCAATTCCAAACTTCTATCGGGTGAACTAGCGACGTTATTGGTAGGAAGAACAGTAGAGTTTGAGATATTTCCATTTAATTTTAAAGAAGCTACTGACTATATGAAACTTATCGGAAGAGAAGTGGATCAAGATTTCATTTTTGACTATTTAAAATGGGGGGGATTTCCTCAAAGATTTAACCTCAGTAGCGAACATGAAATTAAACAGTATTTGGATAATGTTTATGACGGAATCATCTCAAAAGATATTCTAAAACGCAATTCTGACATTGAAGAGTATAAATTCAAATCAATATGCTCTTATGTACTGGCAAACGCAGGAAAAGAATTTTCGGCAGCAAATATAACCAATTATTTTAATACCATCAACAATAAGAATAAGATTGAGATTGATAAAAAGACGATCTATAACTATCTTGAAAAAATGGAAAAGGCTTATTTCATTTCGAGAGTAAAGAGATTTAATATTGTTGGAAAAGAAATATTGAAAACGATAGAAAAGCAATATGCAATCGATCCAGGATTAAGAACGATAAATACCAATTTAGTTAACTTTGAAGACACGTTTTTTCTAGAAAACATCATTTATAACGAGCTCATTGTTAGAGGATATGAAGTTTACACGGGTAAAACATACAAAGGCGAAGTGGATTTCGTTGCATTAAAAGGCATGAAAAAATGTTTTATACAAGTATCATATTATCTGATTAACAAAGGAACAATCGAGAGGGAGTTTGATGCGTTTACTCCCATTAAAGATGCATCTCCCAAAATCGTTTTGTCATTAGATAAAGTTGATTTATCTCATGATGGTATTATTCACATGAATATTGTTGATTTCTTACTAGGAAACATTGATCTTCCTTTATCTTAATTTCCACCAACTAAGATATATTTTGAATTTGTGAACGATATCCTAAAACACAAACTCCATACTGACAACATAGCAAATTTGGTTGTGACAACCTCAAAAGTGGCACAAACTTGGTTATGACAACACAGGTCTGATTGAAATGACTCCGAAAAGTTAGAGATATGGTATACTAAAAAATTATAACTAAATGTATTGAAATTCTCCATAAAAAGGTATATAATACAATTAACTGGAGGGAAAATATGATAAAAACTGTTGAAGATCTAAAAATAAAATATAAGGATTTTAGCGATGTAAATGGTAAAATCCAAAGAGAAATAAAAGTTGGAACGTATATACCAATCATTAGAGGGTTATACGAAACTGATAAAAACACACCGGGTTATTATTTGTCATCGTATATCTATGGTCCTTCATATTTGTCATTTGATTATGCTTTATCTTATTACGGAATGATTCCAGAAAGAGTTACCAATTACACCCTAGCAACTTATAACAAACAAAAAACAAAAAAATATATTACTCCATTTGGAACTTATATATATAGAGACATCCCTAAAGCAGCTTATCCATTTGATATTTTGGCTATTGAAGAGAATAATTATGTATATTATATTGCATCGAAGGAGAAAGCTTTATGTGACAAATTATATTCTTTAAAAACAGTGACAAGCATAAGACAACTACAAAAAATGATTTTTGAAGATTTAAGGATTTACTCTGATGAGTTTTTCTCTCTTGATATAGACAAGTTAAGTATGCTAATACCAAAATATAAGTCAAAAAACCTAATGTTACTAAAAAAATACATTAAAGGAGAAGCATATGCAAATCATAGATCAAATGTTGAAAAAATATGATACTCAGACATTCGAAGACAAAAAAAATGCTATAAAAGAAATAATACAGGAAATTGTTTTATCTGGTCTATCACGAGCTAATTTCTTTTCTAAAGCTGCATTTTATGGCGGGACAGCCCTAAGAATATTCTATAATCTTGATCGATTTTCAGAAGATTTAGATTTTTCTTTACTAGTAAGTAATCCGGATTTCCGTTTTGAAGATTTTATACCAGTTTTAAGAGAAGAGGTAGAATCTTTAGGGCTAAAACTTGATATTGAAGAGAAAATAAAAACGCAAGAGACAAGTATCAAGTCAGTTTTCTTAAAAGGTAATACAAAAGAGCACTTCTTATTGTTTTATCCAAATATTGATCAAGATCTATCTATATTGCATTCAAACGAAAAAATTAAAGTGAAATTTGAAATAGATATCAATCCACCAGATTTTGCGACAACTGAAATGGAATTTAGACTATTGCCATCTCCTTACCAAGTTAGGGTATACGACTTGCCTTCATTATTCGCTGGTAAAATAGACGCTGTTCTTAGAAGGAATTGGAAAACAAGGATAAAAGGGAGAGATTTTTATGATTATATTTTCTTTTTGGCAATGGATACACCAGTAAATATCAAACATTTAAAGGCTAGATTAATACAGTCTGGATTCATTGATTCAAATTTTTTATTAAATCGAGAAACATTAATTGAACTGCTTAAGAATAGATTTACCAGTATTGATTTCGAGGAGGCGAAAAAAGATGTCTTGCCATTTGTTAAGGACATTAGAAAACTAGATATATGGAGTGCAGAGTTTTTTATAAATATTACAGAAAATCTGAGAGTAGTGTAATAGTTTTATGGATATTATTGAAAAAGAATTTCTCTAGAAAGTCATAAGGAAAAATAATTTATTTCTAAAGGTATCTTTTTAAATTTTTGTCCCTTGCTCGCCATAATTTTCCTCCTTATGTGTTTTTAGGTCGTGCCTCATTTTGCTTTTTGTGGATAACTTTGTTATCCAAAAAGTTATATTACTATTAAATATATCATGCCCACTTGACAGGGACTAGTTCATTTAATACTAACATCTTAAGGTTTTTATTTTATGTCCACTATATGGGGTTCACTATTATTATATATGGCAGAATAGAATTGTAGAAATATGGCGGAATAAAATGTAGGTAAAGAGAAAAGGTTTTAAAAGCTTTTCTGGATAAAGAAGTTATCCACAAAAAGCAAAAGGATTTGATATAATAAATAATTAATAAATTTAACTTTTTTGATGGAGGAAAATTATGGATTTCACAGTTGCTAGAGAATTAAATAGCCTTTACATAATTCTAGATATATTCTTTTTAATATTTTTAGGATATTTATTGTTAATGAAAAAACAGAAAATGACATTTCTGTTTGGAATAGCGGGAGCGATAATTTACTTCTTAGTTGATTATGGTATTTTTTATTTACTGCTAGGGACTAGAGAAGTAGTTGGAGCTAATACCTTCTGGTTTTTATTATGGCTTTCCACAAGTTATGGTTTCACTAATTTTGTCTGGATTTGGTTATTTCTAAATAAAGATAAAAGAATTTTAGAATGGTCATTGTTGATAGTTATGGGTTGGGTTACGGTCGCTTTACTATCAGCGAACTTTGGCGCTAACTTTTCTCAAATTTCAATCTCAAGAGGAACTAGCAGTTATCATGGGGTAATGGCTTTTATTTTGTTTGTTGGTTATGTATATGTAATTATTCACAACTTAAAGGCAGAAGACGAGGAAAGAATTCCGATTCTTCGTTTGATCTTTATTGGTGTTATTGTTCAATTATCTTGGGAAGCGGTACTGCTTGTTTCTGGTATAAGACCTTTGGAGTGGAATCCTATAGTTATTAATTCTTTATTGGAAACTAATTTAGGATTACCATATTTATTCTTTATTCATAAAGCTCTGACAAAAAGATTTAGTGAAGATTTATCTGTTGATTTTGGGGCTGAACCTACAGTTTACTAATTTTAGAAAAAATTTTAAAAGCAAAACTAAATACGTCAAGATTCTCAAATTTCAATAGAATCTTATTTACACAAAATTCTTGACAGTACAAAATGTATATTGAGGGCTAATCTGTAAACACATTTTTAATATAATCGAAATTATACTTAAATTAGTATTGATTTCGATTATAATCTCAATAGAAATGAAATTAAGACTAGAACGGATGAGAATTTAAACCCATTATTATAGTCCGATTGGTTTTGGGCTTGCTGGAAAATCAATCTTGTTTCAAAAACTACGATAATAATTAATTAAGCCACTTTAAGATGGCTATTTCTTTAAAACAGATTCAATAAATGACTGATAAGTATCCAATTTGTTTTTTTTGAAATAGTGCAATAGGCATTATAATTCTATAGATTTCTTAAAAAAATAAAAACTACCAATAAAACCTTCATATAAAACGTATATATATATAATATGCGGAGGTACCTTATGCTTAGAAGATCATTTATTAGTGTTTATAAAAATCGTGCTAGAACAATTATTTTTATTTTATTACTTTTTGTCATTGCAAACTTGGTTCTTAGTAGTATAGCTATTAAAAACGCAACCCAAGAAGCGATGGATCAAGCTCGCATTTCATTGGGGCCAGAAATTACTCTTACAACAGATAATTCGGAATTATTTGATTTCATAAAAGAATATCGGGAAACTTATGGAACTAGACCATCTCAAGATATCATTAACGAAATGCTCGTTCCAATCACAAGCGATGTTGCTTTAGGAATTGCGCAAAGTGAGTATGTAGTTGATTTTAATTTTTCTTTTAATACCAGTGGAGTTGCTGTTGGGTTTTTACCTTTAAGTGACACCGGTTCTCTCGATACAACCAATACAAACAAGATTAGTGTTCTGGGAACTTATAATCCATTATTATTAGATCAATTTGGTGATAACGGTACTTATTTTTTGACAGATGAAAGTAGTTCCTTTATTGGAGATTCAAACAATGTTATCATTATTTCTGAATCTCTAGCAACTGCAAACTCATTAAACATTGGTGATAGCATCGCTTTAGAGAACGCTACTACAACCACTCAACTTAGTTTTGAAATTGTCGGCTTGTTTAATAGCGAGGAAATGCTGGAAGTTCAAGGAAAAAATATTGTTGAGAATGAAGTTTTTATTCCCCTTGAAAATGCATTACTTTTAGCTGGTCAAAATCCCGATTCCAGTTATACAATTACTTCAGCAAAGTATTACCTTGATGATCCTTTAAATATAGATGCTTTTATCACGGATAGTACAACCTCTTACGAAGAACTTTCAAATGGAACGCTGACTTTTAATGATGTTAATTATGACGCTTTAACCGCGCCGCTTCAAAGCGTTTCAACCTTCACTGATATTATCTTGATTGTAGTGATTGCAGCCTCGATCATAATTCTAACACTTTTAATTGTTAATTCTTTAAAGGAAAGGAAATATGAGATTGGTGTACTTCTTTCACTTGGAGAAGCGAAAGCAAGAATCAGTTTTCAATATTTATTTGAAATTTTACTGATCGCGATGTTTGCTTTTTCGCTCGCTACGACAACCAGTTATTCTGTCAGCAATTATTTTGGAAATATGTTGGTCCAAAGCGAAATTGCAGACGCTTCTTCAACGACAACGACAACGTCAGGCGGAAGAGGCGGCGGAATACTTTCCACGCCGATTTCGACGAATATTGAATATATAGATCAAATTGATGTAAGCATTACGATTACCGATTTTATTATTACGTTTTCTTTAGGCATTATTATTATTGTAGGAAGCAGTATTATTCCAAGCGTATATATTATGCGTTTCCAACCCAAAAAGATACTGTCTTCAAGAAATTAGGAGAGCAAAATGGAATCCATTCTAAAAGTAGAGAATTTATATCATCATTATCAAGATGGTCAAAAGAAAAAAACAGTGTTAAAAGATGTCAATATTTCATTTGAGGTTGGTAAAATGTATGCAATTGTTGGATACAGTGGATCTGGAAAGACAACACTTCTTTCGCTATTAAGCGGCTTAGATGATGTTCAAGATGGAACAATCTATTATGAGGGAAAGTCGATTAAAGACATTGGTTTCACCATGTATCGTAAGAACTATGTGAATATTATCTTCCAATCATACAACTTGATTACTTATATGACAGGACTACAAAATTTAGTTACTGCTATGGACATTAAAAATGGTAATCAAAAGAACAAAAAAACGCTTGCTTACGAAATTTTGTCTTCTGTAGGTATTGATAAAGAAACCGCAGATAGAGATGTTCTTAAAATTTCTGGAGGAGAACAACAACGCGTTGCAATTGCACGCGCTTTAGTGCACGATTCAAAGATAGTCT
The DNA here is from genome assembly GCA_002419445.1 of Caryophanales bacterium UBA5732. Classification (GTDB taxonomy): domain Bacteria; phylum Bacillota_I; class Bacilli_A; order Izemoplasmatales; family Hujiaoplasmataceae; genus UBA2289. The sequence continues at coordinate 9,164 of DIGC01000062.1, forward strand.
TAGCTGACGAGCCTTCTGGGAACCTAGATGATGAAACTGAAGATGAAATTATCAAAATTTTCAAAGAACTAGCCCGCCAAGGGAAATGTGTAATTATTGTTACCCATTCAAATAAGGTTGCACAACAGGCCGATATCATATACCAAATTACAAAAGGGAAAATCGTTGTATAAGTATTGAATCAGACTTATCTAGGCCATATTAAGAGAGTAGTTTTACAAAGGATGCACCATATTACATTAAGTAATGTTAATTTTTGTGCCACAACCTGATTAAGTTCAAACTATCAACAAAAACAAAAAAAATCTAATATATGATGGTTTAGTAGCTTTTAATTTAATTATTTTAGAAAACGTTACAATGGTCAAGGCAACGCAACGGCTATGATAGTTTTAAAATGGTGATAAATTTCTAAATATATGGATTAATCAAGTATGTGTTAAACCGCTTGACTTACAGGTGGTCCGGGGTTCAAATCCCTCCGATTCTACCAAAAAATTCTGAACAAAAGTAGATTTCTATAAATCTACTTTTTCTATTAAGGCTATTCTCATTTAGTGTCTAGAGACCCTTTCACATGAATGTTTAATAATTTAGTGTTAAATCATTAAATAAGTTTACAAAATGATAGATTCGTTTAGTGAAGAAAGGTATAATAATTTATATAAATATCTATTGTTTAAAAAAAGGAAAAATTATGAGAATAAATGTATATATAAGTTCAACTGGCTATTGTTCTCGAAGAGAAGCTGATCGACTAATTCAAAATCAAAGAGTTACTCTAAACAATGAAGTCGCATCTTTAGGTATGAAAGTTGATGAAAATAGTGTCGTTAAAGTTGATGGAGTCATGATTAAAGAGCGTCCAAAGCGAGTTTATATGGCTTTTAATAAACCAAAAGGCGTTGTTTCTACAACCGATCAAACAATACCAAATAATATCATAACCTATTTAAATTACCCTGAAAGAATTTTCCCGATTGGTAGATTAGATAAGGATACCTCAGGATTAATTCTCTTAACTAACGACGGAATGATTGTAAATAAAATTTTAAGAAGTGAAAATAATCACGAAAAAGAATATATAGTTGAGGTAGATAAACCTTTAAATGAAGACTTCTTGAGAAAAATGAAATCTGGAGTAGAGATTTATAACCCGGTTAAACATGAAAAAACTATTACAAAACCAGCAATTATCAATAAGATTAATAGTAAGACATTTGATTTGATTATTACTCAGGGATTAAATCTTCAGATTAGAAGAATGTGTAAACAACTTGGATATAATGTCATAAGCTTAAAAAGAACTAGAATCATCAATATAAAGATTAATGATTTGAAGATAGGCCAATGGCGTTATTTGACTGACATGGAAATTGATGATTTATTAAAAACGATTTAATTTCAAAAACTAAATAATTAGTAGAAAAATAGAATGCTTGAAAATCAAGCATTTTATTTGTATTAATATAAATAATAACTAATTTTTTCTAATTACTATTGTATAATCTCCCGTTTCTTCATAATCATAAGCTCTAACTACGATGACATAAACCCCTGGTTCTAGTTCGAAAGTAATCATGAAGTTATATTCTTCCCCATAAGAATCGTCATCTTCAGCTATAATATTTTCTTCATTGTCGAGTAAAATTCCGAAGGTATCGATATCACTGATTGTGTAAATGATTATTGTTGAAGAGTTAGTAATGGTGAAATAGTAATAATGGATATCATCAATATCTAAAAAGACGGTTTCTTGGAGAAGGATGGCCGGATATGAATGCCATTTAGAATAAAGGATTGTCGGTCCGTCAGAAGTGATAAGATTGTCAAATTCTTCGGTCAAACCATAGTTTTTGTACCAACCTAAGAAAATGTCTCCCTCTCTTTCGGGAATCAAAAGGTCATAAATTTCTACTGTATCATAATTCATAGTAATGACTTCAGGAATCATAAATTCAGGTTCGTGAGGGATTTTTTCAGGCGTGGTTGTTCCAATTCCTAATTTTCCCGCAACATTATCACCCCAAAGATTCATATTTCCTTGAGAATCAACGATAGCGATGAATCTATCGCCAAGTGACATCTCAACGGCTGTTTTTTCGTTGTTGAAAGCAAATAAGCCACTAATATTAATCGGATTAGAACTGTTTACTGTCGTGTTATCTCCGAGTTGACCATAAGTGTTTAGTCCCCAAGTAAATATACTTGACTTATTTGTAATAGCCGCACTAAAATGTACCCCTAAGAATACTTTTTCAATTTTTTCATCCATATCTAATAAAAATTGTCCGGTGATATTTGTTGGAGTTCCATTATTGGTGGTTGTGCCATCCCCAAGTTGACCAAAAAAATTATAGCCAAAAACAAATAAATTTCCAAAGGAAGTAACGGCAGCACTATGATGGTTTCCGGTTGATATTTGAACTATCTCTTCATCAATGTTTAAGGCAAATCTAGAAGTTATCTCTCCTGGAGTGGATCTAGAGGAAGTTGTCCCGTCACCGAGTTGCCATAAACTGTTATAACCCCAAGAAAATACTCTATTGAGGGAAGTTAAAGCTAGTGAGTGGCTTCCCCCCAAAGAAGTTTGAATGATTTTCTCATTTTCTTCCAACTCGAAACCAGCAGTTATATCAATAGGTAAGGTGCTTATCAAATTGTCCCCAGTACCAATTTGGCCTCTATCGTTATCTCCCCACATAAAAAGTCTTCCTGAAGATGTAATAGCTGAAGAAAAATAATTCCCGCATTCTATTTTTACGATATATTCATTTTCCGCCAAAGTGAAATTGTTGGTAATATCAACTGGAATAGTTCGGGTTATAAAATCATCTGTGCCTAATTGACCAAATTCATTATCTCCCCAAAAATAAACTCTGCCTGATTGACTAAGTGCTGCTGAATGTAGATATCCAGTTGCTAATTGAATAATATAATCGTTTTCTTGGAGATTGAAGTTTTCTGTAATGTTAACTGGCCGATAACGGCTTTCATTTAATCCGTTGCCAAGTTGACCGAACCTATTATCTCCCCAAGTAAAAACCTCATTTTCATTAGTTAATGCTAAAGTGAATTCAGCGCCCAAAGACACATGGGTAAAATCTGGCTCTTCAAGGACAATTTCGTCCATCAAAGGATTGAATCCTTCTG
>DIGC01000112.1 GCA_002419445.1 Caryophanales bacterium UBA5732
TCCATCAAAGGATTGAATCCTTCTGGAAGGACATAGTAGTCAACTTGATATGTTATAGGTATCCATTTTGCAAATATGGTGAAATCATAAGCCGGCATTTCTAGAAATGAGAAAGGTTCTATCAGTTCTTCATCTATATACCAGCCATCAAAAGAAAAATTCTCTTTAACTGGAGTTTCTTGAAAAATTATTTCTGTATTATAATCTAATACCAATGTTTCAAGTAAGGACCCACCATTTGATTCAAAACTTATAGAATATTGATTAACATCCCAAATAGCGTAGAGTATAATATTTTGAGTTACTAAATCATTCGAGAAATCCCACTTTTTTATAAAAGTTATACCGTCATCATTGGTTAAAACCAGCCACTTAGCGTATAACCTTCTTTGGTGACAATGGGTTCGTCAATTTTATTGCCTTCTTCGATTCCTAAATCATCAATATCAACCGCACCATTTGAATTAAACTCTACTACATAAATCGTATTTTCGCTAATTGTCCCTCCCATAGTAGTTATGGTAGTTGTACTAGTCTCTTCAGCGGTTGTTGATGATAGATTACCGCTACACCCCATAATAAATAAAGAGATAAATAAAAACATAAATAAAAATGCCCATTTTTTCATATAAGAAATCTCACTTTCTTTTTAAGAGAATGGAAAGAGCAATCAACTGATGGAATTTATCTTATTTTTCCTATATTTCATTATATTATTATTGTTATTTGAACTCAATATATGTTTATAAAATAAATAATTAAAATGTTATATATAAACTTTGGATTGTTATGAAAGTTAAACATTTGCTATTGATATCATATCTAAAAAAGATGAAGAAAAATACCGTGTCAAGAAATAATAGTAAATATTCTATAATAATTTGTCGGAATATCATATCTATTTTGCATAATAAAAATTTTTCCAACATAGATTTCATTATTGGATTATAAATGAGACCAACAAAGATGACATTTTTTTGTTTTCTTTGTAATCGATAAAAAAAAGACACAACATCAATTATTTTAAAATTGTGGTGTCTTTTATATATAAGGCTTTTGTAGATCTACCGAATTTGTTTAATACTGAAATTTCAGAATGCCCTAGAGTTTTTTTGTAGTGATAACAAACGTTGATTATTAAGACAATCAAGAGATTGGGAATGCATGAATTATTGATTGTTAAATTTTGATAACCCGACTGGAAGTCAAGATTTATGTAAACAGTCGTTTAATGCAATTGCTTGAAAAAATTAGCAACATTAAAAAAACTTCTAAATAAAACAAATTAATTGGATAATAAAGCTATATTTTATTTAGAATTGAAAAAACCCACGTTAATAATAAATACAAGCTTCACAAAAATATCTTATTAAAAATTTTTCTTTATTTTGCTATCTACGCAGTTAAGATGCGGTATAATAGATATTAATCTTGATTCAAAAATAGTTATTATATATTAATCAACTCTGGATAGTCATCGTCATCAAAGTCAAGATTGATTAATTCCGGATAGTCGTCATCATCAAAGTCAAGATTGATTAATTCTGGATAGTCATCATCATCAAAGTCAAGATTGATTAATTCTGGATAGTCATCGTCATCAAAGTCAAGATTGATCAACTCTGGATAGTCGTCATCATCGAAGTCAAGAGCGACTACATTAATTTCATTAACTGATTGAATTTCGTTATTAAATGCAAGGTTTAATCCCAAGTTAAGACCGAATATCATAAATATTACCATAAATTTTTTCATTATTAGACCTCCTAATATATAAATATAAATTTTTTATATTTATATATTAGCAGTAAAAAGAGTAAATTACTACGGCGTATATGTCATACTTTTACATAATTGGGGTTGATTAGGATGGATATTGTCAAATTATTAAACTATATGGAAAACTTACGTTATGACAGGAAAATGACTCAAGAAGTCTATCTGGATAACGTTATTTCACAGAGGCAATATTATCGATATCGAAGCGGTGAATCTGAAGTTCCGTTTGAAGTCATAGTTAAATTTGCGAATAAATTACAGATTCCATTGCTAAAACTGATATCTTCTTTCCAAACTTACTCTGAAAAAGAGCAAGAAATAGTTCGAGAGTATTTCAATTTGGTACTTGCGAAACGATTGGATGAAGCCAAAAGTTTTATATCAAAGCAAAAAGTTCTGTTGCTTCTTGATGAACAAACAAATTTATTTTATCAAGTTTCTAAAATATTGTATGATTTTTATCAAAAAAGAATTACAAATGTGCAATTGTTGGAAAAACTCAAACGACAAATAAATTTCCGTGATATCATGAAAAAAGAAATTTTGCATGATATTGAAATATATCTAATCGGTTTAGTTATGGAATATAGTGATTCGGATAGAGAAATAATTTTTGCTAAAATTGATACGCTAAGGAAAAATGATAAATTGCTTTTAGGCAGTAATTCACTTCTCGATTTACAAGTATATTTTCTTATAATCAAGAATCTTGGTCGAATGGACCGATATAGAGAACTTATTGTCATAGCTGATTTAGCGATAGATTACACAAAAAAGAATTACACATACTATCTAAAAGAATTTTTCTACTACTATAAAGCTTTAGCTTATTTTAGGCTTGATGAAAATGATAAATTTGAAGAATCTTTATTAGCTACTTTGTTCTCTTTGTATCAATTAGATGAATTCAAGCGTAAGCACTTCATCGATATGATAAAGAAAGATACAGATATTGATTGTAATGAGTTTTTAGTCAGAAGAATTGAAAAAGGCTTGTTTTAAAGCCTTTTTTCTTTTTTATATCTCTAAATATGCATAAAGTATGACATATACGCCGTTGTATTACTAGACTTAATGTAAGACAATGTATGTGTGAGAGATAATTAACGGAGGGTGATGGATATGAAAAGTATACTAAGTTTGTTTTATGAAAAGGTCAATAGGTGACGGCAATTATTTATAATTTGCTTTTAAGGATCATATACAATCAAAACCATATTTCATTATTTAATCATAAAATTATTTACTACCGGTTAAGATGAAATGAAGATGACAGATTTACTGCATTATCATTCACCGGATAGATGGATAGATAATGAATACAATAAAACAAGTCAAGATTCAAGATATGGTTTGGATGATACACAAAACTTTGATCCTAGATGCCAAACATTGCCTTCTGACAAACTGAAAATTATCAAAATGTTGATATATGAAAGCTCACATGGATTTAATTTTTCAAATGATATAAAAACACAATTTGGTTTTCAAGGGATTCATCCGAAAGATGAATTTTTGATTAAACATTCACGCAGGGTTAGTGAAATGTCGGTCATGTTAGGAAAAGCCTTGGGGTTGAACTTCCTAGATTTAGCGGAAATCAAAGTCGCCGGAATGTTGCATGATGTTGGTAAAGTATATATACCTGAGGATATTATTTTAAAGCCCGAGAAGTTGACTAAAGAAAATTGGGATATTATTCAAACTCATACAGTATTAGGTTATGAATTATTAAAAGGATTAAAAGACTATGAAACTATTGCCAAGTATGCCCGCTATCATCATGAAAGAGTAGATGGATTAGGATATCCTGATGGATTAAAAGATTCAGAAATTCCTTTCGGAGCTAAATTAATCGCTATTGTTGATGCATACGAAGCAATGACAGAATATAGACCTTATCGTGATTCCTTATCAAAAGAAATGGCTATTGAAGAGCTAAGAAAGCATTCAGGAACGCAATTTGACCCAAAAATAGTCGAGATATTTATAGAAAAAATCATTAAAAATCATCTTTAGTTAGATGATTTTTCTTTTTACCATATATAATTTTGAATATGATTTTTACGATTTATATGTGATATAATTAATTGTACATTCATTGTCAACGGAGATGGTATTGTTGTTAGAGGCAATGTTATACGAAAAATTAGATGAAAAAAAAGTTAAATGCAATGTGTGTAATCATTATTGCATTATTAAGCCTGGATATCGAGGAATTTGCGGTGTAAGAGAGAATATAGATGGAATTTTATATTCTTTAAACTATGGAAAGACTGTTGCTATGCAAATTGACCCGATTGAGAAGAAACCTATTCATTACTATTTACAAAATACTTGGACATATTCATTGGCGACTGTTGGCTGTAATTTTCATTGTCTTTGGTGCCAAAATCATGATATATCTCAAGTCAGTAAAGACAATAAGGCTATTATTGGTAGAAATATTAGCCCTGAAGAACATGTCAATTTGGCGATTAAAAATCATTGTGATTCTATTTCTTATACATATTCCGAGCCGACAATTTTTATTGAGTATGCATTAGAAATTATGAAATTGGCTAAAGATAAAAACTTAAAAAACATCTGGGTTTCCAATGGGTACATGTCAAATGAAACTCTTGAATTAATTTTACCGCTAGTAGATGCAATGAA
>DIGC01000042.1 GCA_002419445.1 Caryophanales bacterium UBA5732
CCTTTCTTTCTACCGCCGACGGTGATTTCTTTTACTCTAATCGTTGGTTGACCGACATCGGCAGGGATTGAGCCTGAGGCTGAACCGCACATACCTCTTTGATGATCTAAATTATTAGCAATCATATCGATTTTATGAAGTATTTCCGCTCCATTACCAACTAAAGAAGCTCCTTTTACAGGCTCTGCGATTTTGCCATCACGAATCATGTAACCTTCCATAACGCTAAAGTTAAAATCGCCGTTGCCAGGATTAACTGAACCGCCACCCATTTTTTTAGCAAATAAACCAAATTTTGTATCGGCGATTATTTCTTCAAAAGTCGATGTTCCGTTTTCAATAAATGTATTACTCATTCTTGAAGTAGGAGAAAACTTATAATTTTGTCTTCTTGAAGAACCAGTCGGTTCTAAATCCATTCTTCGTGAATTTATCTTGTCAATCATATATGATTTTAAAATACCTTTTTCAATTAAAACTCGACGACGTTGTGGATAGCCTTCATCATCATAGTTAGCTGATCCCCATCCGTGTTCTATTGTGCCATCATCAATCGCCGTAACGATATCAGAAGCCACTTTAGTACCTAACTTACCACAAAAAACTGAGGCATTCTTAGCGACTGAAGTCGCCTCTAAAGAATGTCCGCAAGCTTCATGGAAAATCACTCCACCAAAAGCATTGTGAATAACTACTGGCATTACTCCGCTTGGACAATCATCAGCATAAAGCATTGTTTTAGCGATTTTCGCAGCTGAAGTTGCGAAATAGGGAATGTCCATTTCTTCAAATAAAAATTCATAGCCTTTACCAGAACCGTCACCTTCGTAACCTGTTTGCATTGTACCGTTATCTGAAGCCACTGCAGAGATCATTAATCTCACTTTCACTCTTGTTTCAGTCACAAAACGGCCTTCAGAATTGGCGATTAAGATTTGTTTTTCATCATCAACTAGATTACAAATTACTTGTTTAATAACCGGATCGTATTCACTTGCGTGTTTTGAAGCTATTTTTAGTAATTTCACCTTATCAGGGACGCTTACTTCGCTTGGTTTTATTTTAGGAAGATGTCTTTTCCCAATTTCAAGTTCCATTAAAGGCGCTCTTTTTGTTAAAGTATCATCATGAAAAGATTTAGATAAATCTCTAGCGAGTTTTACTAAATCAGCAGGATTTTTACTATTGGTATAACCATAAACTGACTGAAACTTTTTTGCGATTCGAACACCAACTCCAAATGCTTTCGTGTTTTGCGATTTTTCTAATCTTCCTGAAACTGATTGTAAAGCTGATGAACTGTGATCTTCGATATACACTTCTGAAAAATCAGCACCAGTTTCTAATGCGGTTTCCAAAACTTGCTCAATTAATTTTTGTTCTAACAACATACTTGCCTCCGTGATTTTGTATTTTTAAAATAGATAATGCTTTTATTTAGTTAAGTATAACTTGGTATATTTTTCTTTCAAATATTCAATGTAATACTTAGGATTAAACTCTTCTTTTGTAATCATTAATAACAATTCTTTCGGAGTTTTACTTGATCCGTATTTATGCAATTTTTCTTTTAGCCATTCGTTAATTTTAACTATCTTATTTTCTTTAATAAGTTTTTCAACGTCAAGTTCTTTCTTCATTGTATTGAAGATCTGAGCTGAATAAGCTGTACCTAAGGCATAGGTTGGAAAATAACCAATCATTCCCCCGCTCCAATGAACGTCTTGAAGAACTCCTTCACTATCATTCGTTGGTCGGATGCCAAGGTATTCTTCTATCTTGTCATTCCAAATTTGCGGTAATTCATCAACTGTTATTTCTCCGTTAATCATCATTCTTTCAATATCATATCTCAACATAATATGCAAAGGATAGGTTAGTTCATCAGCTTCAATTCTGATTAAAGAAGCTTCGACTTGATTAACGGCGTAATGCATGTCTAAAGCGTCTATTCCTTTAGTTTGCTCAGGAAAAATTTCTTTGAATTTCGGCAAATGTGTTTCCCAAAATTCATAAGATCTACCGACAATATTTTCGTAAAATCTTGATTGAGACTCATGAATACCCATTGAAGTACCGCCATTAAGTATCGTATCATCAAATTCAGTAGAAATCTGTTGTTCATAAATTGCATGTCCTAATTCATGAATTGCAGCGAAAATACTAGAAAGGACATAGTTTTCTAAATATTTAGTTGTAAATCTGACATCTTCAGGAGATGTATTCCAAGTAAACGGATGAACAGATTTTTTCATTAATCCGCTATTTCGATTGAAACTAAGAACATCTGTTAGGTAATCACAAAAAACTTCTTGTTTCTTAATGTCAAATTTGTCGTTGATAAGTTTAGCGTAACTCTTCTTATCGGCGGCTAAAACTTCTTTAACAAACGGGACTAAATCTTTTTTTAATGCATTAAAGAACAAATCATATTCTTTTCTGGTCATTCCTTCTTCGTAATCATCTAGCAATGTGTCATAAGGGTTGGCATTTGCATCATAATAAAGTGCGAATTTTTTATTATACTCAAAAATTTTGGCGAGATTATCTTTAAACGAAAGATAGTCATTATTTTTTTTAGCATCTTCCCAAACTAGTTGAGAATCATTAATTAATCTTTGATAAGCGAGATATTCACTTTGAGGAATATTGATAATCTTATCAATCGACTTCTTGGCTTTTCTTACTTCTCGTTGTAAATGATCGTCTAATGAATCAATTTTTTCGTATAATTCATTAACTAATTTGATTGCTTCTGGACTAGTTTGTAATAGAAATACTTCTTTAGAAATTTCTGACAAAACTTCTCCTCTTCTTCTAAAAGAATTTCTTGGCGCTTCCGTATTAGAATCCCAACTTATTACCTGCAATACATAGATATAAGCTTTGACTTTCTTAATATTTTCGCGAAATTGTTGTTCTAAATTCATGATTTTCACCTCTTTTTAAAAACGTCTTTCTACCATTATAACACTATTCTTGGAAAATAAAAAAGAGAGTTTTTTCAAACTCTCTTATTCGTCGTACATCTTTTCGTAGTCATCCATGTATTCGTTGTATTCTTCATCGTCGAAGTCTTCTTCTTCAACGTCGTAAGTTACTTCTTCTTCCTCTTCGTGTTCGACATTTTCGTCTTCTTCTTCAAATTCATCGAATAGGCTTTCATCGTCGTCATCAGAGAAATCTTCACTGAATTCATCGTCTAAGTCGTCATCTAAATCATCAATATCGTCTTCGATGTCTTCAACATCATAGTCTTTTTCATAGATGTTAGTATCTTCTTCCTCATCTTCAACATCGACTTCTTCCTCTTCTTCTTCATCTTCTAAATCGTCAACATCGTCGTAAGCAGAAAGTTCTTCTTCGTAATCCGGATACTCATCATAATAAGCACCGTCTTTATCCCATAAATCAATGGCTCTACGACCTTTGATATCCCACTCATCATCTCCAACATAGATAAACTTGGCTGAAAGAATAAAATCAGCATATACTTGAGAAATCAATTCCATTTTTAAGTCTTCGGAAATTTCCTTTTCTTCAACAATGCGATCGTAAATTTCCATGAATGTCATGGCTTTATTATTTTCTTTCAATATCAAGTTAGCTAGTTCCATGATTGACATGTTTTTTCTATCTGTCATTTATAACCATCCAATCTCTTTTTTTTATCTTGTTTTATGCTTTACATATTATATAGCAAAGTAAAAAATAATACAAGTAAGAATTTTCAAAACTTTTTTATAAGTGTTCTAAATCATCTGCGTGATAAGAAAAATCCTTATTTAGCACATTTACAGCCATATTATTGCAGTGATCTCCGATTCTTTCAATGTTTGATATTATATCAACATAGAAACCAGCTTCATTCTCTGTATTATTTTTATCATTAATACGGTTAAGATGGTTTTTTCGGTAATCTTTTACTAATTGATCAAGCTCAGCTTCAGTCTTTGTTATCTCGATAGCTAAGTCATGGTCATCATTGAAATAAGCTCTTAAAGCTTTTTCTAATTGCATACGAATAACTTGGAAAAGGTGAACCAATTCTTCTCGGGTTTTTTGATGCATCACTAATCGTTTTTCTTTCCGTTCTTGGAAGAATTCAAAGATATTATCAAAGTGATCGCCTATACGTTCGAGATCTGTAATGGTATCAATATTTTTGGCGACTTTTTGGATTTGATAATCACTTAAATCGTTTGCACCAATATCCACTAAGTAGTTATGGATTTTATCATCCATAGAGTCAAGCATTTCTTCGCATTGGTTCCCTAGTTCTACTGCTTTCTCATCATTTTCAAAAGCATAATTATAGGCAAACTCTAGCATTCCTCTAGTCACATTACCCATATTCATCATTGCTTTTTTAACATTTTCCAATGCTAAATCAGGTGATGATTTAAGTAATAATTTATCGAGAACAATTTCGTCAATTTCAATTTCATCATGGGAAGGAATGATTTTTGTGACTATCCAAACCATTTGCTTAACAAACCAGTACAAGATTAATACCGTTATAACATTAAAACTAACATGGGCGAGTGAAATTGTTAATTTATTAGTTAAATAATCCGCCCCGACAATACTTTCAGACATCAATGTGATTAAGCTGGTATAAGGCTTTAACAATATTAAGAATAATATTGTACCAAAAGCATTGAATAAAACGTGAACTAAAGCTGTTCTCTTAGCGCTTGAAGTTCCGCCAACAGAAGCTATAATTGACGTAACGGTTGTACCGATGTTGTCCCCTAAAACAATGGCTATAGCACCAATTAAAGGAACACCACCCGTCGAATATAATTGTTGTAAGATACCAATAGTCGCACTTGACGACTGAATTATCGCGGTTGTAACTACCCCGACTACAACCCCAAGAATCGGTTTATCACCTACGCTTTGTAACATTTCAGCGAAAGCTGGTAACTGGACCAATTGCTTTAAAGCAGCTCCCATCGTATCTAATCCAAAAAATAACATACCGAAACCAAATAAGATTCTTCCAAAATGTTGAATCTTTTTTCTTCTGAAAAAGAAAATCAAAAATGAGCCAACAAACATAATCGGCATTGAGAAACCACCAATATCCAAACTTATTAAAACTGAAGTGAATGTAGTACCGATATTAGCGCCAAATATAACTCCAACTGCTTGCGGCAAGGTCATGAGACCAGCTCTAACCAATCCCACTACCAATGCAGTTGTTGCGCTTGAGGATTGAATAATAGCGGTTAATAAAATACCCACCAAAATTCCTTTAAATGGCGTGTTTGTCGTTTTTTCTAAAAATAATTTTAGTTTAGAACCAGCAATCTTCTTTAAAGAATCACTCATTAGATTGATGCCGTAAAGAAAAATTCCTAATCCACCAATGATTTCAAAAATTGTTACTTTCCATTCGATATCTGCTAAAAATACAAACGGCATATTGAACTCCTGATTAATTAGATTTTAAACCGAATTAATTATATCAAATCAGTCAAAAATTACAAGGAAATATTACGTTATTATATTAAACTTAACTTATATTCTTTGACTAACTCGTCTGCGTCCTTTAACAAATCTTCTGTTTTGTCCCAAGTTCCTAAGTTTGCACCACAAGCAAGGGCGTGTCCTCCGCCTTCATACTTATTTGCTAACTCGTTAATTGCCGGCCCTTTTGATCTAAGTCTAGCTCTAACAATATTATTTTCATACTCAGCGAATAAGATCCAAACTGGACAATCTTCTAAAGTAGAAAGTTCGTTTACAAGAGAAGTTGCTTCTTCTAAACTGACGTCAAACTTTTCAATGACATCCGGTGTCATCTTAATATAAGCAACGCCATTTTCAGTTTTTTGAAAGTTAAGCAACACATAACCTTGTAATTTCATTAAATTTTCTGACTTTACACTTAATCTACTCAATATATCAACAAAATCTAAACCGTAATTTAGTAAATGAGCAACTGCGATAAAAGTATCTCCGGTAACTGATCTAAATCTAAATCTACCAGTATCAGTGACAATACCCGTATAAAGTGCAGTAGCCGCTGCCATATTTATCTTTAGTTCTTCTTGAAATCTTAAAAAGAACTCTAGAATGATTTGAGCAGTTGCCGGTCTTGTTATATCCACATAAATTAAATCGCCATAATCAACTACCGGTATATGATGATCAATTTTAATAACGAATTTCGCTAATTTAAACCTTTGATCAGAAACTCTTTCTTCCGAGGCTGTATCTACAACTATTGATAATGCATCTTTAAATAATTCATCGTCAATAATATCTGGTGTACCGACAAAATCAACATATTCAGCTTTTTCACCAACAACATATACTTCTTTTTCCGGAAAGCTTTCTTTTAAAATATTTTTTAATCCAAATCCCGCGCCATAACAATCACCATCAGGTCTAATATGCATATGGATAATAATCCGGTTAAACTCTTTAATTTTCTCTAATATTTGTTCTTGAATCATAATATTCACCTCTTCACCATTCTATTTAAATCTTTTATTATTTCATCAGTTTCTTCCCAAGTATCTACTGAACAACCACATGCATATAAGTGGCCACCGCCACCATACTTTTTAGCTATTTCTAATACTTGATATTCACGTGAGCGTAACTCACATATTATTTTATTATCAGTTTTGTCATAAGTAAAGTTTACCCAAATCGGAACTTCTTTTATCCCTGACATTTGGCTTATCAAACCTCTGCTCACATAATTAGCGTCTAAATTATATTTATCAAGAAATTCTTGTGTATTTTTTCTATAAGCGACATTTTTCTTGGTAAATTGGATATCGTTGAAAAAGATATTTTTTATTTTCTTACTTTCAAATGATTCTAAATATATAAGATCATGAATTTCTTGAGTTTTTATATTCGCATCTAAAAGTTTAGCTGCGGTTAATAAGGTTTTAGAGGTAGTGGAGCTGTATAAGAACCTACCTGTATCACCAATAATACCCATATATAAAGCTCTAGCGCTATCATATGTAATTTCTATGCCAAAACTTATTAGTAGGTTAGCAATCATTTCCGAAGTTGATGAAGCGTCAGTATCTCTAATGTAGTAATCTGAATCAATTTCGAGATAGTTTTGATGGTGGTCCACAAACACTAATTTAGCGTGATGAATGTAGTCTTCTTCATTTAACATTTGGGAAGCTACGGTATCTAGCACAAATACTAAAGACGCTTTTTTTGTATCTATATCCACTACGTCTAAATCTTGAAAGTAGTTTTGTGAATTAGTATCGCCAATTGCGTAGATTTTTTTATTTGGATACTTCTCTTTTAAAGCGTAATATAATCCAAATTGTGAACCATAAGCATCCAAATCTGGGTTTTTGTGTCTAGCAATAACTATCGAGTCATACTGTTGTATTAAACTATAGATTTCTCTTTCCATAATATCCCCCTAACTAAAGTTTTAACATTACATTTTATCATAAATGTTTACTAATATCTATTCATATGACTACTAATTTTTGTTAAGTATTATTATTCTTTAAATTGTTGTTAGATTATGTTATAATAATTGAGCAAATAAAATTGAGAGGTTTAAATATATGATTAAATTAAAGAGATTAATTATTTTTACATTACTAATATTTGTATTTGGTTTGACTGTTGGTTGCGATACTAATACTACTACTCTAGAAACTCAACAAACCACAAACACTCCGACTACCTTAGCTCCAACGACTGAAACTCCGACTACGGTTTCGCCGACAACAGCAATTCCTACTACTGAAGTTCCTACTACGGAAATTACAACGATCACAATTTCTGAAGAAACAACAGCCACTACGGAAAATGGTTATATCGGTATTGAAGTTACTGAAGTTAGAAAAACTGAATATCAATTTAATGAAGTTTTTGATGTCGATTCAATTACGGTAATCATTAAAAGAGCTAGTGGACAATACTTGACTTTAAGTAAGAGTATGTACACAATAAGCGGGTTTAGTTCTTTGGTTGAAGGTGAAATTGAAGTTACAGTTACTTATAGTGAGTTCCAAGATAGTTTTTTTGTTACTATATTACCTTATGAAGGTTTAGAAATTACTGAAGCTTATTATTTAAGTGCCCAAGGATTAACTGGCAATGCTTTATTTTTAGAATTGAGAGATATTATTAATGCTGGTTTTGTTGGTATTTCATACGGAGATGCTAGATATATTTTGGATGAAACTGATCGAGATCCAAATAATCCGAATAACGTAATTTTAGTATATCTTGGCACGTCTGTTAGCGGAACTTGGGATGATGGCATTACTTGGAATAGAGAACATGTCTGGCCTCAATCTTTACTTGGAGTTAGTGTTGAAAATTCTACTATTGGTGTAGGATCTGATTTACAGAACTTAAAACCCGCTAATCCAAGTGTTAATTCGTCAAGAGGTAATAAGTATTATGATAATGCTACCACTTCTGTCTC
>DIGC01000110.1:0-2595 GCA_002419445.1 Caryophanales bacterium UBA5732
AAATCTCTACTGGCGGACATAACGATTTACAACGTTCTACTGCTATTGCCAGATCAATGATTACCGAATATGGTATGAGTGACAGATTAGGACCAATCACTTATGAAAAAGACAGTGATACAGTGTTCTTGGGCAGAGATTACGGTAAATCTAAGAATTTCTCCGAACAAATCGCAACGGAAATTGACGCTGAGGTTCGCGGAATTATCCATAATTGTTACGATAAAGCAAAAACAATTATCGAAACTAACATCGAATTATTAAAAACAATCGCTCATTACTTATTAGAAGTTGAAACTTTAACCAAAGAAGATATCGATGAAATTCTTGAAACTAATCGTTTATCTCGATGGGATGATGTTTTAGCGAATGAATTTAATGCAGTAACAAAACCTGAAGAAACAAAAGTTGAAGAAACTAAGGTCGAAGAAACTACGGCCGAAGAAATAGAAACTGCCCCTCAAAAAGACGAAAAGACAGAACTTTAAAGACAAAAAAGATGGGATACTTTAACGTATCCCTTCAATTTTTAGGGAGTTAATATGAGACTAGATAAATATTTAAAAGTTTCAAGAATTTTTAAAAGAAGAACCATCGCTAAAGAAGTAAGTAAAAACTCTCGTATCTTAATCAATGGCCGGGTTGCGAAACCGGGTACCGACGTGAAAGAAAACGATGTTTTGACTATTTCTTATGGTGGTAAAGAACTTACCGTGAGAGTTTTAGAGACACCTTTATATGCAAAAAAAGACGACGCTGATGCGATGTACGAAATAATCACTGATACTGATTGATTTGCACATGATATTTAGTTATAATTATTGAATGGAGTGATGACATGAAAAAAATATTATTATCATTTTTTATTATAATATCAATGTTATTTGCGGTTGCGTGCGGTACAGGAACTCAAGCGCATGATATCTATGTGACAGTTTACCCTTTACAGTACGCTGCTGAAGAAATTTTAAAAGATACAGCGTATACAGTGGGCATCGTTCCGGGAGTGACTTCTCATCAAGGTTCGGTAGACTGGTCACCAAAAGAAATTATCGCGATGACGGAAGCGACATATATATTTTATGTAGGCGCTAATTACGACTATTACATCGATTATCAAATTGACAGTATTTTTAGTAATAAGGATGTCGAATTAATCAAGATCGAACAAGAAACTACTTATATCGAATTTATTCCCGGTGTCATTCACGACCATGATCACGAAGAGACAGAAAGTTTAGAAGCGTTAAATACAACCGCTTTAGGAGTAGACCCGCATTTTTGGATATCACCGCTTAAAGTATTAGAAGTGTCAGAACTGATTTATGATAAACTATTGATTGCTTATCCTGGTGTAGAAGAAATCTTATCAGCTAATTACCTGGGTCTTGTAAGTAAATTGGAAGATCTTCACAATGATTATTTAGAAGCTATCAATAGACTAACGAAACCGGTGATGACTTCAACCAATTTATACGGTTACTTAAGTCATGATTACAATTTGCAAGTCATGCCTATATCACCTGGATATCATGAAGAAACCGATCAATTTACTTCTCTTCAAAAAGAGGAAGTTGTGGCAGAAGCTGTATTTCATGGTATCAGATATATAATCTACCAAAAATATACTACTTCTCCTTTATCAAACGCTGTTTTTAGTGAATTGGAATTATTAGGATTATCGCCAATAAAAGTAGAATTTGATATTTTACAATCAATAACCAATGAAGATATTAACTTAGGAAAAAATTACATTACCGTCATGTATGAGAATCTCGAATTGCTCAAAGCTGCCGGTGAATATACGGAAGGGTAAAAATATATGGAAATCAAGTTGACTGAACAAGAAATAGTAAGAAGAGAGAAAACTCAAAGTTTAAAGGAAATGGGAATAGATCCTTTTGGGTCTCGTTTTGACCGTAGTCATAATACTAAGACCTTTAAAGAAGAATTTTCGATGTATACTAAAGAAGAATTGCATGAATTAGAAAACCCAAAATCTGTTAAAATAGCCGGAAGAATCATGACTCGAAGAGTTAAAGGAAAAGCTGGATTCGTTCATATCGGCGACCAATACGGTTTATTACAGTTATATATCAAAGTTGACGCAATTGGTGAAGATGCCTATGAAATCTTTAAAAAAGGCGATATCGGCGATATTATCGGCGTTACCGGCACAGCGATGATTACTAACACCGGTGAGTTATCACTAAAAGTTGATCATTATTTGCATTTAACTAAAGCATTAAGACCGCTTCCAGAAAAATTCCATGGATTAACCGATAAAGAAGAAATTTATCGTCGTCGTTATGTTGATTTGATTATGAATCAAGAAAGCCGCGACACTTTTATCAAGAGATCTAAAATAATTAAGGAAATGCGTGATTATTTGGATAATCTAGGTTATATCGAAGTTGAAACTCCAGTATTACAACCAGTTCTTGGTGGAGCTAACGCTAGACCATTTATCACTCATCATAATACGCTTAATATGCCTTTTTACTTAAGAATCGCCACTGAATTACATTTAAAAAGATGTATAATCGGTGGTTTTGACGGCGTTTATGAAATCGGTAGATTATTCAGAAACGAAGG